>CAZFUY010000030.1:0-27408 GCA_964522445.1 uncultured Thiotrichaceae bacterium | reverse complement strand
TCAGGGTAATGGATGCCTTCAGATACAACGATAGTGCAGAAGCCGTGTTCTTTAACTTTTGCATCAACCTGAGCCATGAACTTATCCTGATCGAATTCAACTTCAGGGAACAGGATAACAACAGGAATGCCTTCGTCCTCAATTAAACCGCCGGCAGCTGCGATCCAGCCAGCGTGACGACCCATAACTTCAAGAACGAAAATCTTGGTTGATGTTTTAGCCATAGAGCGAACATCGTAAGATGCTTCTAATGCAGAAATAGCGATATATTTAGCCACTGAACCAAAACCAGGGCAGTTGTCAGTGATGGGTAAATCATTATCAACTGTTTTAGGAACGTGAATTGCCTGCACAGGGTAACCCATTTTTTCAGAAAGCTGAGAAACCTTGTAGCAGGTATCAGCAGAGTCACCGCCGCCATTGTAGAAGAAGTAACCGATATTATGAGCTTTGAATACTTCGATTAGACGTTCGTACTCTGCTTTATTGTCTTCCAGACTTTTAAGCTTGAAGCGGCAAGAACCGAAGCCACCAGATGGCGTGTGTTTAAGGGCTGCGATATCTTCAGCAGATTCCAGATCAGTATCGATAAGATCTTCTTCCAGTGCGCCGATAATGCCGTTACGACCTGCGTAAACAGTACCGATTTTGTCAGAATTCTTACGTGCAGTTTCAATAACGCCACATGCAGAAGCGTTGATAACAGCAGTTACACCGCCAGATTGTGCGTAAAAAGCATTTTTCTTGCTCATGAGTAGTCCTCTAAATTATTAATCTTTTAAAGTAACTATGCAGAGCAACCTGAATAGCTACGAATTTGCACTGAATAGTGATCTTTAATATTCAGTAAGCCAGCAATCCTGTGCTGGTTTGGTGTTTTTTAGATGCCGCAATAAAGCTTCGGCGGGTAAATTAGCTGCGGCATTATACAAAACAGCGGCTAAAGTGCCAAACTGTTTGATCTAAAGGTTTAAGAAGAGGTCTTCATTCCAGTGGTTTTTCCTGACCACGAACATATTCAGGGCGGTTTTCATCATCTATTTGAGAGTCACGTGCCTGATCGGCCTGAACCTGTAACAATGAGACAATACAGTCACCAATGTCGTCATATTCATATTCCCCGGTGCCGTATTGCTGATAACCGCGATAGAAAAACTGGCATCGATAATTCTGCATACCGGTTTTAATAACCACAAAATTACAGCCATCATGTTCCCAGATGACAACAGGGCATTCAGTCGATTCGCGATCACTCATGCTCAGGCGAACATCAGAATCTGCCAGTTGCAGCTCAATATTGCAGTCTTCCCCCCAGCGCTCTTTCAGGGTGGATTCAATTGTCCAGAGTTCGGTATCGGTATAATTAGGCACGCCCGCCATAGGTTTTCTCTGCTAAATAGGTAGGCAGGGGAGGATAGGGAAAAAAGAGGCAATGATCAATATCTATAAAGGGTAGCGTTTTAATACCCGTAAGTTATAAGGCGACAGATTTGAATGTATTTAAGCGGGCGTAGCATTAACCTGCATTTGTTTAAATACATTCAAAACTTTCTATAAAAACCGAATTAATATTGGGGTTGCGAATCCAGTAATGCTGTGCCACTGATAAGGCTGCTGCCATCAGGTTCTCCAATAACATAGGAAGTGATTGCGCCTTCGGCATTGGGGCCAATAAAATTAAGCAGAGCGGTTCCTGTGCATAGTACAGTAAAGCTACCACAGGAAGGGGTGGAGCTTTCTATTAAAGAAATGCCATTGCTTAGATTGGCAAAATCGACAGCGGTTACTGCATCAACAAAATAACTGGCATTACCTGAACTGGCGCTAATGCTAAAAGAGTCAACTGTTTGAGTTGTAAAATTAACGCTCATTGAAATATTTGCGGGTGCTGTGCCGGTGCCTCCAAGATTATCTGTTGGTAAGGTTCCACCAATAGTTGAATAGGATATTGTTGCTGTTAACGATGCAAGTTGACTCGCCGGTGTCAGGTTATTGCTGTATATGTAATGAAGTTCATTGTGCTGAATAGACTGCCCATCTTCTATTGCGGTAACCGCATTGGCATCCCAGCGTCCCCAGTTTACTGTTACGGGTATAATTGAGCCGTCTACAGGGCTTGTAACCTGAACGGCTGCTCCAAATTCAAGTAGATTACTTGTTGCGGCGGGATTCATTAAAAAGTCTCTGGCACCCAAGCTGGGTAAGGGGGCTGATTCATGGGCAATAAAAGGTGTGTATGCGCCAGCAGTTGCTGTTGCTGTGTTATCAAGATACAGGTTATCAGCGCTACCTGAAAGTGTTTGTATATTGCCAAAAAAACGTCCATTTAAAGTATCAGTAAAGCTGTAAAGCATGGTTGAGTCATCGGCTGCTACAGGGTCAGTTATCGGGCTTAATAAGGAAACGCCAGAAATACCCCCCAGGCCACTGGTGTCAAAAATAGAGTAAGAACTCATTGCGCCGCCTGCGCTTTGTCCAACAAAAACCAGGTCAGCTTCTCCATCAAAACCTGTGCCTGTTAAATTAAAGTTTCGCCCAGACAATAATTCGCTAAAAGCAACTGTTCCAGAGGATGCGCGATAAGTGGTGTTATTTACGGTTGATGTTATCTGGTAGTTATCCATGCGCTGATTGGTGAAATCTATACTGGTCACTATATTCGCAAAATTAAGGCCTGTATTACCAGCGTGATCGGTTGGACTTGTGCCTCCCACTGTTTTGTATATTCGCGCACGTGTGCCACCTAATGCGGTAATATTATCAGGAGAAGTTAAGTTATTGCTGTATATAAAATGGAAATTATTGTTAGCAGCGACAGGTAATAGTGGTGCTTGAGTGCCATTTTCTAATGCAAGAAAAGCACCTTGCCAGCGCCCCCATACAACACTTAAAGGCAGGTTAGCACCCGAGCTGGTTTCGATGAAAACCGCTTTGCTGCCATCGGGTGATTCAGCGGATATATCATGGCCATAAAGTGTTCCTGTTTGAGTATCAAGAAATTCTTCATGTGCGCCAAATGGTATTGTTGCTGTTATACCATTAGATAAGACTAAATCTTTCAAAAATATCAGGTTGTTGTTCAGGCCGGTGACAAGAATTGGAGCGCCAGCTCCATTAATATTTCCTGCTGCATCAGACATTAAAAAACTAATCGCCATTCCTGAACCTGCAGGCGCTGTTTTTATATCAGGTGGTGCAATATCTGTTTGTACATTGGTATCCTGATCGGGTGTTAAGGGCGGTTTTACCGGAATGGGTGAAAAGTCATTTCTTTGAAAGTGGCTTCTCACTCGCGCATTGTTTCTAACGAATGGTCTATGATTTTCTTTTTTATTATCAGCTTTTTGCTCAGGTCTATTTTCAGGTTTGTTATCAGGTTTATTGTCGGCAGTTTCTTTTGATTTTTCTTTCTCTGTTTTTCCTTCGTTATCGCCATGAAATATGGGGGGAGGAATTAAGCGCACGGTAGGTTTTTGCTGGCTAGATGCAACATGAAAATACTGGTCATTTGTAAAGTGATATTCGCCACTTTCATTTTTTGTGGTTATTTCGCCATCAACAACACCACCATATAATCCATCTTTTAGCCCGTCTTCACTGGTGCAGCTACCTGCATTACAAAGCATAAGTCCATAATGAGTGCCACGAATACCAATTGTAGCAACGGATGTTTTCACCTGATAATTTTGCTTGTTGCGATGTCCAATAGC
Organism: uncultured Thiotrichaceae bacterium; assembly: GCA_964522445.1. Lineage (GTDB taxonomy): Bacteria > Pseudomonadota > Gammaproteobacteria > SZUA-229 > SZUA-229 > CAZFUY01. Next base: position 23,698 of record CAZFUY010000030.1, on the reverse strand, counting down.
CCCGGTAATTGTTCTAAAACCACCTCTGATTAATTCTAATAAACTACGCTCAGTACCATCTTCACTTCCATTGTAGTTGTATTCGGCAATGCGTAACTCTGTGTTTGGTCGCATAGACAGTAATGCGCCATCTTTCATTCGTATTTGAGTGTGTGTTCTATTTAGTGTTTTTAATGTGTCGCCACGGTATATTTTTGAGTTACGTTTTAACTGGCGTGCTTCACCTCGGTTAACGGCTTCAAGTCCACCTATATTGATAATAACTTTGCCAATAATATCTTCCGGGTCAGGCGTGATAATTTCGGCTTCAATGACTTCAGTAATAATGATTTTTTCTTTTGCAGGTTGTGCTTTTTTAATTTCTGATTTAACTGCAATGACGGGTATCTGTTGTTTCGGTTTTATTTTTTTGACTGAAAAATCGGGTAAATTTAATGTAACGCCAATGCTCATCTGGCGAGCGCCTTTGCTAAAAATATCGGGATTATTTTTAACTAATTCCCTGCGAAATTTTGCCCTTAGTTTTGGATTTTCAGGATGCATTTTTCGAGCAATGCGATAAACACTGTCGCCTGATTTAACCAGCCATTGACTGTTATTAATAACGTCTGCGATACTAACGTTTGTTATGCTGGTAGAGAAATATATTAAACATGAAATAATTGATGTAGAAAAAATATTTTTAAATGCGCTCTTCCTGTTCATAGCTCTGCCTCAAAATGATTCCTGTAATTAAAATGCATAATTCAGATTTAGATTGATTGTTGTTCTGTCATATGAATAAAGCTCTACATTCGAGCTGTTTTCTGAATAGCCAAATTTTGTATTTAGTCGCCAGTTTTTTCTGAATAGCCAGATTAAATTAACATCGGCAGTTGTGTAATCATCATCACGTTTTAAGCTGTTTCCTGTAAGAATTATATAAGATAGATTTTCGCCTTTATAAGAACTGTTCTGCCAGCTAAATGATGTCTGTAATGCAAGTTTGGGAGTAATACTTAATACCACTCCTGCTCTTAATCCCAGGATGCTTCTCTCAGTATCAGATAATGAACCAGTATTGGTATCATCTTCAGCTAACTCACTGCCAATATTTAGTGAGCTAAAAAATACAGGGGATAAATTAGCAGAAAAAGATTTACTGTAACCAAAGCCTAAAGTCATTAAGTTAGAGTTTTTAATTTTCAGGTCGGGATAATCAAGGACTGCATATTGAAAAGTGGTTGTTATATTAGACTGCTGAGAAAGTGCATTGAACCATTCAAAACTTAAACCAAATAGTGATCGATAATCATTGCCATCCAGTGAGTAGTCCTGAGCAAGGATATTGGCTTTGAAGCGGCTGTCTTTATAAAGACGTGTTATGCCTGCCTGCAAGGTTGAAGTGGTTGTATCAAACTGGCTTAACTCTGAATTTTTTCTTATATTGGCGGTTAATGATGTATTTACCATCCAGCCTGCTGTAAAAGGATGAGTGATCTGATATGAGGCTGCTATAGAACTAAATGTATCATCCTGTCCAAGGCTGTCTCCAGATAATGTAATTAATGTTAAATTATCGGCATCGACACCGCTATTTACATTGCTATCTGAACCGAAAGAGACTTCAACATAAGCATTAGATGTTGTTTTGTAACGCGCTTCTTTAAGACGGATACGATCAAGAAAATTTTCGGTTGTTTTAACAACACCTGGAGGTGGGTTAACTTCAAGAACCCGTTCAAACTCCTGTCGAGCTCTGGGGTATTCTTCAAGAACAAAATAGCCTCGTGCTAATTCAAGTCGTGCCACATGATCTTCTGGAAAAGCCAGTAGTACTCTTTCCAGTGCAAAAACACCCTGGCTGGCATGCCCTGTATCTATAGCTGAAACACCATAAATATAATCAAAATAAGGGTCGCCTTCCATCTGCTCTATATATTTACTGGCATAATCATAAGCAGCCTGTTGTTGATAAGTTTTGGACAGATTTTGCAATGTTTGCATATTAAATGCATCTTCTGCCCAGCTGGTTGATATGAGAAATACCGATGAGAGCGCGAGTGCCTGAACTATTCTTTTTATCATTATGTTCCTTGTAGATTTAACCAGCATATTCGTACGATTATAGCTCAGGAATTGAGGATTTAAAGTTAAACAGAATGGCTTGAAAACAAAAAAGGACGCTAAGCGCCCTTTGTAAATTTTAAGAGATCTTTGTACGAGAACAGGCTATCAAAAAACTAACCACATTTTTGTCATTACTTCGGACTCCTGTCCTCCACCTTACTGCCAGGCATAGCCTGTTTAAAAGCGCTCCCAGCACTTTTATCCTGCATGCTTTTAGCAGGAATCTAGTGACTTTAAAGTTTTAAGACCACTGGATCCCGGCTCAAAAGCATACCGGGATGACGGGATTTATTTCGTGCAAAGCTCTCTAAGTATTAAATTGAGGTTCTTAGTTATTAATTAGATTATCCTGAAAAATAGCTTTATGCACATCGCCAATACTGATAATGCCAACCAGTTTATCGCCTTCTGTTACAGGAATACGACGTATTTTTTTAAGCCACATCATGGAAGCGGCTTTAAGTACGGGAATGTCAGGGCTTACTGTTGCAACTGTAGATGACATCAGGTCACCTACTTTTTTATTCATGACATCATGATAGTTGCCTTCAAGTTCTTCATAATCCAGTGTATTGCCACTATCACCCATGATTTCACCCACGTCTGGGAACATATAATGGAGAATATCCTTTTCTGACAGTACACCAACCATTTGTTTGTTCTCATCAACGACAGGTACACCTGATATTTTGTTAAAGCACATGATGGATGCGATTTCTTTAATTGATGTGTCGGGGGTGGTTACTTTTACAGATGTTGTCATGATGTCTTGAACGATCATATTTGTTTCTCCTCAGATGGGGTGGTGTATTTTAACTTGATAAAATCAGTTGGAAGTGCAAGTATTTAATTGATATTTATCAAGCTAAGGTTTACTTATATCTAATAACTATAAAGGCCGTCCAACAAAGATTATTAATCGATGACTGTATTTTATTTATATAAGAATGTGCTGATTCGATTGTTTTTTTATATTTTTCAATATCTTGAGCTTATATTGCTTGATATGACGCAAAGATATCATAGCCATATACAAATGCCTGTTTATAAAATCATAAATCTCGGTAGAATCACAGCCGCTGACTATTTTCGGAATCTTTTTGAATGAATAAACCACCCTCAGGATTAAGTGTACAGAATTTAAGCTGTACACGAGGTTATCGTGAGCTGTTCACTGATTTGAACTTTGAACTCGACTCGGGGCAGGTGTTGCGTGTAGAAGGTGAAAATGGCAGTGGTAAAACCAGTTTGTTACGCATTCTGGCAGGCCTTGCACAGCCAGAAGAGGGAAAAGTATTGTGGCAGGGGCAGGGTATTAAAGACCCTGATGGCCAGTATTTTCAGAACTTACTCTATTTAGGTCATAAACCCGGTATTAAATTTGAGCTAACACCTGTTGAAAATTTATGTATGTCAAAAGCCCTGTTTGGCAGCAAAACTCAAAATGGTATTGAAGAAGCTTTATATCAGGTTGGGCTGTACGGTTTTGAGGATGTCACCAGCGGCAACTTATCTGCAGGTCAAAAAAGGCGAGTAGCTTTGGCGCAATTATTACTCAGTCAGGCCAAAATCTGGATTCTTGATGAGCCTTATACGTCATTAGATATAGCGGCTGTCGCATTTCTTGAAGGCGTTTTTGCCAGACATATACAGGCTGGCGGCATACTTCTTATCACGTCACATCAGCCTGTAACGGTTGAAGGCTGTACCTATAAGCGACTGGTGTTGCCCAAAACGCAACTGGAAGAGGTAGCCTGATGGAAGCAAAGCTATCCACCGCATTTTTTACTCTATTAAAGCGTGACTTACGTCTGGCTTATCGTCACCGCAATGAATTACTCAATCCATTATTTTTCTTCATACTGGTTGTTATGTTGTTCCCATTGGGAACTACGCCCGAAAAAGAGTTACTAATGACTATGGCTCCGGGTGTCATCTGGGTGGCTGCGTTACTGGCCTCTATGCTGGCACTGGATACATTATTTCGAGCGGATTATGACGATGGTACTTTAGAGCAAATATTAATTAGTCCTCATTCATTATCTGTGCTGGTATTAGCCAAGATTATTAGCCACTGGTTAGTCACAGGATTTCCAATGATTTTATTGGCACCCATGTTGGCCATATTTATGTATTTGCCTGAAGAAGGTCTGGGTGTGCTGATGCTGACGCTGGCGATAGGCACGCCCATTTTAAGTCTGATTGGTGCTATTGGCATGGGATTAACAGTAGGCTTACGCCGAGGTGGCATGCTGTTGTCGTTAATAGTGCTTCCTTTGTATATCCCGGTTCTGATATTCTCCGCCAACGCTGTGGATGCGCATTTAGCGGATATGGCGATAAGAGGTCAGCTTTATTTTTTATCTGCGGTTCTGGTGCTGTCTATAACATTAGCACCGCTAGCGACTGCGGCAGCTTTACGTATTAGTCTGGAGTAAAATTGTAGGAGCGGCTTTAGCTGCGATATCCGGATTAAATAATTTTGCGGCTAAAGCCGCTCCTACAAACTAAGAATAGCGTAGGTCGGTAACCCTTTGCCGACAGATGTAATGAATAATATTTGAAGGTTATGTCGGCAAAGGGTTGTCGACCTACTAGATTAAACAATATGAAATTACCCGCAATAGTCCATAAATTTTCATCGCCAAAGAATTTTTATTATATGTCCGGCAAGCTCATTCCGTGGTTTGGCTGGTCATGTTTATTATTTCTGATTGCAGGCCTTTATTATGGCCTTGTAAAAGCACCACCTGATTATCAGCAGGGTGATAGTTACCGTATTATCTTTGTTCATGTACCTGCTGCGTGGATGTCCATGTTTATTTATATGGTGATGGCTGTTTCAGGTGCAGTTGGCCTGATCTGGCGTATTAAGTTATCTGATATTGTTGCTTCAGCCAGTGCTCCAATTGGCGCTGCATTTACCTTTCTGGCGCTGGCCACAGGCTCGCTTTGGGGCAAGCCCATGTGGGGTGCGTGGTGGGTCTGGGATGCGAGACTGACATCTGAGCTGATTTTACTATTTTTATATCTGGGGTTTATTGCGCTACAGGCTTCAATTGAAGATCCCAGAAATGCTGCCAGAGCAGGCGCAATACTGGCTTTAGTGGGTACAGTTAATATTCCCATTATTCATTATTCAGTGGAGTGGTGGAGTACTTTGCATCAGGGCGCGACGGTGACTAAATTAGATAAACCCTCTATTCATATTTCAATGCTTATTCCATTGTTATTAATGGCGGTTGCTTTCAAGTTGTATTACGCCACATCGGTATTGATGCGAGCCAGGGGTGAGTTGCTCAAACGTGAACAAAATAGTCGTTGGGTGAAAGAGGTCGTACTGAATTCTGAAGCCCATGAATGATCGCTTTTTGTAAACTGTAACAATATGGTATTAATGAACTTTATAATAAATTTTAATTTTATTGCTGTTTTCAGCGGCGCTACAGTATGTATAGCCGCCCTCATAATCTGCATGGCTATACAAAAAACTGCGGCAAGGAAGCTAGCCATTCCCTTAGTTTTTTGTTACGCCATGCCGTTCATGAGGACGACTCTACACACTGTTCATTCAAGGGTTTCAGAATTATGAGTCTTAGTGAATTCTTCCATATGGGCGGTTATGCCTTATATGTCTGGTCATCTTATGGGCTGTCTTTTGTTGTGCTGGCGATTATTTTTATTAAGCCTATTTTATCTAAAAAAGAGATTATTAAAGATCTGCGTATTAAATATCGTCAACAGGAAAGACAAAAACAGCAGAACTAACGGGTAAATAAGCGGTCTTATCTTGCTAATATTGACCAAAGGCAAAGTGGCCTATATTAGAAAACCTTAAAATGTTTTTCACTTGCTTGATAAATAGCCTAAATTTAGAGAAAAATTATGACTCCCCGCCAAAAACGAATGACCTTTGTAGCTGTACTGGTATCGGGTGTAGCAATTGCTATCACTCTTGCATTACAGGCTTTTAATGAAAATCTTTTATATTTCTTCAGCCCTACGCAAGTGAAAGCAGGTGAGGCACCTAAAGATCACAGTTTCCGTTTAGGTGGTCTGGTGGTTGAGGGAACGGTTAATCGTGACCCCGATAGCCTGAAAATTAATTTTGATCTTACCGATACAGCTGAAACCATTAGTGTTCAATATGAAGGTATTCTTCCTGATTTATTCCGTGAAGGTCAGGGTATAGTGGCCACCGGCAAAGTGGTCGGTAATCTTTTTATTGCAGATCAGGTACTGGCGAAACATGATGAAAACTATATGCCGCCAGAAGTTGCCGACACGTTGAAAGATGCTGGTTTGATAGAACATAACGGAAATAAATTATGATTCCTGAAATAGGTCACTTTGCACTTATACTGGCTTTTTGTCTGGCTGCAATTTTAGGTACAGTTCCATTACTGGGCACATTTAGAAAACAGCCTGCCTGGATGGCGGTGGCACAACCTGCTGCATTAGGACAGGCATTGTTTATCACCATCAGTTTTATATGTCTGACCTGGGCATTTATAGAAAATGATTTTTCAGTGGCTTATGCGGCCAAGCAATCTAATACAGAACTGCCGTTAATTTATCGTATCTCAGCGGTATGGGGAGGTCACGAAGGTTCATTATTATTATGGGCATGGTTGCTTTCTTTATGGACTATGGCGGTGAGTATTTTTAGTCGCAGTATGCCGCAGGTTATGCGTGCTCGTGTATTGTCTGTGATGGGATTAGTGAGTATTGGTTTCCTGTTATTTGCGCTGCTGACATCTAATCCATTTGAACGCATGTTTCCCATTCCTCTTGAAGGCCGTAGTTTAAATCCTCTATTACAGGACCCTGGGCTTATTATTCACCCGCCTCTGTTATATATGGGGTATGTAGGATTTTCTGTTGCTTTTGCATTCGCTATTGCCGCCATGATGGGGGGGCGATTAGACAGCGCCTGGGCAAAATGGTCACGCCCCTGGACTAATGTTGCCTGGTTATTTTTAACCGCAGGTATCGCACTGGGAAGCTGGTGGGCTTATTACGAGCTTGGCTGGGGCGGCTGGTGGTTCTGGGATCCAGTAGAAAATGCGTCATTTATGCCATGGCTTGTGGGCACAGCGCTAGTTCATTCATTAGCCGCTACAGAAAAACGCGGCGTGTTTAAAGCATGGACGGTGTTATTGGCTGTGTTTGCTTTCTCATTAAGTTTATTAGGCACATTCCTTGTTCGATCAGGTGTTCTGACATCGGTGCACGCCTTTGCAACAGACCCCGCACGTGGCGTGTTTATTCTTATTTTTCTGGCTGTTGTTGTGGGTGGTTCTTTGTTTTTATACGCATGGCGAGCGCCAGATATAAAAAGTGCATCACGCGTTAATCTGGTATCACGTGAATTTGCTCTGCTAATTAATAATGTTTTATTAGTCGTCGTCGCATTCTTTGTTTTACTGGGCACACTGTATCCATTAGCAATTGATGCATTAGATCTGGGTAAAATATCAGTTGGCCCTCCTTATTTTGATCTGGTGTTTGTTATTTTAACTATTCCCATTGCTGTGTTGTTAGGTGTTGCAGTGAATACACGATGGAAACAGGATACGATTTCGCGTTTGATAAATAATGTAAAACTGGCGGCCGTTATTAGTATTGTGCTGGGTGTCGCTTTAACCTTTGTGGTTGCTGATGATTTTAATTTTAGTGTTGCACTGGCTATTACTCTAGGTGTCTGGATAACCTATACAGGGCTACAGAATTTATATGATCGTATTGCTACAAAACAAAATAAATTTACAGCGTTGATGCAGGTGCCCCGATCTTTTATTGGCATGACTCTCGCGCATATTGGCGTGGCAATGTTTGTTGTTGGTATTACTTTAACCACGCAATTAAGCACAGAAAAAGATGTGCGTCTTGAAGCAGGTAAAAGTTACGATATTGGCGGTTATGAATTTACCTTTAATAACGTAAAAGAAAAAATGGGGCCAAACTATAGAGCAACAGAAGGTTCATTTACGGTTACTAAAGATGGTAAAAAGGTTGCTGAACTGCATTCTCAGAAACGTTTGTACAACGCAGGTGGCATGCCCATGACAGAAGCGGGCATAGACCCCGGTATATTTAGAGACCTGTATGTATCATTAGGTGAACCCTTAAATAATGAAGGAGCATGGAGCGTGCGTCTGTATCACAAGCCCTTTATTCGCTGGATCTGGGTGGGCTCATTATTTATGGCATTGGGTGGTTTAGTTTCTGCCACTGATCGCCGTTATCGCATGAAAGTAAAAGCAGATAGTTCATTAGAAAATTCTGCAGCGGAGGCTGTCTAGTGTCACGTTTTTTAGTTCCCATTGGTTTTATTGTTTTAATGGTTTTGTTGTATATGGGTTTAAGTCTTAATCCACGCGACATTCCCTCAGTGTTGATTGATAAACCCGCGCCAGAATTTTCATTGCCACAGTTGCAATACCCTGAAATGAGCATTTCTAATAAAGACATGCTCGGTAAGGTGTGGATGCTTAATGTCTGGGCAACCTGGTGTGTATCCTGTCGCTCTGAACATAAAACCTTAATGGCTCTGGCAAAAACAGGTGAAGTACCCATTGTGGGTCTGAACTACAAAGATGAAAATGGCCCGGCCAAAGCCTGGTTAAAACAACTGGGTAATCCCTATGTGGTAAATGCCGTGGATGCTGAAGGCCGTACCGGTATTGATTACGGTGTTTATGGCACGCCAGAAACTTTTATTATTGATAAAAAAGGTGTGATTCGTGATAAACATGCCGGGCCAATTTATTATGAAATACTGGAGGAGAGGCTATTGCCTTTAGTCAGAAAATTACAGGCGGAGCAGGGATGAGAGCTAAAAGATTTGATGCAGAGTCACAGAGCCTCAGAGGAATAAATAATAGCCTGTTTATATGTGAAGCATATAAACAAATACAGAAATCACTGCGCCTCTGCGTTTCTATATCAGTTATGTTTTTTATTTTTTCTTTTTCGGTACAGGCAAAAATAGAGAGCCTGACATTTGCCAATGAGCAAATGGAAGCAGACTACAAAGTTTTAATTCATGAGTTACGTTGTTTAGTTTGTCAGAACCAGAACCTGGCGGATTCAAACGCAGAGCTTGCACAGGATTTAAGACGCCAGGTCATTGAGATGCTGGAAAAAGGTTCTAGTCGTGATGAAATAGTGGATTACATGGTTTCCCGTTATGGTGACTTTGTTATGTATCGACCACCGTTAAAAACAACAACATATTTGCTCTGGTTTGGCCCGGTATTATTTTTTATCGTTGCTGGGTTTGTGGTGGTTTCGTTTATGCGAAAGCAGAAGCAGCCAGATGATGTTGAATTATCTGAACAACAGAAACACAAAGCACATTCATTATTGGATGAATAAAAAACCTGTAATTTAAAAGAAAATTTTTGAGAATATATATGTTGGAATTTGTAATAACAATTAGTTTATTAATTATATTAGCACTGGCTTTTATTGTGCCTGTATTGCTTAGAAAAAATAGTTTGCAGGGAAATAATTTTGATGAGCTAAATACACAGATCGCCCGTGATCGTCTTGATGAGTTAAAACAGTTGCTGGAAAATGGTGAGTTATCACAGCAAAATTTTGAGCAGGCCAAACAGGAGCTGGAAAATAATCTTGCACTGGATTTATCTGTTTCAGCAGATAATCAACAGCAAATAACAGAACAGAATTCCATGCCTGTTGCTTTGTTATTAGCTATTGCAATACCTGTTGTATCTGTTCTTCTATATACGCAGTTAGGTCAGTTTGATGCCATTGACGGGAAAAAAGTATCGCAGCAGGTTACTAATGATGCGCCGAAGCTTTCTCTGGATGATGCGGTAGTACAGTTAGCGGCTCGTTTAAAAAATGAGCCTGATAATGCCGAAGGCTGGTTTATGCTGGCAAGAACTTACATGACGCTGAAGCATTATGATAAAGCTGTTGCTGCCTATAAAAAAACCACAGAGTTAATTACCGATAACGCCAATGTTCTAGTTTATTATGCGGATGCTCTGGCTATGAGCAGAAAAGGCAGTTTGGCAGGTGAGCCTCGAGAGGCAATAGAAAAAGCATTAACCATCGAGCCAGATAATCAACAGGCGTTATGGATGGCGGGAATGGCGGCTGTAGAAGCCAAAGAATTTAAAACTTCATTAAAACACTTTTTAATACTGCAACCTATGCTGGCGAGTAATCCAGAGTATTTATCACAGCTGCATGGCTTAATTGCCAAATCAGAACAGAATTTAACAGCAGGTGAAATTGATGCGGTAGCTAAATCTGTTGAAGATAAAGTGGCTAAAAAATATAAACAGCTTGCTGCCACGGTGGAGATTCAGGTATCAGTATCTTTAGGCGATGAATTTAAGAATAAAGTATCAGCTAATGATGTGGTTTTTGTTTATGCTAAAGCCGTTGCAGGGCCTCCTATGCCGCTGGCAGCGAGTAAGCAGACTGTTTCATCTTTACCTTTTACCATTAACTTAAATGATGAAATGGCCATGATGCCTACAATGAAACTATCTAACTTTGATCGCGTTATAGTGGGCGCTAAAATTTCCCGCTCAGGTGTGGCCGGTTCGGCTGCGGGTGACATCTATGGCGAGGTGACTAATGTGGAAGTGAAACCAGGTCAGAAAGTTTCCTTGATTATTAATAAAGTTAAATCCTGATTTAAAAAACTACTGCAAGCCTGTTTATTGCAGAGATTAAATATTTATAGAGACCTTTGTAGGAAATAAAATTATACCGTTTTTATCGTCGTTCCTGCATGCTTCTAGCAGGAATCTAGTGACTATTAGTGCTTTAAAGCACTAGGGATACTCTGATTAATTCTAACCATACTTAATCAGAGTATCCCTAGATCTCGGTTCAAAAGCATGCCGGGATGACAGGATTAGCATCGTGCAAAGCTCTCTTATAAAAAAATTATTTCTTTTTTTACCTTAATTGATTTAGCATTAAAGACTGTTAGATGCATGTATGTGTGTCATTTATTTAATCCAGGATAAAAAATATGCAGGAACCTAATAATATTCAGGCTAAGTTTAGTGCCTATTCGGTTTGGGATCGATCAGTCAGAATATTCCACTGGGTCAATGTTATATGCATTATTGGTTTAATTGGTGTTGGGCTGGTTATCTACTTTAATAAAAACTTCGGTGTTAGTGGTGATGGCAAGATTTTACTTAAGACCATACACGTCTATCTGGGATATATTTTTGCGCTTAATCTAACCTGGCGATTCATCTGGTTTTTTCTGGGAAATAAATATTCCAGACTGGGTGCAATATTACCCATTGGAAAAAAATATAATGAGTCTTTAAAGCAGTATGTCAAAGGTATAAAAGAAGGGCATCCACCCGGTTATTTAGGTCATAACCCTGTTGCAAGGTTAATGGTTGCGTTTTTGTTTTTATTACTTGGTACACAGGCTGTTACCGGGCTTGTGCTGGCGGGTACTGATTTATATTTTCCACCTATAGGCCATGAAATAGCAGAATGGGTGATAGACGATCATAGCAAAATGGCTGATTTGAAACCGGGCTCAAAAGAAAATGTGAATGCAGAAAGTTATAAAGAAATGAGAGCCTTCAGAAAACCATTTATAACCTTACATAAATATGCGTTCTACACCCTGTTAGGCGCTATCTTTTTGCATATTTTAGGTGTTGTTGTATCTGAAATAAGAGAAAGAAATGGACTGGTATCTGCGATGTTTACAGGGAATAAAATGTTTTCAAAAAGACCCATTGATACTGATGATTAAAAGCATCGCTTTTTTACTGAGACTTTTCGCGAATGTATCGTGCAAAGGTCTCTTACTATTTATGCCTCCGTTATGATCTGTACAGATTTAGCTCTGAACCCTGGGAAGAGCTAATTTAACTCTGTTTGGTGTTCATTGTGACTCGCGCTATTGCGCTTTCTTTGAGTTGATACTATATATCCTTCCTGATAATAATTTTTGATGGTGTTTATTGCCTGATGGCATTAGGCGTAATCCAAAAGTTTTTGCACTAGATCAATTAAATTTATAAAAAAATTAGAACCCGTTTATATGCTGATAGTAAATTGACCAAAGTCAAATTTAATTCCACACAAAAAGAGCCTAATTTAGCGATGCAGCAACACTGCTGTGTTTGGCAAGGTTTATGGCAAAACAGTTAAATAGAATGCAGTTTCTACATGGCGACTTCAAAGCTGAAGCCGCTTTCAGGCCGCCTTGGGCTATAGAAGAAAGCTTATTTACTGATGCCTGTGATCGTTGTGATAAATGCATTAATGCCTGCCCTTCAAAAATTTTGCAACGTGGTAGCGCAGGTTTTCCAGAAGTAAATTATTCCAAAGGCGGATGTGATTTCTGTCAGGTCTGTGTCGATATATGTCCTACGCAGGCACTCTTAATTAATCAATCAAATAAACGGCAGCCCTGGAATCAGGTGGCAACATTTAAAAATAATTGTTTGTCTGAAAATGGTGTGGTTTGTCGATCCTGTGGTGACGTGTGTGAGTCACGTGCTATTAAATTCAAAATGACGGTGGGTGGTTCTGCCACAGTCGAAATGAATCCAGATGAATGTAACGGTTGTGGTGAATGTATTTCTTTTTGCCCTATCGGAGCTATCGAGATGAAGAAACTTCAAATTAATGATCAATTGGAGATCAATCCATGAATGATTACAACGTGTGTGGTGTGCTGGTTCATACTCGAACTGAACACATCGATCAGGTGCGCTCTAGCCTGTTAGAAATAAACGGCGTAGAAGTGCATCAGGCCACCGACGATGGTCGGTTAGTGGTAACGGTTGAGGATGAAACCAGACGAAAAATTGCAGATACCATTAGTGATTTTCAGCATATGAAAGGCGTGTTATCTGCGGCCATGATTTATCAGTTTAGTGATGAAATTAATGAAAATGAAACTATAGCTACCAATGAGGGGATGTCAGCATGAAATTGACACGGCGTGACTTCGTGAAAACGAATGCCATAGCAGCTACTGCAGCAGCAGCCGGTATAACAATACCGGGTATTAAAGAGGCTATGGCCCAGGGCAGCGATGATATTCGCTGGGATAAGGCAGCTTGCCGTTTTTGTGGTACCGGTTGCAGTGTTTTAATCGGCACCAAAGACGACAAAGTTGTGGCCACACAGGGTGATCCTGATGCACCCGTTAACCGTGGTTTAAACTGTATTAAGGGCTATTTCCTGTCCAAAATTATGTACGGTAAAGATCGCTTAACCAAACCATTACTACGCAAAACCAATGGTAAATATGACAAAGAAGGTGATTTCGAGGAAGTATCCTGGGATGAAGCGTTTGATGTTATGGCTGAAAAATTTAAAGCCGCGCAGAAAAAAACCATGGAGGAGAACAAGGGCAAGCCTGTAGAGAAAATGACCTCTCGTGTGGGTATGTTTGGTTCTGGTCAGTGGACAGTCTGGGAAGGCTACGCCGCTTCTAAATTAATGAAAGCCGGTTTCCGTACAAATAACATTGATCCAAATGCACGTCATTGCATGGCTTCGGCTGTGGGTGCATTTATTCGTGGTTTTGGTTCTGATGAACCCATGGGTTGTTATGATGACCTTGAGCATGGTGATGCGTTTGTGCTTTGGGGTTCAAACATGGCGGAAATGCATCCTATTTTATGGACGCGTATTACTGATACGCGTTTAACCAAGCCGGGTTGTGAAGTTCACGTATTGTCTACTTATGAGCACCGTTGTTTTGACCTTGCTGATAATGGCATGATCTTTAAACCACAAACTGATCTGGCCATTCTTAACTATATCGCAAATTATATTATTCAAAATAATGCTTACGATAAAGATTTTGTTAGCAAGCATGTTAACTTCAAGAAAACGCCAACAGATATTGGCTATGGCTTGCGTCCAACGCATCCATTACAGAAGAAAGCAAAGAATGCCAATAAAGGCAAACTAAGCAGTATTTCTTTTGAAGAGTATAAAAAATCAGTTGCGCCTTATACCTTAGAAAAAGCACATGAACTTTCAGGTGTGCCAAAAGCCAATCTATTACGTTTAGCAAAACTGTATGCCGATCCTAAAAAGAAAATTACTTCTTTATGGACCATGGGTTTCAATCAGCATACTCGTGGTGTTTGGGCAAACGGTTTAATGTATAACGTACATTTATTAACAGGCAAAATCTCACAGCCTGGTAATGGTCCATTCTCATTAACAGGTCAGCCTTCAGCCTGTGGTACAGCTCGCGAAGTGGGTACTTTCGTACATCGCTTACCTGCTGATTATGTAATCATGAAGAAAGGCCATCGTCAGTTTGCAGAAAAAATCTGGAAACTACCGGCTGAAACAATTCCAGGCAAAAAAGGTTATCACGCCGTTAAACAGCATCGCATGTTGAAAGATGGCAAGCTGAATGCTTACTGGGTAATGTGTAATAACAATATGCAGGCCGCTCCTAATATGAATGAGGAAGGTTTGCCGGGTTATCGTAATCCAGATAACTTTATTGTTGTTTCAGATCCTTATCCAACGGTTACGGCTATGGCCGCTGACCTTATTCTTCCAACAGCTATGTGGATAGAAAAAGAGGGGGCTTATGGTAATGCTGAACGTCGTACACAGTTCTGGCGTGAGCAAGTGCCAGCACCGGGTGAGGCTAAATCTGATCTGTGGCAGTTAATGGAATTCTCCAAGCGCTTCAAGATGGAAGAAGTCTGGCCTGCTGATTTATTAGCCAAATCACCTCAGTACAAAGGTAAGACTATGTACGATGTGCTATTTGAAAACGGTCAGGTTAACAAGTTTAAGAAACAACAGGTAACTGATACTCGTGGTCATAAATACACCAATCATGAGATGGATCACTTTGGTTTCTATGTACAGAAAGGCTTGTTCGAAGAGTACCGTCGCTTCCAGTTAGAAGGCCCTAAGAAAGGTCATGAACAGGCTGATTTTGATACCTATCATAAAGTCCGCGGTTTACGCTGGCCTGTCGTGAATGGTAAAGAAACTCTTTGGCGTTATGCTGAAGGTTATGATCCATACGTCAAAAAAGGTGAAGGCATCAGGTTCTACGGTAAAAAAGATGGCAAAGCCAATATTATTACCGCACCTTATGAGCCAGCTGCCGAAAGTCCAGATAATGAATACGATATGTGGTTATGCACAGGTCGTGTACTGGAACACTGGCATTCAGGTTCTATGACGCGTCGTGTACCAGAGCTGTATCGTGCATTCCCTGATGCGGTAATCTTTATGCATCCAAAAGATGCGAAAAAACGAGGTTTGCGTCGAGGCATGGCAGCGAAGGTTGTTTCACGTCGTGGTGAAATTGAAGCCATGATCGAAACTCGTGGGCGTAACAAAGTGCCTGAAGGTCTGGTCTTTGTGCCCTGGTTCGATGCAGGTCGTTTGATTAACAAAGTGACTCTGGATGCGACTGATCCGCTATCCAAAGAAACAGACTACAAAAAATGCGCTGTTAAGATTGTAAAGGCATAGTAAATAATGGCATTTCATTCGCATAATAAAGAACTGAGCCAACAAGGCCGGCGCAAGTTTCTGGCAAATATTGCCAGAACTGCTGGCGGCGTTACTCTGCTTGGATTAGGGCTTGGCATGTACTCTCGCCAGTCTTTATCTTTGCCTGCTCAGGCGATCAGGCCACCGGGGGCTGGCAGTGAAGATGAATTTCTTTCTGCCTGTATTCGTTGTGGTTTGTGTGTGCGTGATTGTCCTTACGATACTTTGAAACTTGCCAATCTGGCTGAAGATGTTGCATTGGGCACACCTTATTTTGAGGCACGTAAAGTGCCCTGTGAGATGTGTGATGATATTCCCTGTGTGAAAGCTTGCCCCACGGGCGCGCTTGATCCTGAATTAACCAATATTGATGATTCCCGTATGGGGCTTGCGGTGCTGGTTGACCAGGAAGAGTGCATTGCCTTTCAGGGTTTACGTTGTGAAGTTTGTTACAACGTATGTCCTGTTCGAGGTGAAGCTATCACAATAAATCGTCATCACAATGTACGTACTGGCAAACATGCGCTGTTCATTCCAGAAGTGCATTCAAATGCATGCACTGGATGCGGTAAATGTGAGCGTGCCTGTATTCTTGAAGAAGCTGCAATTAAGGTGTTTCCTATGAAACTCGCTAAGGGTGAAATTGGTAAACACTATAAATTTGGCTGGAAAGAAAAACAGAAAGCAGGCGCTAGCCTGGTCACGCCTGATCTTGAGCATAAATATAATCTGCCTGAAGGGGTGGGCTATAGCTATGAAGGTGATGGTTTGATTCAGCCCCGTAGTGATAAATCAGAAAAAGAAAATGACACACCATTTTCCAGTAATCCATTAGATCGTTTAAATAAAGGTTTTAAGTAATTGATAAATCCTGTTGAACAATTAGGTCTTGAAGCAATTCAGAAAAAAGGCTGGATAAAAGCGCACAAATGGTTAGTGCTGCGCCGATTATCTCAGTTAAGTATTCTGGCATTGTTTTTAGTGGGGCCATTGTTTGGCGTGTGGATTGTTAAAGGCAATTTAGCATCAAGCTTAACGCTGGATGTTTTGCCATTGACTGATCCTTATGTCTTATTACAGTCTTTATTTGCCGGTCACATAATGGAAAACACTGCCATTATTGGTGCGCTTATCGTTATAGCATTTTATATGTTAGTCGGTGGGCGAGTGTATTGTTCATGGGTTTGTCCTGTGAATATTATTACTGATATGGCTGAATGGTTGCGCTTAAAAATGGGCATTAAAGGTGGTACGCAATTATCACGTAATGCACGTTACTGGGTGTTGGGTTTAAGCCTTGGGCTTGCCATGATTACAGGTACGTTGGCATGGGAGCTGGTTAATCCAGTCTCTATGGTTCAACGGGCTTTAATTTTTGGTGTTGGTTCTTCCTGGGTGGTTATCCTGTCTATTTTTCTGCTGGATACATTTATTTCGCGCCGTGCATGGTGTGGGCATCTGTGTCCTGTAGGTGCTTTCTACGGTTTATTTGGTAAGTTCAGTCTTATACGCGTTAATGCAGTTGCAAGAAATAAGTGTGATGACTGCATGGAATGTTTTGTTGTTTGTCCTGAGTCCAATGTAATCAAGCCTGTGTTAAAAGACCGGGCTGCATTGAAAGGCGAAGCAAAAAATATCGGTTCGATGATTCTGTCATCAGACTGTACAAACTGCGGGCGTTGTATCGACATTTGTGCCGAAGACGTCTTTAAGTTTGATTTACGATTTAATAATCAATTTGAATTAAAAACTTCACATCAAAGAGAGGTATTACCATGAAGAAATCACTGGTAATGGGACTAGTATTGGCCTTCGGTCTGGGATTTATATCACCGGCTTATTCAGGGGACGTACAGTCATTGCGTGGTGCAGCGGATTTAGATACTAAATCCAACAGGGTAGTTGTTAAGAAAAATATTCGTGATCGAGATCCTATCGAGCGTGATTATGTGCAGCAGCCGCCATTGATTCCGCATAAAATAAAAGGTTATAAAATTAACCTTAAGTTTAATAAATGCTTAACCTGTCATAGTTGGACACACTATAAAGATGCGGGTGCAACTAAGATTTCTCAAACTCACTTTGCTGATCGTGGCAACAATGTAATGGCGAATGTAGCAGCTCGTCGTTATTTCTGTACACAATGCCATGTACCTCAGGCGGATGCTAAACCATTGGTGGGGAATTACTTCACACCGGTTAAAGCTATTCGTAAGTAACGACAAAATAAAGAGAGAAGAATATGAGCAATGATTCATTTTTTGCGAAGCTTAAGCGCCCAAGTACTGCGTCACTGGGTAGCCTTCTCATCGGTGGTTTTGTAGCAGGTGTTATTTTCTGGGGTGGCTTCAATACAGCAATGGAAGCAACCAACCAGGAGTCTTTCTGTATTTCCTGTCATGAGATGGAGGAAAATGTCTATCAGGAATATCAGGAAACTATTCACTACGCGAACCGTACCGGTGTAAGGGCAACTTGTCCGGACTGCCATGTACCCAAACCCTGGATACATAAAATGATTCGGAAAATCCAGGCCAGTAATGAAGTATTTCATAAAATTCTGGGTACTATCGATACCCCTGAAAAGTTTGAAGCAAACCGTCTGAAACTGGCACGTAATGTGTGGAAAGCCATGAAGGAAACGGACTCAAGAGAATGTCGTAACTGTCATGATTACGATTCCATGGATTTTGCTGAGCAGGAACGTCGAGCAGTTAATCGACATAGTAAAGGTATAGAAGAAGGCCAGACCTGTATAGATTGTCATAAAGGTATAGCCCATTCATTGCCTGCTATGTATGAAGAAGATCCAAGTGCTGTCGTTGGAAGTGCAGGGCACTAATTTTTTATAAAAAATATGGGCATCCCCCGTGGATGCCCTTGCTGATGTTTTAATTCCTGAAAATAAAAAACACAGTGCCTGCATTGCCCTTAGTCGTGCAAAGGTCTCTTTTAGACATATCATCTTCTATCAACTACAGTCATAGATAATTCTTTCATAGATTACAAGTAATGCGAAAAAAGATAAAAGTATCTGAGCTGCGTATTGGTATGTATGTTGATAAACTCGATGGCAACTGGTTGCAACATCCTTTCTGGAAAACAGCATTTAATTTAATCGAAGTAAAAGATTTAAACGCTATTAAAGAATGTGGTATTAAATACCTGTGGATAGATACAGGTAAAGGTTTAGGTGTTGAAGAAAAGTCGGTGTTAGAAAAAACAGTTCCAGTTCTGGATACTGTTCAATCAGAAAAAACTGTACAGAAAAAAATCTCACTGGAAGATGAACTGGAACATGCGCGTGAAACTTTATCTAAAGCTAAAGCAGCCACTGTATCCATGTTTAAGGAAGCCCGTATGGGTAACTCTATAAAAATAGATGACGTTGCCCCACTGGTTGATGAAATTTCTCAATCAGTTGCTCGAAATCCCGGCGCTATGTTAAGTCTGACACGAATAAAAAATAAAGACGATTATACCTACCTTCATTCAGTCGCTGTTTGTGCATTAATGATTGCTTTGGGTAAGCAGCTTAATTATAAGGGAGATCTACAGGTACTTGGCATGGCGGGTCTATTGCATGATGTCGGCAAGGCAGTAATAGCTGATGAAATATTGAATAAGCCAGGGAAATTAACTGATGAAGAATTCAGCTGTATTATGGAGCACCCTCGAAAGGGCTGGGAAATATTAAAAACATCATATGGTGTTGATGAAATATCACTGGATGTGTGTCTGCATCATCATGAAAAAGTAAATGGTACAGGTTATCCTGATAAGATTTCAGATAAAGATATTTCACTTGAAGCAAAAATGGGTGCCGTTTGTGATGTCTATGATGCGATTACTTCTAATCGCAGTTATAAAAAAGGCTGGGAGCCTGCTGACTCATTAAAAAAAATGGCAGACTGGAAAGATGGCCATTTTGATGATGATGTGTTTAAGGCGTTTGTTAAATCGGTTGGCATTTATCCTGTGGGTACTCTGGTTAAACTAAAGTCTGGACGCTTAGCTGTGGTTGCTGAACAGTCAGAAAACACACTTTTAAAACCTAAACTGAAAGTATTCTTTTCAAGCAGTAGTAATTCACCTATTCCAGTAAAAACAGTTGACCTTGAGCGATCACAGGAAACAATAGAAAGTATTGAAGAACCAGAAGACTGGGATTTTGATCGGCAGAAAATAATGGATATTCTTGGTTAAATGCAGAGCAATTATGAAGAGGCTATATGGCCTGCATCATTAACGGTTGCTGTGGAAGAAAAACTAGATGCAATAAGTTTGCATGCAGTTTTTAAATCTATCTTGGCAGCAGAATCTATTCCTGAGTCATCTGCAATATTTAAAAGCTTTCATTCATTATATTTCCCTATGAGTTGTTGGCTTAATCATAAAGCGGGTACGGAGTTATTTATTGCAGGATTGAATGGTGCTCAGGGATCAGGTAAATCAACTACTGCAAAAATATTAAAAGTATTACTGGAAAAAGGTTTTGGAAAACGTGTACTGGTATTATCAATTGATGATCTATATTTAACACGCCAGCAACGACAGAAATTATCAGAAGATATACATCCGTTATTAATAATGCGTGGTGTACCAGGTACACATGATATTGATCTTGGTCTATCTATTTTAAAACGATTAAAAGATAAAATATTTAAACCTTTTAGAGTGCCTGTCTTTGACAAGGCAATTGATGATAGAGCAGAAGAACTATTATGGATTAATGTTAATGAGCCTGTTGATATTGTTTTGCTGGAAGGCTGGTGTGTTGGTGCGATTGCGCAACATGAGTCTGAGTTAAAAAAGCCAGTAAATTTGTTAGAGGCCAATGAAGATAAAGATCTAAAATGGCGAACTTATGTTAATGAACAACTGGCGAGTAAGTACAAAGAACTTTTCTCATTAATTGATATTTTGATTATGCTTAAAGTACCATCAATGAAAAAAGTTTTTGAGTGGCGTTTATTACAGGAAGAAAAACTACAAAATATATCTTCAGATAATCAGTCAAAGCCGGGCATTATGTCTGAAGTAGAGCTAAAGCGCTTTATTATGCATTATGAACGTATTACGCAATCAACGCTAAAAGAAATGCCAAATAGAGCGGATATAGTTATGCTGCTTGATAATAGTCAGCAAATTACTACGGTTAAATCATAGTAAGCTGTTGATCATCTATAAATGCCCCTAAGATTATTTACTCAAGTTATTAATCTATTTGATATTTTTTCATTCGACTGTATCCTATAACGTTCTAAAATCCAATCTAAGTGGAGTATTCAGTTGAAGTTTACTGTCGATGAGTTCCGTGCCTGGAAGAATAAAAAGGTCACCCTGTTAGGTATGTCGGGAGTGGGTAAAACCTATTTATCTACCATGTTGCGAGATAGCCACTGGTTTCATTTTTCAGGCGATTACCGGATAGGCACACGATATCTGGATGAGCATATTCTGGATATGATTAAAGAGCAGGCTATGCAGATGCCTTTTTTACGAGATTTATTGCGCAATGACTGGATTTATATTCGTAATAATATAAAAGTTCATGACCTTGGTCCTGTATTAAGCTTTGTTGGTAAACTGGGTAACCCTGAGCTAGGAGGGGTTGAGTTAGAAGAGTTTATCAAGCATCAGGCTTTATATCGTGAAGCAGAAATATCTACAATGCTCGATGTGCCTCAGTTTATTAAAAAGGCACAGAATATTTATAACTATGAACATTTTGTAAATGATGTGGGTGGCAGTTTATGTGAGCTGGATCATCCTGAGGTTATGAAAACACTGATTGATAATACACTGATACTTTATATTAAAGTCACTAATCAGGAAGAAGAAAACAAATTGATTAGTCGTGCTCAGAATGCGCCCAAGCCATTGTATTATCGTCCTGAATTTTTACAGGAACAACTGGCTATTTATTTAAAAGAAAATAATCTGCAATATGCAGCAGAAATGGAGCCTGATGAATTTACCCGTTGGGTATTCCCAAGATTGTTTCATTCACGTGTACCCCGTTATGAAACAATCGCTAAAAATGGATACACTGTTACTTCAGATGAAGTTGCGCAGATTAAGAATGAAAATGATTTTTTAAATTTATTAGAAACTGCAATTTCAAGAGAAAACTAATACGAGAATTTTATGCCCTTAGTTGCACATAATAATTTGCCCTCATTTAATCGATTACGTGTTGAAGGCGTTAAAGTTTTAGAACCAACCGCGGCAACGCAACAGGATATACGAGAGCTTCATATTGGTTTATTAAATATGATGCCGGATGCTGCGCTGGCAGCAACAGAAAGACAGTTCTTTAGATTAATCGGTGAGAGTAATCCAATCGCGCAATTTTATGTGCATCCCTTTACACTGGATGAATTGCCTCGCAGTGAAAATGCACAGGCTCATATTGATCAATATTATGAAAGTTTTGATCAAATTCGTGAGCAGGGTTTAGATGCTTTAATTATAACAGGCGCTAATGTTATTGGTGCTGAACTATCAAATCAGGATTTCTGGAAACCATTAATTGAAGTTGCTGACTGGGCGCATGAAAATGTGACATCAACTTTATGTTCATGTCTGGCAACACATGCAGTTCTGCAATTTCGCTATAATCAGAAACGAGTTTTTCAGGGTAAAAAAATATGGGGTGTCTATCCGCATAATGTGGTTGATAAATCACATCCATTAGTAAATGATATTAATACACGATTTGATGTGCCACATTCCAGATGGAATGCTGTAACTCATACGCAATTTAAACAGGCTAATTTACAGGTTTTAGCTGAGAGTGATGATGGCTGTGTGCATCTGGCTACTAGCCCTGATGGGTTGAGAACCATATTTTTTCAGGGGCATCCTGAATATGACACGATATCGTTATTGAAAGAATACAAGCGTGAAGTGATGCAGTTTATTGAAGGGAAACGAGATAGTTATCCGCCTTTCCCTGATAATTATTTTGGTGATTTCGAAAAAGCTATTTTTAGCGAATATCATTTTAGAGTGAATGAAGCTTTAGATAATAATCAGGATATACCTGTGTTTCCTGAAGAATTAATTAATTACCACTTAGATAATACCTGGCATGATACCGCGTGTGCAGTTGTGGGTAACTGGATGGGATTAATTTATCAGATAACACACCGTGATCGTGACAAACCTTTTATGGATGGCATTGATCTGGATAATCCTCTGAGCCTGAAAAATATTCATAAGTTGTAAGTTACATGAAAAATTATCTTTGTTTTAGTTATAAATGGGTTGTTATTGTTATGTCTATAACACTGTTTTCCTGTGCGGGTCAAACACCAGAAGATATAGGTGTGTTTGATAATAAATTCTCTCCCTGTCCTGAATCACCAAATTGTGTCAGTAGTGATGCTAATGATAAAGGTCATGCTGTTGATGTTTTTAAATTAAATAAGAATTTAGAAAATAACTGGAAAGAAATTCATGATGTTGTGAATTCATTGTCAAGAACAAAAATAATTTCTTTTGATGAGAAATATATACATGCTGAGTGTTCAAGCGCTGTTTTTGGTTTTGTAGATGATCTGCAGTTACATTTAAGAGAGCAGGGTGAATATGTGGCTGTTAAATCTGCTGCCCGTTTAGGTTATTCTGATTTTGGTGTGAATAGAAAACGGGTAACGGATTTACGTGAATTACTCTTAAAAAATCAGATTATTATTAAATAATGACATGTAAGTTGTGAAACCAAAAACGCCAGCTGCTATGCAGAAATTAATCCAGCAGGTAAGAGAAACATTACCCTTTGGTATGCCTGAAGCTTATTTATGTGATGGCGTATGTAAAGGCTGTTCTCTTAAGTTGTTAGATTATCTTGATCTTGAGCTGATGGACTGGGAAGATCGATTACAGAAAGGGGAAGTACCTGATCTGGCTGATATTCAACGCCTGGCTAAAACCAGCCATAAGGTTCATAGAGTTCTGGATAGAAGTGGTGTGCTTTAATTTTTTTATTGTCTTAGTATGCTAGTTAAAACTATGTATTTTAGTGCAAGGCTTTAGCTGCTACACACATGCTGTGTGTTAG
>CAZFUY010000029.1:0-27440 GCA_964522445.1 uncultured Thiotrichaceae bacterium | reverse complement strand
AAAAGCAGTGAAATTTTAGTCATTTTTACTCGTGAATATATCGTGCAAAGGTCTCGAGTAATAGTTATAAATTTCATCGTCATTCCTGCATGCTTTTAGCAGGAATCTCGCAACTTTAAAATACAGGATTCCTGCTAAAAGCATGCAGGAATGACAGTGTTAAATGTTGTAATGACATGATCTCCCTAAAATGCAGGAGCAAGTTTCAGCTTGCGAATAATGAACAAAAAAAACAACATATTAGACAAACGCCGAGCAGGCATACTTTTACATCCCACATCATTGCCCGGTTCTTATGCCGGTGGTGATATTGGTCACTCCGCATATCGCTTTATTGAATTTCTGTCCAATAGTGCCTGCACTGTCTGGCAAATGCTGCCCCTGAGTCCAACCCATTCTGATGGTTCTCCCTATCAATGTTTATCCGTACATGCAGGTAATCCATTGTTAATAAGTCTTGACTGGCTGGTTGATAAAGGCTGGCTGGATCTGGAAAAAATAAATGCACCCAAAGATTCAAAAAAATTCAGATTAAAATGTTTGAATAAGGCGCATAAACATTATTTAAAAGACAATGATAAAACATGGCACAAAAAACTGGATGACTTTAAAAAACAACACAATATCTGGTTAGATGATTACACGCTATTTATTGCAATAAAAAGATCACAACAGGGAAAGTCATGGAGTGAGTGGCCAGAAGCATTAGCGCAAAGAAATCAGCAGGCACTGGTTGCTGCTAGAAAAGAATATGCTGAACCTATATTACAAATAGAATTTGAACAATTTATCTTTTTTACTCAATGGCATGAATTAAAAGATTATGCGCGTCAGCACAATGTAAAACTATTTGGTGATATGCCTATATTTGTGTCTTATGACAGTGCTGATGTCTGGGCACAAAGGGAAAATTTTCTTTTAAATAAAAAAGGTGAGGCATTATTTGTCGCAGGAGTACCCCCCGATGCTTTTTCTGAAGAAGGGCAGCGTTGGGGTAATCCTTTATATGACTGGCAATATATGCAATCAAATAATTTTGACTGGTGGAAACAACGTTTTGCAATACAGTTAGAATTATTTGATTTAATTCGTATTGATCATTTTCGTGGTTTTGAAGCCTGTTGGCAAATAGCAGCAGATGAAGAAACAGCTATTAAGGGGCAGTGGGTTAAAACTCCTGGAGCTGCTTTATTAAAAGAACTATTTAAAACGTTTAAGCCTTTGCCTCTTGTTGCAGAAGATCTTGGTTTAATTACAGAAGATGTTAATAAATTAAGAAAAGACTTTTCTTTGCCCGGTATGAAAATTCTGCAATTTGCATTTGATGGTGATTCAGCTAATCAATACTTGCCGCATAATCATGAGATTTCATCCGTTGTTTATACGGGAACTCATGACAATGATACCTCTTTGGGCTGGTATCAAAGTCTTGATAAATCGGCGCGGCTTCAATTGCATGAATATTTAGGATTTCAGGAATTTGATCAACTGGATATGCCGTGGGTATTTAATCGCATGGCATTGTCTTCAGTTGCTAATCTTGCAATATTACCTATGCAGGATATTTTAAGCTTGGATACGTTGCATCGAATGAATATGCCAGGAACAACTAAGGGTAACTGGCAGTGGAGATTTGAGTGGCAACAAATCTGGCCTAGTCTATCGACTGATTTAAAAAAGTTAATTAATATTTATGGCAGATCTTAAATAGATGTCTTAATAAAGCCGAGATGCTCGGGATGATAAAACAATAGTGTCTGAAAATTTAATATTATTTTTAATACTAGCAGAATGATTTTCAATCGTTATTAAAGCAACCTGTGGACTTTCAGTCCATAGTCGTTGAGTAAAAATATAATTGTTTGTTTCTTATAATATCTGAGCGCTGATTTTTAAGTGCATGACAATGGTAAAGTTCCTTCGTTACTTTTTTTGTTTATGGCAGACCTGTATTTTTAATCGCCTGAAAAATAGTTGTGTGGATATGAAAAGACGAGTGATATTAATATTGACCAGAGCCTTATTTTTAATTCTATTTGCTATTTATCCTGTTTTTTCGGGAGCATCCGTAAAACAGTATGTGCGGGATTACTCCTATCAGGCTGATGAGTTTGATACTCGGTATACCAGTAGAATCAGAGCGATTGATGGCGTTAAGCGGTCACTGATTGAAGAACTCGGAACTTATGTTCAGTCTGTGATCAAGCTACATGAAGATGCTGATGGAAACAAAATGGCTACTCATGACATGGTTACGCTGACTGCGGGAGTTATTAGCACAAAAATATTGAAGGAAGACTGGGATCGTGTTGTTTACTATGTCAAAGCAGGTATGGAGGTGGATAAAGATGAGGTGTTACGTGCTATCGAATCTTTGAAGAAAGATTACAGGATTGAAGCTGCATTACGGTAATCAATGCAGGATCTGGTTGTGGCGAGAGAGACCATAAAAAAATTGCAGCAGCAAATGAAGTTACAACAAAATATCGAAACAATGATGCAGCTGAATAGTCAGTACGTTAAAGCAGCACAAGATCTTGAGGTTGAATATCAGTTTCAGCGTGCTCTGAAAGCAATTATCGAGGGGCAGTTTGATGAGGCTTTTGAACGGCTAAAAAAAATTGCTGATAAAAATTATGCCAAAGCTCAGGAAAAATCAGGGCATATGTATGAGCGCGGCATGGGTGTGGATATCAACTACCAGAAAGCTATTGAATGGTATCTGAAAAGTATAAAAAATGGTAATCCGGCAGCCTATACTCGACTTGGTTTTATTTATGAGCGCGGTCTGGGAGTGAGACAGAGCTTTGATAAGGCGATTGAACTTGGGGATCATCATGGGCAGTCAAGGCTGGGAGTTTTATAGCTGAATGGAAATGGTGTAAAAAAAGATACTGCAAAAGCTCAGCAATTGTTTCGTCAGTCCATTTCAAAGCATAAACATGGTAGAGGTTATGCCAGGCTGGGTTTTATGTATGAAAAAGGCATAGAAGTTAAGCAGGATGCTCGGCAGGCGGCAGCCTGGTATAACAAGGCTGCCCAGCGTGGTAATCTGTGGGGCATGGCACGCCTTGCATGGTTGTATGCCAAAGGACGGGGTATTGATGCTAATTATGAGAAAGCATGGGCTTTGAGTGAGCATGCGGTCAGATATAACAACCCTCTTGGTATGTCTGTTATAGGGTATTTGTATGAAAAGGGACTTGGTGCTTTTAAGGATGAGGAAAAAGCGCTGGAATTGTATAAGCAGGCGGCAGAACAGAATAGTGCTTTTGCTATGTTTCGTTTAGGAAGCGTGTATCAGACGGGGAAGGGGGTTGTCGTTGATAAAGATGAAGCGATTATGTGGTATCGGCGGGCGCTTGAACTAGGTCATAAGAAAGCACAGAAACGTCTGTCTAAATTGCTGAAAGATTAGGCTGGTTCTAAGAGAGCCTTGTACGATAGTTTTGGTGAAATAGTTGAGGGCTGAAGATATTAAGAAGAAGTGTAAAGTTTGCTGTAAATAAGCGCCAGGATTGTCAGGATAACTTACAGTTATGCGGTTTAGATAATATTATGTTTTTCTTAAGTTTATGATGTGTATAAATATTTTTACATATGGTATGTTTTTTGCTTTTTTAAATAGCTTTAACTGCGGTTGTTTTGATTTTTAACTAAATTGCATCAATAAAAATGTACAGGGAATATCAGGATATGAAAATGAAAATAAAGGGTATGTTAGGCGGCATAGCACTATGTTTTACAGTGGGGGCTTCGGCATCACCTGTAGCTATAGATACTATGTTTGTGGATAAAGCAACGGCAAATTTGACGATTGATTCTAGCATTGGTTCAGTGTCATATCCGGCATCAACATCTATTGCACCACCTGCTGAAATAACCATGGGTAGTTTTCAGAGTTCTATTTTGGCTGTCAGTTCCACAGACTATAGCCTGAATATTTATTCAACAGGCGATTTTGGTGCCTCTGCTCCTTCAGGTTCTGTAGACGCAGCAGCTTCATCAATTGATGTGGATTTTTCCAGTTTAAGAGGAAATCTTATTTATGATTCCAATACGTATGATTTTGAGCTTTGGCCATTAACTACTGCTCTGGATTATGGTATTTATGACCCAGCTGGTAATACGTTTGATATAGGCTGGTCTAATAGTGCGACAATTGATTTATCCAGCTTTTTTTCAGCGACAGCCATACTGGATGTAAGTTTAGAGGGGTATTTAACTACTGTTCCATTGCCTGCAGCAGCATGGTTGTTTGGTACAGGCTTTATAGCTTTACTGGGATTTTCAAAACGACGTAAGGTCTGTTAGAGCGCTTTAATTTTGAGGCATGTAGTGGTAGCTGTAGGGCGTGATACTCAAGAACATAAACTCCGATGCCAACTTATTTTAAAGTAAAAATCCGTGTTCTAATAGAGTGGTTTTGGTCTTGCTCTATTAAGGGCGCATAAAAAGCTAATAATAATTTTGTTATCCCAGCATACCTTGCTGGGATTCAGTAAATTTATTGACCTTAAATTAAGTCACTAGATTCCGGCTCAAAAGCATACTGGAATGACAAACGTTTTAAGGCAATAACCTAAAGCCTCTTCCTCATCCTAAGTTTGCAGTGCTCTATTCAGTTAAAAAAATCAGTGAGGCCTGCCTCGCTCTCGCTTTTTTCTGATAACCATCATTGATAAAAAATGCAGGCAATGAAAAAATATCCCTATAAGAACTTACCGCTATGTTTAAACTCATTTCATTATTGGGAAATACTCATTGCCATGAAATGTTAAAGGTATATTATTACGTGATGTAGAAACAGAAGTAAAAGTTTGTTTAAAATGAAAGTATATATCTGTGTTCCGGTCTTTTTTTCTATATTATTTTATAATATTAATGCGTTGGCAGAAAACCCAGCTTCTACTCAGTATGCTGATGTTTCTGGAATTGAATATCTAGAAGAGCCAGAAGATATTCCAGATAAAGCAAGGAATAGTAGATCATCTGATTTAAGTAAAAAAATTAACCAGACTTCCCCCAGTCGTTTGAGCAGCGATGATCTAGTTAAAGTAATTGATGCCTCAATAAAAACCTGTAATATTTATCTTGCTCAACACTATATTCAACAACTCAAAAAACTTTCTGATCCTGAATTTAATCGTTTTATTAAACAGATAAATAATAATCTGAAAAATAAAATTTCAATGATTGAACGGCACAAAGAGAATCTGCATAATCTGGCAATGGTTATGCAGAATGGTAATGTCAATAGTATTAAAATTGAAATTAGAAAATCATTGAAAACAATATCCTGCCCAGATGATCGTAACCAGTTAAGTTCTATTGTGAAAAATATACAGGCTGTTCTTAGAGATGAAGCAAAGGCAAAACAGAGAATAATGAATAATGCTATTAATAAAGGGCAGGCGGCACAAAATGAAAAGATACAACAGCGACGTATAATCGCAAAATCTATTTTGCTTCTTGTTGGCGCAATAGATTTTGATGATATTGATAGCTCTGATATTTCTGCAATCAGAAGCCTTCAAAATTCAGGAGGCCTAACTAATTATGACGCAAAGAATCCAAAGCAGTTGGCTAATTTAAATTACACATCTGCAAATTCATTGAATACAACCTGTCGTATTGATGAAACTATAAATACATTTAAAGATAGAAAAGGTAAGGATTACTATATAACCTCTTCAACTTCCAGTCATGGGAAAAGTAAAACAATAGAGTATAAAATAAAGGTTATCACGAAAGGCGCTGATCCTGGAAAAAAATTCTTACCAGGTCCATATAAAAATTTGTCTACAGCCAAAATGATTGTTAGAAGCTTATGCCCCGTTTCACAACGTGCTGTGAATTAGATTTTATTAAGTAACTTAAAGGAAATATTATGAGAAATATAATAATAGCAATAGCTTGCCTGGTTCTGGTTACAGGGTGTGGCGGTTCTGTAAGGCCAGAATTTAATCCGCAACTTACAAAGAGTATGGCATATTTTGGCAAGCATACTTTTACTGCGCTGGTTGATTTCCATGTGCATGGAAATCACTACATTGATGAAAATGGTAAGCCACTTAAAGGTAAAAATCAGTCAGCGAGGTTGGGTAGTAAAGGTTTGTTGACTAAAGATTTTGCTGTGGCGAAAGGCGCTCAGGGTTACATCTTTTTTTGTTCCTTTATGGAAAAGCAAGTGCTTGCAATTGGTGTATCAACAACTACAGGTCTTTCTGCTGCCTGGAATCCAAGCAATATCTATGTGCATTTCTCACGGCCTGTTACACAAGCTGATTTAACACCTAAAGGTATAGCTGGAATATTATCATCAATGCTGGTCTTTGATGATTTTAAGCCAGGATCAGAACTGGATGGCTTGCTGGATGAGATTGATAAAACAAAATAGAATTTTGATGTATTTTGGGTATGGCTTCCAGTGCATTAATCGTACTGGAAGTCTTTTAGATATTGTAGTCAAATTCCACCAGGTTATTGATATATAAATATATAGGGCTAATTTGATACTGGTGTCTTACTAAATTTTTTTAATCAATTCCTGAGCAGTGTGTAAATATTTTTTTCGGCCTAATAAAAACTGTAGTCGATTGCCTCCACACTGCCGCCATAAAACCGCAGAACGGATGCCTGCTAAAAGCAGTGCTCGAATTTTATTCGCATTATTTTGTTGCGAAAGAAAATTCTGTTCGCCCTGTATCAGAATTCGAGGAAGCAGGGTGCTTATGGTTTCCTGATAGATATTGCCCAGATTTGCGAGTACGTTTTCGTGTGAGAGACTAAAATACTCCATTTGATTTTTTGCGTTTTCTAAACCGCTGGCTATCTGATCTGTCATGGCTTTATTTTTTTTTAGTTTTTTTTCAAGATGTAATAAAGATATTACATAGCGGGTTATATCCATGTCCTGTTTTTCATTGTCTGCTGACATTTGATTTATAAGTGTTTTAAGGCCTGATTTAACGCCGATTATGCCACCATAAATATCCATAACATTATCACTGTCAAACTTAAATAATGTTTCCAGGCTGGATTCAATTGCTCCGCCTGGTGCCTGCCCGCTTGTAGCAATTTGTTGAACAAGATAAGCGGGCTGATATATGCCAGCTAAGGCGAGGGTTTTGTCTTCTATTGTGTAGGTCATTTTAGTTTCAGGTTATAAGCCTATAAGTTAAAGGCATATAACTATTTTTCCTGATTATACATATTATCAATAACACCACCGCCCAGGCAGATATCATTATTATAAAAAACAATGGACTG
This sequence comes from uncultured Thiotrichaceae bacterium, assembly GCA_964522445.1. Lineage (GTDB taxonomy): Bacteria > Pseudomonadota > Gammaproteobacteria > SZUA-229 > SZUA-229 > CAZFUY01. Next base: position 20,168 of record CAZFUY010000029.1, on the reverse strand, counting down.
CCCAGGAGTAATAGCACGTTGTGGCTCGCTAAATGAAACTGTGCAAGCGCCATTTTCTAAATAAGTAATCGTGCAATGCTGGTCGGCCTGTCGATAACGTACTTTTGCCATGCATTGGTAAGGAGCTTCGGGGGCTTTTCCACTGACCCAATGCAACTGGCTGGCTTCTAAATGAGTGTGGAACAACAGAGGATGACTTTCGCCCTGTCCAACAATTAGAATGTTATTCTCAAGATCTTTAGCAAGGCTGTACCAGGGGTCTTCATTGCTGCCTTTTACGCCGCCTATACCCAGGCCTTTACGCTGGCCAAGTGTGTAGTACATTAGTCCATGATGTTTGCCAATGACTTTGCCTTCGGTTGTTTTAATGTCACCCGGTTGAGCGGGTAGATATTGCTGTAAGAAATCTTTAAATTTTCTTTCGCCTATAAAACATATACCTGTGCTGTCTTTTTTTGCATAGGTAACCATGTCTGACTGTTTTGCGATTTGACGAACAACAGTTTTTTCAATTTCACCAACAGGAAACAGGCTGTGCTTTAATTGTTGCTGGCCTAAAGTATAAAGAAAGTAACTCTGATCTTTATTGTTATCTATACCTTTTAGCATAAAAAATTGATCGTCATGTTGTTCAATACGTGCGTAGTGGCCAGTGGCAATATAGTCTGCGCCGAGTTGTAATGCGTAATCCAGAAATGCTTTAAATTTGATTTCTTTATTGCATAAAATATCAGGATTGGGTGTGCGGCCTGCGCTGTACTCATCAAGAAAATGTTTAAATACTCGATCCCAGTATTGGTCAGAAAAATTTACGCTGTGTAATTTAATAGCAAGTCTATCGCAAACTTTTTGTGCGTCTTCAAGATCAATGGCGGCAGCACAGTAATCGTCATCGTCATCCTGTTCCCAGTTTTTCATAAACAGGCCTTCAACCTGGTAACCCTGTTCAAGTAATTGCAAGGCAGCAACCGATGAATCAACACCGCCAGACATGCCGACAATAACGCGTTTATTATTCGTCATTATTTTTAAATGTGGTGTCAGGTGGAATAATTAGCTCAAAAGTTTTTTTAGGTAAGCTGGTATAAGATTTTGCTGTTTTCCATTTATTATAGGGGGTTATTGCAGGCTCTTTTCCAAAGCCGTCCTGAGTTGTATCAATGGCGTAGGTTTTTGCATTGCTGCGAGATTGTATAATAATAGCATGTTCATTAAAGCCAAACCATGAGCTGCGTTTTTCAGTTTTTCGTAAGTAGTAACGGCTGGATAAATGATTATCCATTAAAAGAGAAATAAAGGTTTTGCTGTTGCTTGCCTCATCTCGGTTACTCATTCTTGCGTGTACCTGTTCGGGAGACAGTTCATTACTGGTTTTTTCTGACAGTGTTTTAAAAACATCTTTTTCAATAATGGCAAATGCTTTTGCAATACATTGTCTTTCCTGTTTGTCGCTTATTATTTTATCAGAAAAAATATTCTCTACGTCTGACCAGGCATCGTCACTTAGTTTTATATTTAATCTGGTTTCGCAGTTGCCATCAAAGCAAATTACCAGTTTGGGTGAGGCCAGACATATGGTTGAAATAAGTAATAAGATAAAAAGGGTTATGAATTTCATTTTATAGTTTAACTTTACAGGTCTACGAGTAAGTCGAGCGGATAACGATGCCCTGCAAGGTAGTCATCAATACAGCGAATAACCATAGGACTGCGAAGCTTATCTTTTTCATTTAGCAACTCATCACGAGTCATCCATACGGCTCTTATTATACCGTCATCCAGTGTTTGTTGGGCATGGTGATCGTCACAGTGGCCGCAAAATGCAACTCTAAGAAATGTGCGATCTTTTTCAGCCTGTTTCCAGCGATAAATGCCAGTGATATTTTGAGGATGAAATTGCCAGGCTGTTTCTTCTCGTGTTTCGCGTATCACAGCATCAATAATACTTTCATCGGCATCAAGATGGCCAGCAGGCTGATTGTAAACAATCTGACCGTTGCATTTTTCTTCAACCAGGAGAAAGTGGCCATTGCGCTCAACTATGGCGGCTACAGTTGCATGAGGTTTCCAGATCATAATGTTTTCTGGCGTTTTTGTTTAAGGTAACGAATGATGTGTAATCGCCAGATGAGCCTCATGCTAAAAAAGCCGATAACTGAGCTGACTACTGCCAGTGTAAAACAGCCCATAAGAAAGGGTTGCCAGATGGCGAGCATGCCATTCATTAACCAGTTCATGCTGAGCTCGAAACTGAATTCTGTGACGGGGGTGTTTAACAGTACCGTGCCCAATTTATATGCAAAGTAGAATAATGGTGGCATGGTCACCGGGTTGCTGATCCATACCAGAGCAACTGAAACAGGTAAATTACTTTCAACAATAATCGCAACGCCTGCAGCAAGTGCCATTTGAAAAGGCACTGGAATCCACATAAAGAAAAGACCAACGGCAAAGGCAAGTGAAACTGATTTACGGTTTAAGTGCCATAAATTGGGCGAGTGCAATAGCGTGCCAAACATTCTCAGAGATTTATGTTCACGAATTTTGTGAGGATCGGGCAGATATTTACGAATAAACTTCTTGGGCATTTGTGTGTTAGTCTTTAAATTCAATATAACTATTATAGCTGAAAAGTAATTATTACCTTTTAGGCTTGAACATACAAATAACATGGATGTTATAAAAAAAGCTGGTTTGCCTGTTTATGCCCTGTGCTTTTTGACCGGCATTGGTTTGTTGCAATTTTTTAGCCATTTGCCCGATGTTTTCTGGGTCAGTTTTTTACCTGTTGCTTTATTTCTGCTGAAATTTTCACCCCCTTTGCGATTAATTAGTATGGCTTTGCTGGGGTTTTTATGGGCTTTGTTTATGGCTCACTGGCATTTCATTCATTTATTGCCTGAGTCAATGGCGGGTCAGGATATATGGATTGAAGGATATATTTCTGATATTCCCAGAAAAGATGGCCGTGTGCAGCGATTCCCCATGACGGTGTTGCACGCAGATATAGCCACTGATGATTTCCCAAAACAGATCAGACTTAGCTGGTATGGTGCAAAATACTCTGTTAATGCTGGAGAAACATGGCATTTGCAGGTTCGGCTTAAACCGCCTCATGGTTTCTCGAATGAAGGTGGCTTTGATTATGAATCCTGGCTATATCAAAATGCTGTGCATGCAACAGGCTATGTTCGCAATAATAAAAAAAATTATCGTATTGATAATGAACCTGACTTTACCATCAATCGAATACGACAGAATATTGCTCATCACTTGCTATCAGCCGATATGCCTTATGCTGGATTGTTAGCCGCTCTGGCTGTTGGTTACAAAGGGGGAATCAGCTCTGAACACTGGGGTCTACTGAAAACAACAGGCACTAACCACCTGATGGCAATCTCGGGATTGCATATTGGCCTGGTAGCGGGTTTTTTCTTCTGGCTGGTGAGGCGATTTACACCGGCATTTATCATTAATATCATTCCATCCAGTCAACTTGCCGCCATGGCTGCCCTTGGTTTTGCGCTGATTTATGCCCTGCTGGCAGGCTTTGCTATACCCACTCAGCGAGCCATGCTGATGTTATTAGTTGTGCTGGGTGGCGTTTTATTAAAGAGGCAAATTCAGCCGGGTAATAGCCTGTCACTGGCTTTGATGGTTATTTTGATGATTGATCCTGCCAGCATATTGTCACCTGGCTTCTGGTTGTCATTTCTTGCGGTTGCTGTTATTGCATACAGTTTTTTTGGGCGATTGCATAAGTCAGACTCAAACTGGATGGCAATTATTTTACAGTGGGGGCGCTTGCAGTGGGTTATCGCTTTAGCGCTATTTCCGATTTCCCTGTTTTTATTTCAGCAAACATCCATAATTGCACCTCTGGCCAATCTTATTCTTGTGCCCTGGGTGAGTTTTTTAGTAGTACCCTTTGTATTACTGGGGCTGGTGTTTAGTATTTTTTTGCCTGTTTTGGGAGATGTTGTTTTTATATTGGCAGATGCCTCTCTCTCATTAATCTGGCCGATTGTTGAATACCTGGGAAAACTACCCATAGCCAGTTGGCATCAACCATCACCCCCGTTTGTTTTTGTTATTCTGGCGCTAGCAGGTGTTGCTTTGCTATTAGCGCCCAAAGGATTCCCTGTGCGCTGGTCGGGCATTTTTATGTTATTACCTGCGCTGTTTTATAAGCCTGTTTTGCCTGAAGCAGATGAATTCAGACTGGTATTGTTAGATGTGGGGCAGGGGCTTTCTGTTTTTGTTCAAACTCGGCAGCATAGCCTGTTATTCGATACTGGGCCAAAATTCAGTGATACCTTTGATACAGGTGATCGAGTGGTAATGCCTTTTTTAAAAAGTCAGTCGATAGATTCTCTGGATAAACTCATCATCAGCAATGGTGATAATGATCATATTGGGGGTGCAAAGTCTATATTGGCGCAAATTCAGGTGGATGAGCTGCTAGGGCAGGATGTGGATGGTCTTGCTCATGATAAGAAAAGCTTATGCCAGCAGGGGCAAAACTGGCAGTGGGACGGTGTTAATTTCAAAATATTGCACCCTGATAAAGACTATAAAAAGCCAAATAATCGCTCCTGTGTGCTTAAGGTCAGTAATGCTGGTGGGTCATTAATTATTGCGGCTGATATTGAAAAGAAAGTGGAGCGCAGATTAGTGAATAATGCTGCTGCTGAGTTGAATGCCGATATTCTTATTGTGCCCCATCATGGTAGTAAAACATCTTCGACAGAAAGTTTTATATCGGCAGTCAGCCCCGATTATGCCCTTGTCGCTGCGGGATATAAAAACAGGTTCAAACATCCTCGCCCCGATATTGTAGAGCGTTATAAAAATGTGGGTGTAAAAATAATCAATACAGCTGAGTCAGGTGCAATCTCGATAACGGTGAATTCAGATTATGGGATATCAGTGCCCAGATTATGGCGAGTAGAAAGAGGGCTTTATTGGAATCATTATTGACTATAACGTATGATGTGCAGCATCATTTAATTAATAGAAAGGGCTGCAATAGTGTTTGAAATGGTCAAAGCTGGCGGATGGTTAATGTTTCCCATTATCGCCTGTTCTATCATCGCATTCGGTATTATTCTTGAGCGTTTCTGGACGCTGCAAAAGAAGAAAGTCATTCCCAAACATCTGGTTGCTACCATCTGGCACTGGGTTAAAGAAGGGCAGCTGGAACGTTCAAAAATTGAAGAAATCAGCAAGCAGTCAGCACTGGGTCGAATTCTTGCATCGGGCTTAAATAATCGCCACCTGCAACGCGAGCGCATTAAAGAAAGCATTGAAGAAACAGGCAGGCAGGTGGTTCATGAGCTGGAGCGTTTTTTAAATACCCTGGGCACTATTGCGGCTATTTCTCCCTTGCTGGGTTTACTGGGTACAGTTATCGGTATGATTAAAGTATTCAACGCCATTATCAATTCGGGTGTTGGCAATGCCGCACCTTTGGCCGGGGGTATTTCACAGGCATTGATTACTACTGCTGCGGGTTTGTCCGTGGCTATTGTGGCATTAATGTTTCATCGTTATTTCCGTGGGCGAGTTGATGAGCTGGTAATTAAAATGGAAGAAGAAGCCATTAAAATGGTTGATGTCTTACATAACAATCGAAACATAACCGCTGCTAATGATACGGAGAAAGCAGCTTGAATCTAAAACCAGAGCACCGTGATGAAATTGATCTTAATTTAACGCCGCTGATTGACGTGGTGTTTTTGTTACTTATTTTTTTCATGGTATCCACAACATTTGAAAAACAGTCAAAGCTAAAAATTGATTTGCCTGAAGCATCACCTGCGGCAGTGAAGCAGGAAGCAGATGCTGTTGTGATCGGTATAGATATTAAAGGCCGTTATTTTATAAATGATCGGCAGTTAGTAAACACGCAGATTCAAACATTAAAAATGGCATTACTGAAAACCATTGGTGATAAAAAAGATGTGCCGCTTATTTTACGTGCCGATGCAAAAACACCTCACCAATCGGTTGTTGTTGCTATGGATGCGGCTGCGCAATTAGGTTTAACGCGAATGTCTATTGCCACTATGGAAAAATCCAAGTAACTGTATCACTCATGTCTTCTTCTGACGAATCTATACAATTTAAAATTATATACCGCCGTTTGTTGGGTTATGCATTTACCTATTGGAAAGTTTTTATTGTTTCAATAATTGCCATGATATTAGTTGCGCTTTCTCAGCCGGGTTTTGCTTCCTTAATGGAGCCTATATTAAATGGTGGTTTTATTGATAAAGACCCAGAGGTAATTCGCTGGGTGCCTTTTGCCGTTATTGGTGTTTTTCTTATTCGTGCAATTTCCGGCGTTGTTTCTGATTTTGGCATGAGCTGGATAGGGCGGCAGGTTATCAGGCAGATGCGTGATGATATGTTCCAGAAATTAATGTTATTGCCAAATCATTATTATGATGTCAATTCAACAGGCAATATGATTTCAAAATTTACCTTTGATGTCGAACAGCTTGCAGAAGCATCAACCACTGCCATTACTATTATTATTCGTGATGTGCTGATGATTGTTAGTTTAGTGGGTTATATGTTTTATCTTAGTCCTCTGCTGGCTGCTGTATTCATTATTTTAGGGCCTGTTATCGCCTATTTAATTTCACTGGTATCAAAACGTTTTAGAATTGTTAGTAAACGAATTCAATCATCGATGGGTAAAATTACTCATGTTCTGGAAGAGTCAATTCAGGCACAACGAGTGGTAAAAATATTCGGTGGTCAGGATTATGAAATTAATCGGTTTCATGAAAATAATCAGAAAAACCGACAACAGAATATGAAGTTAAAAGCGACCACGTCTGTTAGTACATCTATTATTCAGGTTATTGTTGCCTTTGCACTGGCAGGGATTATTTATGCGGCAACACTGGAAGGTCTGCGAAATAATATTAATGCTGGTGAGTTTATGTCATTCATGTCAGCAATGATGATGTTATTTGCGCCATTGAAACGTTTAACCAATATTAATGCCATTATGCAAAAAGGTGTTGCCGCTGCTGAAAGTGTATTTGAAATGTTAGATACCAATACAGAAGTTGATAATGGAACACATAAAACCGAGAGAGTTCAGGGCGCAATAACATTTAATAATGTTTGTTTTAGCTATGAAACAGTAAAAGATAAAGATGTATTAAAATCAATAAATCTGCAAATAAAACCCGGACAAACCATTGCCTTTGTGGGGCGTTCTGGTAGTGGCAAGTCTACACTGGTTAATATACTGCCGCGTTTATATGATAACTATCGTGGAGAAATATTACTAGACAACATAGATATTCGTGAATATAAATTATCCTGTTTACGCGATCAAATTGCTTATGTAGGACAGGATATCATTTTATTTAATGATACGGTTGCACATAACATTGCTTATGGCCGATTACATAATGTTTCTGAAAAAGATATTATCTCAGCTGCAAAATCAGCTTATGCCTATGATTTTATTCAGGGCATGAGTCATGGCTTGCAAACCGTAGTGGGTGAAAAAGGTGTTATGTTGTCAGGTGGTCAAAGACAGCGTATTGCTATAGCTCGTGCTTTATTAAAAGATGCGCCTGTGCTCATTATGGATGAGGCAACATCTGCATTAGATACAGAATCAGAACGCTATATACAGTCTGCATTAGAAGAATTAATAAAAGATAGAACAACACTGGTCATAGCACATCGATTATCAACTATTGAAAATGCAGATATCATTGTTGTTATGGATGATGGGAAAATTGTAGAAACAGGGAATCATAAAGAACTGTTGGCTAAAAATGGTCATTATGCTGCTTTGCATCGTTTGCAGTTTTCAGATGAAAAATAATATTTATAATGCTGATTAAATATAGATTAAAAAAACGTAGGAGCGGCTTTAGCCGCGATTTGTTATTAAGTAAGTTTGTTTCGCGGCTAAAGCCGCTCCTACAAAATATTATGCTGAATAGTCATCAAAAATGAAACGCCTTGATCATTATTGGTATAGTCAAAATTTAATTGCCTGGTTGTTATTACCATTAGCCGGCCTGTTTTGTTTTGTGGCGAGTCTACGGCGATTTTTATATCGTGCAGGTTTATTAAACTCTTATCAATCTCCAGTGCCTGTTATTGTTGTTGGTAATATTACCGTGGGCGGCACAGGAAAAACGCCTTTAATTATTGAATTTTGTCAGCAACTTAAAGAGCGCGGATTAAATCCCGGTGTTATCAGCCGAGGTTATGGTGGGCAATCCAGTGACTACCCTGTTTTAGTAGCAGAAAACACATCTGCTCTTGAAGCTGGTGACGAACCTGTATTAATTGCAAAGAGAACACGTTGTCCAGTAGTCGTTGGTCCTGATCGTGAAGCTGATATTAAACTGTTGTTAGCGGAGTGTAAGTGTGATGTTATTTTATCCGATGATGGTTTGCAGCATTATCGTTTAAAACGTAATGCAGAAATTGCCGTTATTGATCAAACAAGAAAATTTGGTAATGGGTTTTGTATTCCAGCAGGTCCATTAAGAGAATCTGTAACTCGATTGAAGCATGTTGATATGGCAATATTAAATGGTGGCGAATCTAATGTATCATCATTTACGGTTGTTACTGATAAGCTTATTTCTTTAGATAATTCAAAAGAAGTGTCATTAGAAATATTTAAAGGTAAAAGAATACATGCTCTGGCAGGTATAGGTAACCCGGATCGATTCTTTAAAATATTAGGCGATAATGCTATTGATTATATTCCGCATGTTTTTCCAGATCATTATATTTATAAAGCAGAAGATCTAAAATTTAATGATGATTTAGCTGTGTTAATGACAGAAAAAGATGCGGTAAAATGTAAGAAATTTAATTTAAACAATTATTGGTACATGCCGATAGATGTGCAGTTATCTGATTCTGCACAACAACGGTTTGACCAGATTATTAAACAGGTGTGTTATGGATAAAAAATTACTGGCTATTCTGGTTTGCCCAAAATGTAAGGGTGAACTGGAATTTGATAAAAAAGAAAATGAACTAATATGTAAAAATGATGCGCTGGCATTTCCTGTGCGTGATGGCATTCCGGTGATGCTTGAAGATGAAGCGCGATCTCTAAAAGAAGTGGCAGCGTCAGAAGAATAAAAAATTATGTCTTTATCATTTAAAGTCGTTATACCCGCACGTTATGCCTCTACGCGTTTTCCCGGTAAGCCGCTGGCTGATATTTGTGGAAAACCAATGCTACAGCATGTCTATGAATGTGCAATTTCTTCTGGTGCAGAGCAAGTGGTTATTGCAACTGATGATGAGCGTATTCAGATAGCGGCTGAGAAGTTTGGTGCAAAAGTTTGTATGACATCAACTGAACACCAGTCAGGTACAGATCGTTTAGCAGAAGTTAGCCTTAAATATAAATGGGATATTGATGATATTGTGGTTAACCTGCAAGGGGATGAACCACTAACGCCACAGGAAATTATAAAGCAGGTTGCGCTAAATCTTGCTGATCATCCTAAAGCCGGTATTGCAACTTTATCAACTACAATTCAATCGGCTGAAGATGTGCTTGATTCAAATATAGTAAAAGTCGTTGCAGATGCTGAAGGCTATGCGCTTTATTTTAGTCGTGCGCCCATTCCGTGGGATCGTGAAACGGCAATGAAAATTGCCGATGGCCAGTTTAATGATGAGCATGCGCAGAATTATCAACGTCATCTAGGTATTTATGCTTACCGCGTTAGTTTTTTGCATTCGTATACCAATATGCAACCCTGTACTTTAGAACAAACTGAAAAATTAGAACAATTACGCGCATTACACAGTGGTGTTTCAATACATGTCGACCAGGCTGTAAAATTGCCCGGCCCTGGTATTGATACACCAGAAGATCTTATTGCTGTTTCACGTCTTATAACCTTAAAGTAATTTATGCCAACTAATAACATTTTTTTTGTTTCATGCCCCAAAGGGGTTGATGATCTATTGCTTGATGAAATAAAAGCCTTAGGTATCACCAATATAAAAGATTCTTTTTCTGGGGTAAGTTTTGAAGGCGAATTAAAAGATGCCTATAAAGTATGTTTGTGGTCACGGTTAGCCAGTCGTGTGCTAATGCAGATTAAAGAGTTTGAAGCATCTGATGATGAGGTGCTGTACAAACAAATACAAACCATTGACTGGTCAGAATATTTGAAAGTAGATGGTACACTGGCAGTGAATTGTCATTTGATTAATTCAGGAATTACCAATAGTCAATATGCGGCACTAAAAGTGAAAGATGCCATTGTTGATCAGTTTATGGATAAACATAATGAAAGGCCGTCTGTTGATCGTGATATGCCAGATGTTCGGATAAATATTTTTATAAATAAAGATAAGGCTATTTTAAGCCTGGATTTATCCGGTAATGCCCTGCATAAGCGAGGTTATAGAAAGTTTAATGTACCTGCGCCAATGAAAGAAAATCTTGCTGCGGCTGTTCTAAAACGATGTGGCTGGCCTAATGAAAATTTAACGCTTGTTGATTTAATGTGTGGCTCAGGAACGCTGTTGATTGAAGCTGCAATGATGGCGCTTGATATTGCACCGGGATTACGAAGGAAATACTTTGGTTTTATAAACTGGCCAAATTATGATGTGGATAGCTGGAATGAATTAAAAAAAGAAGCTCAACAGAAAAGAGATTTAAACTTAAATAAAAAAGATATTTATATCAGAGGCTATGATCAGTCTTTAGAGGCCGTTCGTGCAGCTAATATGAATATAGAAGCGGCGGGTTTGCAAAATCAGATTATTGTTGACCAAAGAGAAGTAGAATACTGCAAAAAGCCAGACACAGAAAAAACAGGTTTAGTCATTGTAAATGCGCCCTATGGAGAACGTTTAGGTGAAGTAGAAGAATTACGTTATTTATATGCTGAGTTAGGCGATTGCTGGAAACATTATTTTGCTAACTGGTCTACGGCTTTATTTACGGGCAATATAGAATTAGCCAAAAATATTGGTTTACGTTCGCACAGAGATAATGCTTTTTATAATGGCCCAATAAAATGTAAGTTGTTTCATTATTCAATACGCGCATTGAAGAACGGGCAAGACCCTGAAAAACAGCGTGAAAAAGATAATGAAGCTAAGGCGATGTTTAAAAATCGTCTGAAAAAAAATTATAAACATATTTCTCGCTGGGCAAATAAAAATAAAATTGAATGTTATCGAGTCTATGATGCAGATTTACCTGAGTACTCTGCTGCCATTGATGTTTATGGTGAGTGGGTTCATGTCCAGGAATATCAGGCGCCTGCATCTATCGATATACGAAAAGCCCGTCAGCGTATTAAGCAGGTAATTGATGTTGTTCCTGAAGTGCTTGATGTAGAAGCATCAAAGCTGGTTGTTAAAACAAGACAGCAGCAAAAGGGGACGAGTCAATATGAAAAACAGTCAGATAAAAAGCAGGAAGTTATTGTTCATGAAAATGGCCTGAAATTTATAGTTAATTTTTATGATTATCTTGATACAGGCATTTTTCTTGATCATCGTGATACACGGAAAATGATTCGGGAATGGGCAAAGGATAAAGATTTTCTTAATTTATTTGCATACACCGGAGCGGTATCTGTTTATGCGGCAGCTGGCGGTGCTCATTCAGTTACCACCATCGATATGTCTAATACTTATCTTTATTGGGCAGAAAGAAATTTCAAAATTAATGGCCTTTTTGAAGATAAACATAAATTCATAAAAGCAGACTGTGTTAAATGGTTAAAACAATATCAGGGTAGCAATAAGTCATATGATTTAATTTTTCTGGACCCCCCTACGTTTTCTAATTCGAAATCAATGGATGCTGTGTTTGATTTGCAAAAAGATCATGTTACTTTGATAAAACAGTCTATGAGTTTATTAAATGATGGTGGTATGCTGGTTTTTTCTAATAACTTTAGAAAGTTTAAGTTATATGAAGATGCGCTCAGTGATTACCAGATAGAAGAAATAACCCGGCAGACTATCCCAGAGGATTTTAAACGTAATCAGAAAATTCATCGATGCTGGTTAATTAAGAAAATATAGAATGTTCTTTGTGGTATAGCAATTATTGTAGGAGCGGCTTTAGCTGCGATTTATCAACTAAATTATTTTGCGGCTAAAGCCGCTCCTACAAAAAGTCAATAAAAAGGCCAGTTAATAAACTGGCCTTTTTAAAATTTAGAAATGATTAACTTATTGCATTACTGCTTCAGTGGCTGGTTTTTGTGCTAATAGTGTATTTATTAACTGATCTTCCAGTTCAATGCGTGTTGCGAGTTCTTCGCCTAATTTAGATAAGTAATCTGGAAGTTGATCTATTAGAACCGTTGTGTATTTGTTGCCGCCATCATACATATCATTAAAATCGACAGCTATTTGAGTGGTTTGTTCTATTCGAGGATAGATAGTATCGGCAAGCGTGATCATGTCTTTGCGTTTTTCTTCGCCTTCTGTAATACGGCTGTATAATTCAAAGTGACCGGTTGCAATATAATCAATTAGTATCTGGCAAAATTCCTGGAGAATTCCAGATTCTATTTCATCGACATCTATTGCTTTGCTGCCATCACAACCTGCCAGGTTGCAGTAGAGAGAAAGAACTTCGTTGCGTTCACTGATGAGCTGTTTTATTTCTTTATGTGTTCTAGCGCGTCTGTCATTAGCTGGCTGTCTATCAATAGAATCGTTCATGCTTTTACTCCCCGCATGTATTTATTTTTGTATCATTTTTTCAAATGTAGGTGCTTATAAGCACATTGCCTGTTTTTTCTGTTGTTAATTCAGAAGTTAAGGCCAAGTTTAAAATTGCACTATTTGCCTATATAAATCAAGTAAAACATTACAATTTAAGCCATTATATTTTTTTTTATTAAATAAATTAATACCTCATTCAGGTGAATCAGCAATATAATTAGAAGCGCTTTTAAATTATATTTGTATATATAATGAGACCTTTGCACGAAACAAATCCCGTCATCCCGGCATGCTTTTAAGCCGGGATCTAGTGGCCTAAAGCCAGTAAATATGCGAGATTCCTGCCAGAAACATGCAGGAATGACGATGAAATGGGTAACTATTAAAATAATTTTTTCTCGTGCAAAGGTCTCATAATAAACTTCTTATTTGTTTGCTATGTTAATAACTTGCATTGCAGGTTATAAAAAATAACCTATCTGTTATGTGGCTTGATATAGCTGTGTTTTAGGTTCATATTCTTACAATATATCTGAGTTTTAATATGCCACAGAGATCAACATGACAAATCAACAACATCAGGATGAGCTGGCACAGATGCAGGCTGAAATCGCCGGTTTAAAGAAAAATCAGCTAAAAAATATTGCTGAAGATAGTACATTCCAGTCAGTTCTTAATGCTTCACCTGTTCCCCAGGCTTTGAATGATGATGAGCAAAATGTCATCTACCTTAATCCTGCATTTATTAATACCTTTGGTTATGATTTAAAGGATATTCCCACGCTGTCTGAATGGTGGCCCAAAGCTTATCCTGATCCTGAATATCGACAAAAAGTTGCTGATAACTGGCTTTTGCATCTGGAGAATTCATTGCATGAGAATAAGCCTTTTGAAGTTCTGGAAGTCAAAATTTGTTGTAAGGATGGCTCTATAAAAACGGTTATGGCCGGTGCATCCCCACTGCAAGGAGCTTTTAATGGTACTCATCTTGTTACCTTATATGATGTAACTGAAACCAAGAAAGTTGAAACAGAGTTGGGTCAGGCTGTGGCACTTCTGGAAAATGTTATTAACTCAACGCCTGATCTGATTGCGGTAAAAAACAGAGAGCTGAAAACTATATTATGTAATGAAGCTTATGCTCGGGCTGTGGGCAAAAATCGTGAGGAAATGCATGGCAAAACAGATATAGAAAATGGCTGGAGTCCGGAGCTGGTGGAGGGTAATCCTGAAAAAGGCGTTAGAGGTTTTATACATGATGATAATGATGCTCTGTCTGGCATGGATGTTCACAACCCTTATGACCCTGCAAATGTGGAAGGGGAAACGCGTATTTTTGATACCCATAAACGGCCATTGAGAAATGCCGGAGATGAAATTATTGGCCTGTTGTTGATTGCTCGTGATGTTACTGAACGTAATAAAGCTGAAAATAGATTGCATGAAAGTGAGTTGCGTTTTCGTTCGATTGTTGAAGGTATAGAGAATATTGCTGTGCAGGGTTATGACCAGAAGCGTCGAGTTATATTCTGGAATCCGGCCAGTACAGTATTGTATGGCTACACGGCTGAGGAGGCGTTAGGTAAGAAACTTGAAGACCTGATTATTCCTGACGATATGCGTGAAGGTGTTATTGCGGCTGTTGATCGCTGGATACACAATGACATCAGTATTCCAGCCAGTGAAATGCTACTAAGAAATAAACACGGGCAGCCAGTGCCTGTTTACTCCAGCCATACCATGCAACGGTACGATGACGGTACTGCGGAGTTGTATTGTCTTGATGTGAGTATTTCAGAACTCAGGCAAACGCAGGAAGAACTGGAGCGAGTTAATGCAGAACTTGACGCAACACTAAGAACTATCCCCGATCTATTATTTGAACTTGATGATGAAGGGCGTTATATCAATTTATGGGTCAGGGATGAAAAGCTTCTGGCAGCGGAACAGCGAGACCTGTTAGGGCATACCGTTGCTGAGAAATTACCGCAGGATGCGGCAAATACGGTTATGTCAGCATTACATGAAGCAGCAGAGATAGGCTATTCGCACGGTAAAATAATATCCCTGTCTCTGCCAGCAGGTAAATTCTGGTTTGAGCTTTCTGTCGCCATGAAACCAGAAAATAAAGGCAGAAAACATTTTATTGTTTTATCCCGTGATATCACAGAACGTGTAAATACAGAAGAACAGTTGCGTCGTAGTCAGAAAATGGATGCGCTAGGGAAACTAACTGGTGGTGTTGCTCACGATTTTAATAATATGCTGGGTGTAATCCTGGGCTATGGCGAATTGTTACAGTGTAAAATAAATGATGATTCTCAGTCATCTATGTATGTTGAACAAATTATTATGGCGGGAAACCGTGCCCGAGCATTAACCTCAAAACTACTGGCGTTTTCACGCAAACAGCCTGCTGAAAAGAAAGAATGGAATATTAATGACATTCTGAATGAAGATAGGCATATGCTGGAAAAAACACTGACAGCAAAAGTAGAGCTGGTATTGAATCAGGGTAAAGAACTCTATATGGCATGTATTGATAGAAATGCTTTCAGTGATGCGATTCTCAATATGTGTATTAATTCTATGCATGCAATGCCAGAGGGGGGATGCATAACAATAACAACAGAAAACAAAACTGTAACTGATGATATGGCACAAAAATTAGCTGTTTCATCAGGTGAGTATATTCAGATAAGTCTTACTGACACAGGTACAGGTATTGCGCCTGAAATTAAAGAAAAAATATTTGAACCCTTTTTTACAACAAAAAATGCAAAGGGAACAGGGTTGGGTTTAAGCCAGGTCTATGGATTTGTAAAACAGTCTCAGGGTGACATTCAAGTTTATTCTGAACCGGGAAATGGAACAAAATTTATTATATCTTTACCCATATATAAAGATAAAGAGAGCAATGAATGTTGTGTTGTTGATTACAGTGAGCCACCACAGATAAGCCATAATGAAACCATTTTAATTGTGGATGATGAGTCCGCATTACGGGAACTGGCGGGAGAAATTCTTCTACAGAATAACTACAGAGTATTTTATGCAGAAGATGCTAATGAGGCGCTAAAAATGCTGGCAGCAGAAAAAATTGATCTTATGTTAACCGATGTTATTATGCCGGGCATAAATGGTTATCAACTGGCAGATAAAGTAGCTGAGCAATATCAGAATATAAAAATTATAATTGCCAGTGGCTATAATGATAAAGTGAGTGACCATGAAAATAATAGCAATCACTACCAGTATCTTGATAAGCCATACACATCCAGTCATTTATTAAATGTCATTAGAAAATTACTGGATTAAATTTTTACTGAAAAATTCTTAATCCAGTAATTTTCTAATCCTGTTTTTCAATAAAAGATGACATTGGTTGCACCAGTTTTGATGTTAGGCCTGATGGATAAATAGCTGAATATCCCGTCTGTGAATTTTCCTGCTGCAACTCGCGCTGTAAAATTTCCATAGTAGCACGACCAATATATTCATCATTATCATGTTGTGTTTCCAGTGCTTCAAGATAAGCTCTACCAATTAATCGTCCCAGTGGTTCAGGATTATAAAGCAGACGCTTTATTGCAAACGGATTGAGAGTGAGTGGATTGTATCCCTGTTTTAGATAACCCTGTTTTAGCAATAGCTTTTCAATAGGTGTGTTTGGCTGTATGCCAACAAAGAAAATAAAAGGCAGTACATTTTCTCTACCAAACATTTCATATAATTCATTTATTTTACTAATGGTTGCCAGTAGTGTCTGTCGAGTTTCACCGGGGGCATTGAGTGGCATATATAATTTTACTTTTTGATTTGTAAAACCAGCCTGTTTAAATATTCTAAAGGCTTCCATCTGCTGTTCCAGTTTATAACCCAGCGTTAAATTATCAATAACATCCTGTGTGCCTGTAAAAGATAAATCAATACTGCTGAGGCCACTTTCCAGCATCTTTCTGGCTATTTCTGGTGTTAGATAATTCAGCCGTAAATACCCTGTCCATTGCACCCGTGTTTTGAGGCGCATCATTTCATCAAGAATTTTTTCAATATGCTTAATACTGCGACGGGTTGAACAGAACTGTGCATCGGTAAACCAGATTTTATTGACACCATATACCTTATTTAAAGTGTCAACCTCTTTGGCAACTTCCAGAGGATCACGATAACGTTGTCGAGCGCCTTCAATTTTATTATATAAACAGAAATGGCATTTAAATGGACAACCTCGCTTGGTATGCACGCCCATATAACCATCGGTATATTCTCTGAATTCTGGAAAAATAGATTCGACATATTTAAAATCAACTGCGGTCAGACGAGCCAGATCAAAGGTTTCTTCTGCTGGATGATGAGAAATATGAGCCTTTTTATCTTTACAGTAAACATGGCCTTCAGGTATCTCTGCACCATCAACAATTGATAGCATTGCCTGTTCGCCTTCTCCCACCACAACCACTGAGTTAGTAGGGCACTTTTCAGTAACATATTTTGCAAAAATTGATACAGCCGTGCCACCGACAACAATACGGCTATCTGGCAGCAGCTTTCTTACCATACTGAGAAATCTAAAATTATTGATGCGTGAGCTGGCATAGTCATAAATAATAGAGACCGCATCTTTTGCCGCCTTTAGCTTGCGCCATAACTTTGGTGAATGATCGTAGTTCATCACCACATCCAGCGCATCATTTTCAGGGTGGGGGCCAAATGTCTGCATATTGCGCCATGAAAATGCCACCACATCCGGTTTTAGTTCAAGCAATCGCTGTTGCAGCACCTTACGCTGCTGAGATTTTTCGACCAGTGCAAGATCAAGGATGTTCTGCTGGATATCAGCCCGCTGTTTATGAATAAAATCAGCCACATAAACAACGCCCCCAGGGTAGATTTTCCACACGGGAAGCCGCACATACAAAACAGATTTAACACGCACAGACATAGTTCACTCCTTGATGCTACTTGCGGGCTAATCTAATATTTCCAGGAGGGAGGTAAAACAGACCCAGCAAGAGCATTAGTTATTATTAATACTCTTTATTAGGGTATCAGACAAGAGAATCAGCTATTAAAAGTCTTTATACTGAAATAGATCAAGTATCTGTTGCCAAATGTAGGTAACAGGATGGTATAAAGTGAAAAAAACTGATATGTTTTTTATTCTCTATCGATATATTACTGGAGACCTTTGTGCGAGAGAAAATTATTTTAATAGTTACCCGTTTTATCGTCATTCCTGCATGTTTCTAGCAGGAATCTCGCTAGATCCCGGCTTAAAAGCATACCGGGATGACGGGGTTTGTTTCGTGCAAAGGTCTCTACTGGTCAATATTATCTCCAGTTATCAACCAGAAAGAGATCAGGAAATAATAGAGGCCAAAAGATGGTTTAGCAGTGTAAAAACTCAATTTAAAATTTATAACGTAAGCAGAATTATTTCATAGAAGAAGATAATGAGCATAGAACTAAGTTATAGCGAACAACAAAAAATATTAACAGGAAAAATTACGGGCTATTTAGTTGTTGAAGATTTTGAGAAAATTAGAGATGAAGTCATCTATTCAGAAGAATATCCTTCGGATGTAAATATGCTGTGGGATTTGAGTGATATGGAATTTGATAATATTGATATTAATTTCCAGAAAAAACTAATGGCCGCACGTCAACAGGTCAATAAAAAGAGAGGCTCAGCAAAAGTGGCAATAGTTTCAGACTACACGTTAGCAGACCCTATTATTAAGTTATATACCATTCTTTCAGAAGATCTAAGCCAGATTGTTAAAAAATTTACTACAATTGAAGAAGCCCAACTTTGGTTGAGCGAATAATATTTATAAATTTAAGGGGTTAACAACGTGATCAGAAGACTTGCTTTGCTGTTTATGGTTTTTATCGTTACATACTCAGCTGCAAATGCAGCTGTATTTGTAGACGGAGAGAAAGCATTTAATGCCAATGATTATAAAAAAGCCATTTCTATCTGGCAACAACTGGCTAAACAGGATGATGTTTCCTCCCAGCTTGCTCTGGCAAAAATGTATGCTGTTGGCCTGGGTGTAAAAAAGAATCTGGAAGAATCCCTCAAGTTTTACCATAAGGCAGCAGAACAAGGTTCAGCTGAAGCTCAATATCAGCTGGGTGAAATGTATTCCAGAGCTCAGAATGTAGCACGTGATTATGTTGAAGCCAGAAAATGGTACCAAAAGGCGGCTAACCAGGGTTATGCTCCGGCAATATATAAATTTGGAGTAGGCTATTTTAGAGGAGAAGGCACTTCTACGGATTATATGCGTGCGCACGCATGGATGAATGTTGCCGTTATTATGGGCTATGAATCAGGTATAGCTTATCGTGATCAACTTGCTGAAGTGCTGTCTAAAGAAAAACTGGAGCAGTCAGAAAAGATATCCAGTCAGCTGCTTGAAGAATTAAAAAAGAAAGTTGATGCTGATAAATAATATGGAAAAAATATTATTGGTGTGACAGTGAGAAATTAAAATTTAATTCTTTCGTCCTATACTTACTTTCTGCGAGCTACAGCTTAATATTAGAGCCGCTCTTAAGAGCTTTTTCCAGAATATTTAAAGCTTCACGAGCCGCGTCTAGTTGATATTCTAAATCTTCTCGGCTATGGCCTTTATTATGTTCTTTCATTACCTCTTCACGAGCTTCTTCCATGCTGTTGAGGATAATACCTATCAGCATATTGAAAATCACAAAGGTAGCAAGCAGTACAAAGCTCACAAAATAAATCCATGACCAGGCGTAGAGTTCCATGCCGGTGTACATTAAATCTGTCCAGTCCTCCAGCGTCAGTATGCGAAATAAACTGAGAAAAGCAATGTGCAGAGTCTGCCAGTGTTCGGGGTCGTGTTGTGAAAATAATGTTTGGCCAATAACTGCATAAATATAAAATAGCAGGCTGGAAAGTAGAGCCATTTGTGCAATGCGGGGGATGCTATTAAGCAGGGCAATAACCATAATTTGTAATCCGGGCATGGCACTGAGCAGGCGTAAAACTCGTAACAATCGCACTAATCGTAATATAGTGGTCTGGTTTTGTATGCCGGGAATAAATGCTGCGGCAACAATAATAAAATCAAAAATATTCCAGCCATCTTTGAAAAAATTCTGAGGACGACCACCACAGGCGAACAATTTGAGAACAATTTCCAGTACAAAAATCCACAGGCACAGCGTATCTAGCCTGTGTAGTAACACACCATAATTATTTTCCATATAAGGGTAGGTTTCAGCGCCAATAATGACTGCATTGAGCAGGATTATGCCAACAATAAATCGCTGAAAAAATTTAGATTCGGTTAGCTGTTTAATTTGTTTGATCATATTTAAAAGGGGGAGCGTAAAAGAGGCTGTTGATTATGAATAAATCCATGGCAGAGAGCAATGTTTTCTAATTTTATTGCCGGCTTACACAAAAA
>CAZFUY010000028.1:0-27933 GCA_964522445.1 uncultured Thiotrichaceae bacterium | reverse complement strand
ATAAAAACACTAAAGTCTTGCACTAAAAGTGCATAGTTTTAACTAGCGTACTGAGACAATAAAATCATTAGAACTAATCCAGTGATACTCTGATCAAACATTACTGCTGTTGTGGGCACAGGCTAAAGCATTCCCACAGCAGCATTACATCCATCTTAGCCCCTCCCCGTCTGACTCATAGAAAATAAAGGCATTTTTACCTCTAAACTGTTAGAATAATATCCGCTTCTATCGGCGGATAGATTATTTTATAACATAGCTCCCCTCCCAATAATTATATTTCAGATATCATATGACTGAAATATTATAAGGATTATTTGAGGAAAAAATAAAATGACAGCTATGGACATGGTGCTAATTCTTCTTATTCTCACCACAATAACAACCACGGCATTGTGGCTACGTTCATCCAGAAAGCTAAGGAAAAACATTTCTATATTAGCGGATGAACTTGAACAACATAAAATTCTTGAAAAAAATCTAAGCTCATCTAAACGCGAATTAAAAGGCATCCTTGATAATCTACAGGATGCCTATTACAGAACAGATATTGATGGCGTTATTCAATTTGTTTCAAACTCAGTAGAGCCTTTATTTGGTTATAGTTCCGATGAATTAATAGGACATAAAATTACTGATTTTTATACCCATCCTGATGGTCGTACAACTTTTCTAAAAACAATGGCAAACAATGACGGTTATGTTGAACAATATCCTATTACCATAAGACACAAAGATGGATCAACCATCTGGATGTCAACAAATGCACGTTTTCTTTTAGATGAAGATGGAGAAGTCATTGGTGTTGAAGGCACAGGCCGCGACTTTACTGCAAAGAAAATTGCTGAAGAAAATTTAATAAAAGCAAAAGAACAGGCGGAACAGGCCAACAAAGCAAAAAGCCTTTTTCTGGCAAATATGAGCCATGAAATTCGTACTCCCATGAACGGTGTTATTGGTTTTACTAATTTACTATCTAAAACTAATCTGGATAAAAATCAGTCAGAATATGTCAATACTATCAATACATCTGTTAATGATTTATTAACCATTATTAATGACATACTGGATTTCTCCCGCATTGAATCAGGAAAAATGGAATTAAAAACAGAATCTGTAAATATTAAGGAGTGCCTGAATTCAGTTACAAGATTATTTTCCGCTTCAGCAGAAATAAAATCACTTAAGCTTGAATGCCATTTAGAAAATAATCTGCCTGAACACATTATTATTGACCCATTACGATTTAGACAAATCATTGCTAACCTGATTGGCAACGCCATAAAATTTACTGACAATGGTTCAATTACCTTAACAGCAGAAACCATTAACAAAGACGGAACAAATGAATTAATGATTGAAGTTATTGATTCTGGAAAAGGCATAGCAGATAGTGAAAAAAACCATCTCTTTAAAGCATTTACCCAGGCAAATCATTCTATTTACAAACCTAACTCTGGCACAGGTTTAGGACTGGCTATTTCAAAACAACTTATTGAATTAATGCACGGTACAATTGGTATAAAAGACAATCAGAATAATGGCTCTATCTTCTGGATTAATTTACCCATTATTGAAACCGGGGAAAGTCCGGAAACCTCAGAAGAAAACAACGCAATCAGAACAGGCAACAAACAATATACGGGATTAAATGTTCTGGTAGCCGATGATAACGCCATTAACCGTAAGCTAATTACAACCCTACTTGGCCAACGCGGCATAGCAACAACAGAAGCTGAAGATGGCAATAGAGCACTGGAAAGCGCACTAAAAGATGACTTTGATCTAATACTTATGGATATACGCATGCCAGAACTTAATGGCATCGAAGTAACAGAAAAATTACGTGCTGAAAAACCAGATAATCACACACCCATTATTGCACTTACAGCTCATGCTCTGCCTCATGAACAAAAAACTTTTCTCGATGCTGGGATGGATGACTGCATAACCAAACCTGTTCTGGATCACCAGCTTTTTGAACTTATTGATAAATGGGCAGTTAATCCTTAAAAAATAAACGCAAAACTTTAATTCTTATATCCCCTCTCCCTGAGGGAGAGGGTGTTCCTGGCATAATCAATGCAGATCAGCATCAACACCCAATAACTTACTATATTTTTCCATTACTTCTCGTACATGGGCGGGATAACCCACAACATCCATTTGCTGCATACCTTCCCGGAAAAAATTCTTTGCATCAACAGGTATATTTTTTATTAACTGATCAAACACATGCGTCATTAACTCTGTATTATGACTACGTGTTGCCACTATGCCCCAGTTAAGATTCAGTACACGCCAGGGACGCACTGGATTACTGGCTTCTAAATCTTTCTGAATTTCATCAGTTACTGAATGAGCTACTTTTTCTATTACTCTGGATAATGCCAGAAGCGATTCTGTATCTGTCAGCGTGTTAGCATAGGTTGCAATGGCATTAACAACTATATCCAGTTTATTAACTTTTCCGTGGTGTTTTTCAACCCATAATGCAACAGGTAATGACAGTCTATGCAATAACAGCATCACCTGCTGCAATCCTTTATTTGCCGCAACAATAGAAAGCTCATCCAGCAAAGTAAGGGCGTACCCCCCTATTTCTGTAATTTCTGCTTCAGCAAGTGATTTAGCCGCTGAATTTTGCTGGTCAATATCAACTCTCTCCATTACATCAATACTACGACGCATAGCAGCCATCTTTTCTATTGCTGTTTTTGCAGCAGTATCGTTACTTGCTGACAGACCGAGTACTAATTCCTTTGTTGCATCTGTAAAATCAGTTCGATATTGTTCAGCTTGAAAGGCTAAAAAACTCATATAATCTACCGTGTTTAAAGAGGTTTATTTTAAAAGATAATATGCAAGTCAACTTATCACACCAGCATAACTATCGCTTTCCATGGCAAACAGGCAATCATTTCAAGCTATTGATTGATGGCCCTGTATTTTTTTCTGCCATGTTAGATAGCATTTACCAGGCAAATGATTATATCCTGCTGGAGATGTATCTGGTACAGCCAGGTCATATTAGTCAGCGTTTTTTTACAGCACTTGCTGATGCCGCTAAACGCAATGTTTCTGTTTATTTATTACTGGATGATTTTGGCTCTCGCACATTAACTGATGATGATAAAAACCAGCTTAAAAATAGTAAAGTAAAATTATGCTTTTACAATCCTCTCCAAATTCATAAGCACAAATTACTTTTATTTAGAGACCATAGAAAGCTACTTGTTATTGATGGCCACACGGCCTTTGTTGGTGGTGCAGGTTTTGTTGATGAATTTGATTCAATAAAACAACCACAAACTAACTGGCGTGAAAACATGGTTAAAATACAGGGACCTAATGTTTTGCAATGGCAGTCTCTTTTTGTAAATAACTGGTCACACTGGTCAGAAGAAAAAATACAGCTTAAAACACAGAGCATTCCTGTCGGCCAGCAAAAGGGGCGAGTTGCCATGACAGAAGGACCTCGTTTTCTGGAGATAAAACGTTCTTTTTTAAATCATGTAAGACGCGCTGAGAAAAGGGTGTGGATGAGCACAGCCTATTTTGCACCTTCACAAAAGTTACGCCGAGCACTCAGACGAGCCGCATTACACGGCATTGATGTACGTTTGCTAATACCCGGCCCTGTTACAGATCACCCAATGGTTCGTTATCTTACCCAACGCTATTATTCACGCATGCTCAAAGATGGCATTCATATATTTGAATACCAGCCACGGTTTATGCATGCCAAAATAATGCTCTGTGATTCATGGACAACACTTGGTTCATGTAATATTGATCGCTGGAATTTGCGCTGGAATCTGGATGCCAATCAGGAAATAGAAGATGATATTTTTGCAAAATCTGTTATTAATATGTTTGAAACTGATTTTTCAAACAGTGTAGAAGTAACTCTGGATCAATGGCATAAACGCTCTTTTATTAGAAAAATAAAGATCTGGTTCTGGGGCAACATTATTCGCCTGGTGGACACTACATCTATACGTTTAAAAATTATTCGCCACTGGAAACGATTTCGAAACAAAGGCCAATAACTAACAGGAATACAATAATGCGTTTACTGCACACTATGTTAAGAGTCGGAAATCTTCATAATTCTATTCAGTTTTATACTGAAATAATGAATATGAAACTACTTCGAAAAAAAGACTATCCCGAAGGCCGCTTTACTCTGGCTTTTATTGGTTATGGTGATGAATCTGAAAACACAGTTATTGAATTAACTCATAACTGGGATACTGATCAATATAATCAGGGCAATGCTTTTGGCCATTTAGCAATAGAAGTTGATGATGTTTATAAAGCGACAGATTTAGTTAAACAACGAGGGGGTAAAATTATCCGTGATGCAGGGCCAATGAATGCTGGCACTACTATTATTGCTTTTGTTGAGGACCCTGATGGATACCAGATTGAATTAATCGGCTCTAAATAAAATCTTTAACTTTTAAAAAATATCAATCAACCGTTGCCAGGTTAATATCACTAACCCTGTTACGACCAGCATGTTTGCTTTTATACAGCGCCTGATCTGCTGCCTTAACAATGACACTGCTTAGCTGATCAAATTCAGCTGTTGTTGTTGCCACACCAATACTCACCGTGACCCATGGGCTCACTTCATCATTCGCAGCCTTAATACGTGCTTCTTCGACTGAGCGTCTCAAACGTTCTGCCATTATACGGGCATTTTCTGTATTGGTATTCGGCAACACAATAACAAACTCTTCACCACCATATCGAGCAATAAAATCTGATGAGCGCTTTAACTGACCACCCATTATTTTTGCAACTGAGAACAAACAAACATCACCCATTTGATGACCATTTTTATCGTTATAATTTTTAAAGAAATCTATATCCGCCATAATCAAACTAAGCGGCGTATATTCACGCATACTTCGCTTCCATTCTTCTTCAATAACCATATCAAAATAATGTCGATTATATGACCCGGTGACACCATCCATAATAGACAGACGAGAGACATATCTGTAACGATGGGTTGTTAGACGAACAAAAAAGATAGCGATAATAAGACTGGCAGCATAAACAATAAAGGTAATAACCCCCACTTTCTTTTGTGCCTTTTCATGATCAGCAATAACATCTGCATAGCGCGCGTATTGTAAATCCACCAGCTGATCAAGCAGGGTAACAACTTTTTCAGCCGCTTTAGCGCCTTTTCTGGAAAGTGCTCTTAATTCTTCTTGAGACGCATTACCATAGACCAGTAATTCAATAAATTTTTCATGGATGGGTTTTGCATAATTTACAGTGTCTCGAATACGCTCATTTAGCTCTCGTATTTCTACATTGCTTTTCATTTTTAGCAGTTTATTTCTGGCAACCGCATATTCCGCAGCATATGCCATAAAACGCAGGTTTTCTTCATCACGATTAAATCTATCATCATCATTTAGCATGTGTTGAATACTGATTTCACGTTTACGCACAGCATCACGCATTTGATGGGTAAGCTCAGCTTCCAGACTGATTTCTTTTACCAGTTCAAATGTTTCTGTGTTCCATTTATCTAACTGCCATAATACGGTAAAGACCACCGTCAAACTCAGA
Organism: uncultured Thiotrichaceae bacterium; assembly: GCA_964522445.1. Taxonomy (GTDB): domain Bacteria; phylum Pseudomonadota; class Gammaproteobacteria; order SZUA-229; family SZUA-229; genus CAZFUY01. The sequence continues at coordinate 22,338 of CAZFUY010000028.1, read as the reverse complement.
ACCAGAACCAGCCCAAAGCCAAGGGTCGTCAAAGACTCCATATCATTTAATAATAATCGCTTCATAAATAACTTATTAATTATCTTTATATGTACAATATAGCCTGTTTATTTATTAACAAAAGCCATTTTTATGAGTATTTTATATATTGAAACTAAAGAAGCACTAATTTCAGCCTGCCAGAAATTTAAGAACAGTCCTTTTTTATGCGTCGACACAGAGTTTCACCGTGAAACAACATATTACCCAGAATTAGCTCTTATCCAGTTAGCGGATGAAAAACTAACTGCGTGTATTGATCCATTGGCTATTGATGATCTCTCTCCCTTGCTCGAATTACTGACCGATACAAAAATTCAGAAAGTATTTCATGCCTGCTCTCAGGATCTTGAAATCTTTAATAATGAATTTGGTGTATTGCCTGACCCAATGTTTGATACCCAGATTGCAGCAGCCTTACTCGGTTACGGCGAACAAACCGGTTACGCAACTTTAATCAAGGATATGCTTAATATTGATGTAGATAAAAGCCAGACTCGCACTGACTGGATGAAACGTCCACTCAATGAAAAACAGATCGAATATGCTGGAAATGATGTTTATTATCTGGCTCAGGCCTATCCTAAGATGCTTAAACAACTTCAGGATCTTAATCGCCTGAACTGGCTGGAAGATGATTTTAAGGCATTATCACAGGCAGATGCCTTTACCGTAAAACCCGATGAGATGTGGAAAAAGGTTAAAGGCCACCAGCGATTAGGTGGGCAGCAACTGGCTATTTTACAGGCACTTGCCAGCTGGCGTGAAAAAGCAGCTCAAAGCAAAAACAGGCCTCGCAGACGTGTTTTATCAGACGATGCTTTAATCGACATGGTAAAACAGAAACCAGACAATAGTAAAAATTTACTCAGACTGAGATCACTTAACCGCACTCGGCTATCCCATAATGAAGCAGAAGAACTGATTAAATGTATTCAGCAAGGTTTGCAGCTGCCTAAAGACCAATATCCCAGCCTGCCAAAAAAACACAAACTCAATCCCATGCAGGATGCCTTAATTGATGGCTTAACCACTGTGCTCAAATTAAACGCCAGCAAACACAATATTAATCATGCCAGCCTGGCAACTCGTAAACAACTGGAGGCACTGGTATGTGGCGAGCGCAATTTACCTATCATGACAGGCTGGCGAAAATCTCATGCAGGCGAGATGCTGGTTGATTTTATCGAAGGCAGGCTATATTTAATCGTTGAAGCAGGCCAGCCTGTAATCCACTCAGTTAATGGTAATTAGTTATGGCTCATATTTCTGGTATCAGTGACTTCCTTAATCAGGCCGGCACAAATTTCAAAGTATTTGATATGGGACGGCGAATTCAGGAAATAGAAGCTGATATTTTTCTCGCCTTCGAACAGGGCGAAATAGCCTATCCCTACCCCCTGCAACAACAGGCCTGGCTCGGCATGATGGTATGGAACAGTACGGCTGCCAGTGATCTTGTAATATGGTTTCTACGCTTCCCTCTGAATGCCAAGGGGCTTTTATCTAGCGCTATTCGTGATGATTTTATTGCTCAACTGCTACAGAAAAAGAATAAAGAAGCTGACTCAAAAGACAGCAACCCTTACGGCTTTAAACCCAAACAGGAACATATGGCCGTATTTCATGCAAAAGCTGCAAAAATACTGGGCCAGCCCGCTTCTCACTTTTATCAACATGCTCAGGATTATTTCGCGGGTAAACCTGGCTTTGATCAATGGGCATTTGTTGGTTTTCAGGGTATAGCCGATATGAGCTGCCGACTGGATGAAGACAAAAATATTATCGATATTATTCAGGCATTTCCCCAGCTACCACCTCAGCCATTTGAAGCCCTTTGTCAGTGTTTAGAACATGAAATTATACCCGAGCAGCTTACTCAGATTATCAGCCAGTCTCTGGACACTGAACTCAGTTATGAACAACCAAATCCAGATAATATTTCACTGTGCCTACGTGCTCTTTCTGGCTCAGAAAAACAGGATTTATGCGAACAGCAGGTGCTAAAGGTTTTAGATTCTTCTCAGGGGCAGGATGCCGAAGTTTTAACATCTATTTCAGGCCGCTGCTGGAATACATTAAAACAGGTAAAAATCATGCACACTTTTCTGGAAAGCCTTGCACTATGCCCTGAAGGACAGGAATTCTTCAATCTGGTAGTGGTTGATCTAATAAATATACCCGGTATGCAAGAGCCTTTGCATGAGGCAATACGAGCAGAAAATCGCTCAGCTACTTTATCTAAAGCTATTGGTGATCTATTTAAGCAATTCTCATAAATCTTTTTCAGGGGTCGGAGTCAAATTTGATTTATAGCACAAGTTCAGCCTGGCAATACCCTATGGATACTCTGATCAAATTTGACTCCGACCCCTGAATCTAAATTAACTATGCAATATAAATAACTAATTTTATTAGGATTTGCTTGCTAATACTGTTATTTATTTCTACTATCAACTTGAGCCTAATAACTAAGTTGCCAAATTATGAATAACGTCAGCCTGCTAATCCCAAAACACCAGCACCCTACCTGGGTGGCCAGCCTTGAAAATGCCGAAAGCCAGGCGATTGATATGATTGAAATCCCCTTATTAGGCACAATTACAGCCGGTAATCCTATTGAGCGAGTAGAACACAGAGAACTGGTTAAAGTTCCTGCTCACATGGTAAAACAAAATACCTATGCTTTAAAAGTACGCGGCCACTCCATGATTGATGACAATATTCAGGATGGTGACACTATTATTGTTGAAAAACGTGAATCGGCTGAAAATGGTCAATCAGTTGTGGCTTTAATTAATGGCGAACAGGTGACACTGAAAAAGTTCTATATAGAAGCGGATGGCATTCGCTTACAACCTGCCAATCCTGAGATGAAACCTATTATGCTAAAAAATGAAGAAGTTCAGGTACTCGGTATAGTCGCTGGTGTTATTCGAAATTTTGAAAACTAAAACACAATAAAAAACACATAATTAACAACTGACTACTATATCTTAAACCCCAATTAAACGCTTTATCTCATTAATTTCTTCCTGTGCCTGAGTCAGTACTTCCATTACAAATTTAGGCTCTGGCTCATCAGGAAAAATTTTCTTAAATATGGGCACTTTATGTATATCGGGTAATCCCTGAAGCCGCTTGTGTTGCAGCATGTTATACATTTGAGCAACTAATATTATATCCGTCATATCCAGTTTATCAGATGTATTTCTAAACCAGTTTTCTGCATTTTCAACAACTGAAACCATCTCTTCAGGAAAGTCCCAGTTTTTTATTACCATAACACCCACAGCAGCACGCAATTTTGCCACAATGCTATCAACTTCTTTTTCACTTTGAATTTCCAGACCTGTTTCGTCAATATAAGCTAATACAGGTATAACACCTATATCATGAACCAGGCCTGCAAGAAGCACCTTATCAGGATCGAAATGATTTAATTTCTTTGAAAGCGCAAAACTAATCGCTGCAATTTCGACACTATGGTCATACAGCTCCTTCATGCGCACTTTTAAAATTTGCTGCTTAGTTTCGAATAACTGTTTAACTGACAAACTAATAATTAAGTTCTGAGTTAAAGACAAACCCATTCGAACAATAGCGTCGCGTATACTATTTACTGGCTCTGTACCACGAGTAAGCGGACTATTAGCAACCTGAATTAAACGTGCAACGATTGCTGGGTCAGATTCTGCAATATGTGCAATATCATCAATACCTACATCATCTTTTGCAATGGCTGTTTTAACCTTTAAAGCAATTTCCGGCAGACTGGGCAACTTAAGTTTTTCATCTTCTATTGCCTGTAAAATTTCATTATAAATACTGGTTTCTACATGACTGACCTGTTCAGTTTTTGTATTTTCTGAAACAATAACTTCTTCATCTATCAACGAATAAAACATATGTTTCTTAATGCAGAGTATTTTGCATGGAATATTTGCCGTAACAAAAGATTCAAGTGATTTTTCTGAAAAAAGTGAATGCTGTGCACGAGGATCATCTGAAGTAATCATGACGGGATCTTCATATTCATCATATAAATCCAGCTTACCTTTAATAAGATACAGTAAACAATCTTTACTATCTCTGGCATAAAGTCTATCGCTCATTTCCATATTTTTAACTTTTGCATGGGATGCAAGATATTTACGTTCTGACGAACGTAATTCACGTAAAGGCACCAGGTATTTTAATAAATCAGGATCAAATTGACTCATTTTATTTCTAGATATCCATCGCCAAAGCAAACGACTTTATTATTGTAGGTCTTATAGTTAACTTTGTCTCTTTATTCAAGCAACATAGCCTTACTTAGAGAAATAGCAGCGCTTATTTAGACTTAATAACAAAATTATATGTATGAGACAAATTGGCACTTACTTAAGCCTAAATCTGTTGCCACAGAGTCGCAGAGCACACAGAGAAGTATCTTAAAACGTAGGCTGGATCCGCTTCACCTGCTCCAGCCTAAAAATAACTTGTACTTCTCTGTGTGCTCCATGCCTCTGTGGCAAATATTTTAGTTTAATTCTTTTTAAATTGGCCTTAAGTAGTAAGCGCCATTCATGTATAAGGCCTTTGCACGATACATTCACGAATAAATAAATTAAATTTTTAACAGTCGCTTAACTTCAGAGATTTCATCCTGTGCCTGCTCAAAAACATTTAAAGCAAATTCTGGATTCTGTTCTTCCGGGAATAATTTTTTAAAAGCAGGTACTTCATGTATTTTAGGTAAATTCGCAACATCTTTATGCTTCAACATAGAATATGTTTGCGAAATAAGCACCATATCGCAAATATCCAGTTTTTCTCCTGAATCACGATGCCAGTCTTCACAGTGCTCGACCACTGTTAACATATCATTGGAAAAGCCCCAGTGTTTTATTACCATAGCGCCAACAACACTACGCAACTTTGAAATAATATTTTCTAACTCTGTTTCTTTATCTATTTCAAGCCCTGTTTCATCTATGTAAGTTAATATTGGAATAACACCAATATCATGTATGAGTCCAGCTAATAACAGCTGATCACCAGAAAACTTTTTAGATTCATTTGCCAACGCAAAACTAATGGCAGCAATTTCCACACTGTGATCATAAAGCTGTTTCATCCTTATTTGTAATAATACAGATTTTGCCTTAAATAATTGCTTTACTGCATAACTCATAACCAGGTTTCGTGTAGATGCCAAACCTAAACGCACAATAGCATCTTTAATACTGCGTACGGGGTCAATGCCTCGACTAACAGGGCTATTAACAACCTGTACTAATCGCGCAGCCATTGCAGGATCTGATTCAACTATTCGAGCAACATCTCTAATATTTACATCAGGATCGCTAATAGCCGTTTTAACCTTTAATGCAATTTCAGGAAGACTGGGTAACTTCAGCTGCCCAATATTAAAAGCATGCATAATCGCATTAAAAATATTACTTTCAACATCATCAATTTCTATTGTTTCCAGCTCTTCTCCCGTAATTAATTCCTGTTGAAGCAATGTGGCAAATAGCTGTTTATCAAATCGAACAACTTTGCAGTGAGTCAGTGCCACAGCATGTACATTATGTATTTTTTCAGAGAATAATGGATGATAGGCACGGCTATCTTCAGAATTTACAAGATGTGGAGGTTTTCCGCGTTCTCGAAGATCTATTTTTCCTTCGATTAAATAAAGCAACCAGCGATGCTCTTCAGATGTAAGCAATTCTTCTCCCATTTGCATTTCAACAATGTGCGATTTTAAAGCCATTTGCAAACGGCCTTCGGGATGCAAATCTCTGATGGGAACAAGATGCCTCAATAAGCTATGCTCAAATGCCTGGTTTTCAGAATAATCAATTATCGATGTTGTCATTACTATTCAATACTTTCTATCAATTGTTGTAAAAATAGCATACTTAAGATGCTGTTAATTTGTTTTAATATAAGAAAAATGGCACTTAAATTTTCAAAGTAATAAACTACTAAATTCATAACTATGATAGCTTAAGATCATAAATGATAATCCCCCAAAAGAAAGGAGTACGTAATGATTAGAATAAAAGCGTTATCAGGCAGCATTATTTTTCTGCTACTCAGCACTTTAGCATTTAGCTCATTTGCAGAAAATTCTCAGAACTTCGGCGATTACACTGTCCACTTCAACGCCTTCCGTAGCGACATACTTACCCCAGAAATCGCTAAATCCTACCAGCTTAAACGAAGAAATAACCAGATGGTGGTTAATATCACCGTTCGTAAACGGGGAGAAAAAGGCACAACCTTACCTGCTAAAGCTAAAGTCAGCGGATTTGCCAGCAATCTAACGGGGCAGGTAAAAACACTGGCATTCCGTGAAATCAACGAAGGCGATGCCATTTATTACCTTGCACAGGCTCAGGTTAGTAATTACGAGACGCTTAAATTTGATATTAAAGTATCCCCAGCAGATAAAAAAATCACAACATCTGTTAAGTTTAAACAACAGTTCTACACAGACTAAACAACCCTCTCCCATAAAAAGCCCTGGTAAACAATATTTATCAGAGCTTTTTATGGAAATTATCCATAGATAATCTATCCGAGCCATACTCTGATCAAGCTCAATTACCATCCCTCCCACATTTCCGCTACAATTCACCCCCAAGACAAATCGCTAACGATATAAGGCATAATTTCTCAATGACTAAACCTAACTCATTCGACCACAACGAGCTTTTAAAATGTGGCCATGGGGAGCTTTTTGGGCCAGGTAACGCCCAATTACCTGCCCCCAATATGTTAATGATGGATCGTATAACTCTTATCTCTGAAACAGGCGGCGAATACAATAAAGGTGAAATAAAAGCCGAACTGGATATCAATCCTGATTTATGGTTTTTTGAATGTCACTTCCCGGGAGACCCTGTTATGCCTGGCTGCCTGGGGCTGGATGCCATGTGGCAATTAGTTGGTTTTCATCTTGGCTGGTTGGGTCACCCTGGCAGAGGTCGGGCACTGGGCGTTGGTGAAGTTAAATTTACGGGTCAGGTATTACCCACTGCAAAAAAAGTAAGTTATCAAATTAATATTAAACGAGTCATTGCGCGCGGATTGATTTTAGGCATTGCCGATGGAATTGTAACGGTTGATGGTCGTGAAATTTATAACGCCAAAGGCTTACGTGTTGGTCTATTTACATCAACTGAAAATTTTTAGGTAATTCGAATTATGAAACGTGTAGTAATCACTGGCATTGGCATTGTATCTTGCCTGGGCAATGATAAACAGGCTGTTACTGAATCTCTACGTGAAGGCAAATCAGGCATTAGCTTTCAACAGGATTATAAAGATATTGGCATGCGCAGCCATATCGCAGGTAGTATCAATATTGATCAGGATGAACACATTGATCGCAAGGTAAAACGTTTTATGGGTGATGCTGCCGCTTTTGCTTATATCTCTATGCAGCAGGCCATTGAAGATGCGGGACTATCTGAAGAACAGGTATCTAATCCTGGAACAGGTATTATTACTGGCTCTGGTGGCGGTTCAACATCAAACCAGATTATTGCCACCGATACTATTCGCAGCAAGGGCATTCGCCGTATTGGCCCCTATATGGTGCCGCGCACCATGGCCAGCACAACATCAGCCTGCCTGGCAACACCATTTAAAATCAAAGGCATAAACTACTCTCTCAGCTCTGCCTGTGCCACAAGCACCCACTGCATCGGTAGCGGTGTTGAGCAAATTCAATTTGGCAAACAGAATATTATTTTTGCCGGTGGTGCTGAAGAAGTACACTGGTCGATGAGCATGTTATTTGATGCTATGGGCGCACTTTCTACTAAATATAATGAAACACCTGAAACCGCTTCTCGTACTTATGATGCCACACGCGATGGATTTGTTATCGCAGGTGGTGGCGCTATTGTTGTTCTGGAAGAGCTGGAACATGCAAAAAAACGCGGTGCAAAAATCTACGCAGAAGTAACAGGTTATGGCGCAACTTCAGATGGATATGATATGGTTTCTCCATCTGGCGAAGGTGCTATTCGCTGCATGCAGCAGGCGCTTGCAACAGTGGACACACCTATCGACTACATTAATACACACGGCACCAGCACTCCTGTTGGTGACATTGCCGAAATCAGAGCAATCCGTGAAACCTTTGCTGATAAAGTACCTTTTATTAGTTCCAGTAAATCTCTGGCGGGCCATTCTCTAGGCGCGGTAGGGGCTCAGGAAGCCATTTATTGTTTGCTTATGATGGAAAATAATTTCATTCAGGCTTCAGCTAATATCGAAACGCTTGACGAAGAAGTGGCCGATATGCCTATCGTAACGACACGCAAAGATGATATGGAATTAAATACGGTATTAACCAATAACTTTGGTTTTGGCGGCACTAATGCCTGTTTAGTTCTGCAAAAACATAACGATTAGTATCAGGCTTTTAAGGCAATAACCTAAATATGCATAAGTCTGAAGAAGTAGAAGATCAGCACGATTTTGCTCAATTACAGCCAGATACAATTATTGATGCAGTCGAGAAACTTGACCTTGCATGTGATGCACGTATATTTGCGCTAAACAGTTATGAGAATCGCGTTTATCAAATAGGTATAGAAGATAAGCAACCTGTTATCGGTAAATTCTATCGTCCAAATCGCTGGACTGATGAGCAAATTCTGGAAGAACATGTCTTCACAGAAAAATTATCTCAGCTGGAAATACCCGTTATTGCACCCTTAGCCTTTGCTGGCAAAACACTTATTTATCACAATCAATACCGATTTGCACTCTACCCTCGCCACGGCGGCAGAACACCCGAACTTGATAATAAAGACCACCTTCAGTGGATTGGTCGCTTTATAGCTCGCATACATTCTGTTGGTGCCACAAAAAACTTTCAGCACAGGCCTGTAATTAATGTTAATAGTTTTGCGGTAGAAGCCAGCCAGTTTCTTATTCAGAATCAGTTTATTCCTGACTATTTAAATGAGGCTTACCAAAGTTTAATAGACGATCTCATTAAATTACTGGAACAGCGCTTTGATCAGGTTAATTATCAGTCCATTCGTTTACATGGTGACTGTCACCCAGGCAATATTCTCTGGACAGATAATGGCCCACACTTTGTTGATTTTGATGATAGCCGTATGGGGCCTGCTATTCAGGATTTATGGATGCTGCTATCTGGCGACAATAACGAACAAACTATTCAGCTTAATCATATACTTGATGGTTATTTTGAATTCCATGAATTCAATCCCATCGAGTCACGTTTAATTGAAGCTTTACGCACATTAAGAATCATACATTATGCAAGCTGGCTGGCTAAACGCTGGAACGATCCAACATTCCCACTTAACTTTCCCTGGTTTAATACACCCAATTACTGGGAACAGCATATTCTTGAGCTTAGAGAACAATTTTCTCTATTACAGGAAAATGAAATGTTTAGAATTTAAAACCTGAGCAAAATATATCAATTCATCAAATTATTTAATAAATTCACTATCCAAATATCTTATGGTATTCAGGCAATACTTCACAATGCTTATATAAATGACTGTATTTTTTAGAAAAAAGCGCTAGAATTAATAACAATTCAAAAAAATATGGCATTGTCATGATGAATAAAAAATACATAATCAGCCTGATTTTCTTATTAAGCGCTTTATTTACTTCCGTCTCTTTTGCAGATCGCCCCGCCGAATTTGAATCTTATACAGACAAAACGCCAACAACGCCTATTGAAGACGATAGCCGTCCTGCTGCTGAATATGCACCTGCTGAACCCGTTGCAGAAAAAATAAAGCAAACAGGTGATGCATTAGATATACCTGTAGAAGCCACTGCACAAACAGTACAGCAACTGGATTTCCCGCGCCGTGGTATGACAGAAGATAAAGTACAAAATGAACTGGGACGACCACTTGAAATTGTACCTGCTGTTGGTAAACCACCTATCAGCCGATGGGTATACAATGACCGCATTGTTTATTTTGAATATTCATCTGTTATACACGTTGTTGCTAAATAGCACTCAATAAAACAAACAGGGAGTATTATCCTGATATCTCAAAAGATAGTCACTCCCTGATTTCTATGATTGATTCTTCTATTCTTAAACTTCCTTCACCTGTTCAACAACTTACCAGTCCATTTCTTAAGCAACACAACATTAATCTTTTTATTAAACGTGATGATCTTATTCACCCAGAAATTTCAGGCAATAAATGGCGTAAACTAAAATACAACTTATTAGCCGCACAGCAGCAAAATAAAAAAACATTACTCACCTTCGGTGGTGCTTATTCAAATCATATTCATGCCACAGCCGCAGCAGGAAAACATTTTAACTTTAAAACAATTGGCATTATTCGAGGAGAGGAATACAACCCCTTAAATCCAACATTACAAGACGTTCATAACTGGGGCATGCAATTAGATTATATTTCACGAAAAAAATATAAACAAAAAAACACTGACAGTTTTATAAATGATTTAAAAAATAAATACGGTGATTTTTATTTAATCCCCGAAGGTGGAAATAATAAACTGGCGCTAAAGGGATGCGCAGAAATCATTGAAGAACTAGAAAATGATTTTGACACTATTTGTGTTGATTGCGGCACTGGCGCAACACTCGCCGGAATGATTACAGGCATTAATTATACAACCCAATTACTTGGCTTTGCCGTTCTAAAAGATGCTGATTTTTTATATCAGGACATTAATCAATTATTAAACAACAGAAATAATATAGCTAATAACTGGTCAATTAATCTTGATTTTTATTTTGGTGGTTTTGCAAAAACCTCTCCTCTACTTTTTGAATTTATTCAATCTTTTAAAAAACAATACAATATTCAGTTAGATCCCGTCTACACAGGAAAAATGTTTTATGGGATTTTTGAATTAATTAAACAGGGTTATTTTAAAACCAGTTCAAAAATACTGGTTATTCACACTGGAGGCTTGCAGGGATTACGCGGCTATAAAGAATATAACGGCTAAGTATTATGCATGACCTGACTGATCTGTATCAGGAAAACAAATAACATTATCCATAATTTTAGTTTCAGGCTTAACTTTATCAATATCCTGACCATGAATATTAACCACAGCTTCCTGCAAATTAACATAAGAATCCATCATCATTTTAGATAGCGCCATACAGGCATGAATAGCATTCTTACTGCGTCGTCGTTCCATATTTATTTGAAAAAGAAGCCCTTTTAAGCGTTTTTTTAATTGCTCTGGGGCACTTTCAATGATCTGCTGATTATAACGCTGGCGCAGGTTTTCTAATTCCTGAGGATCTTTATCAGCTAAAGCTCTTAGGTAATCAAAATCAGGTAATTCCATTAGCATCACACTCAACTACTGCTTTAATATTCAATTACCAACTTATCACCATGGCATACATCAAGCAATTTATTCCCGCTTAAAAAAACAAGAATCAATAAGTTACATGCTATTGTTAACGATCATCTGAGAAAACAGTAATAAAGCATCCTGCATTTATGACTTATAATCCAACAAGATACTAGCTTCCTGCTTAGAAGCAGCCGACAGAAATGACAATAAAACGGGTATAACTCTATTATGTATAGTGCTACACCATTGATTAAATATTAATGATTATTAGTTTCTTCTTCCAGTTCCTGATATGCATTAAGGTAATCCTCTGCAAATGACTCAAAGCTACCGAATTCTTTTCTCTCATTACCTGTAAGCTCTGTTTCATCAACACGATTACCTGTAAAGCTTATTACTCGATTTGCTTCCATATCAAAACTTTTCTTATATTCAACAAATTCATTAGCCAGCTGTTTTTTATACTCTTTATACTCATGAGCCAATGCTTCACGTTTTTCCTGAGCCTGACGTTTAAATGACTCAAAGTCATCTGTCTGTTTTTGCTTATAAATTTCATAAGCTTTTCCAGGTGACTCTATATTTAATTTACCCTCAGATAAAGCAACACCCTTATTGTTTTCTTCATCAGTAACAATAAATGTAGTGCCACGTATTCCAATAGTTGTAAAATTTGTTTTAACTTTTCTTGGTTTTTCCCTGCCCATAACTTTTCTAAATAAGTAATAAACTTTACCACCCAGTTGAGACAACCAACCTGATTTTTCTACCCGTAAACTACTTTTCTCACTTAATACACTAAGCGCACCATCATCAAATTGAACAACTGCTTTAGCTCCTTTTCTAGTGACTACTGTTTCATCATTACGTAACAGAAATTTTGTTTTCTCAGGGGCTCGCTTATTGCCTTTACTATCAATCACATAAATTTCGCCCTGAACTTTCACAATACGTCCACGAAAGTCATCTGCCTGCACACTTTGTGTAATCATCAATGTAGCGGCAAAAAATGCCAGTTGACATGCCGATATGATTTTTCTCATATTATTCCCCATCCTGAGAATCGATTTATTAATGTTTATGATAATAACTGACTATTACCTATAAGATAAGGGGATTTTTAAAGAAGAATCTATAAAATCACCTGCTTTCCCCAAATTGTCAGTTTATGGGATAAAAAACATGCTTAAGCATGCCTGGACAATAAGCGACAATCAGTTTGATTTCTAAATAAACAGCCCTGTTATATTTGAACTGAGAAGACTCTAATCAAGCAAGCTGCCCAAGCGTTCAAGATCATTCATTACACGCCATTGCCCACCACCCTCTTCTACTCTCTTCGACCAGGCATCCAGTCGTTTTGTATATTCACGAGGATCAATATTATCAGAGTTTAATTTGGTAACATTCAAAGCAACTATTTTAATACCATCAAAATTAATTGGAAAATCACGTACTTGCCCTTTTTTTGTTTCTTCCTTTAAATCAGAAAATATCAGAATATACTTTGTTCCGGCACCTGTTTCATTAAGGTATTCAATTGCCTGTAACATACCACCAGTTATATCAGTATAAGAGCTTCCCTTTACATCTTTTGCAAATTTATCTATTGCTTCAAGAAAGGCTCGTTTTTGTGCATTGGTTTTAGATGGTCTTAAGTCAAAGGTGACTTTGGCAATAATATCTTTTTCACTAAAACTTGCGCTGTCGATACGTGCTAATGCCAGTGAGTCACTTGAATTCAATGATGCCAACAGGTATTTTAATATCTTCTGTGCCTTGCCTATCTGTTTGGTATAAGTTCCAGAAGTATCAAGTAGCATATAAACAGCTTTTGAATGATTTGTTTGCTCTGAACATGCACCAGGCAAAAACATTACCATTAACAAAAATAGATAAATTATTTTTCTCATAAGTTTATTCCACAGCAGAGTCGCTATTTACACTGGTTAATTTATCAGATTCTTTTATTTCTACTTTATCTTCAGTTTTTTTATTTTTAAATAAAATTTCTATTCGTAATGGTAGAAAAATAATAAGGTCATAAATAGTAACCGTAAGCTGCCCTATACTATTGATAATATTGCCCAGTAATCTAATTACAAATGATAAAGCATGCAGCACCCAGATAAGAATCAAACCAATAACTGTTCTTGTAGAATGCACAAAAGACTCAAGGGGAATAGCAACAAATGTCAGCACAAAAGGCAGAATAAATCCCATTGCCATTTGTCCTACTGATGTTATCCAGCGAAACTCAGGTTCAACCACTTCAATTCCAGAAAGCATTTGTGTTAGTGCTTCATTATCAGAAGCTAGCATATCTCGCATATAAGCCAATGAAGATTCTATACATGCAAAAATAAGCAGAAAACAAAAAGATACCCAGAAAATAACTTTACGCTTTGTGTCATCTAACATGCTAATAATAGGAAACAATCTTGTGACACCAATTGATTCCATTAAAAATAATCCAAGAATAACCTCTATGGCAATAATAAATAATGCGGCCACATCTGATGCTTTAATGGGTCCAAGATAATTGCTGGCTCCCACCATCTCTGAAATAGGTAAAGCAACCAGCTGGAAGTTTACATAACCACCTACCATGGCAATAAATAAAACCAGACCTGAAATAAAAAACTGCGTTAGTGAAGAAGACGATAACATTCTTTCTGCATAATCAGTACTGGCTCTAATTTGCTCATATTCTGTCATTTGCTCATCAATAATATTAGATCGATGCTCAAGCCCTGTAATTTTTGTTTCTACACAGGTTAAGGTTTTTGTTAACGAGCGCCAGTAAGGCAGCATCTTTTTTAACAGATCATGCCGTTTTTTATTGGCTTTACGATATTCATTAATATCCCTGTCCATCGATTTTTTTAGAGTTGTATGTATATCGCTTAATATTTTTGCCACCACGGGTGAGCCATTAGCGGGGATTTCTGCCACAGCATCAATTACTTTTAGCCATTCAGGTGGATGAGGAGGCACTTCACCTGACTGCACATAATCTTCATCAATTTTAGTAATTTGTTCCTTTAAATCACGTTGCAATGATGGATAACCGCTTAGATCTCTTGTAATAAGCGCCTCTACACGCTGGAATTCTCGTTCAATATCACGTTCAGTTGCCTCACGCCCCTGTGCCAGTAAAACCTCACTATTGCGACGCTTAAGCTTACGTTCTGCCACCATAACTGAACGAGCCATAATACGGAGCGCATTACGCAAACTGCGTGTAGCCGTTACAATAGCCTGATGAGCAGGCTGACGAGCAACATACATCACAACAATAAGGATCAACACCCAGATAACTATCGACAAAGCAGGCTGCTCAGGTAACCACAAATTCCACATATCCGACGTCATAAAACGCCTCCAGTAAATTAATTCTTATAATTATTCAAGTTTAGTCCAAGCAAATCAGGTTTTTTCATTGCATAGAAAGATAAGTCTACCCCATACAGAAAACGTGATCCGTGTCTAATTACAGCCAGGTCAATTACGACACAGATAAAGCATTCTTAAAAGGCATTAAATAAATTGATAAACTTTAATAAATTCAATAAATTATTGACATATAACACTCAATCTTCACACTATAAGCTACAATTATATTAGCCTGAATATTCCACATATTTAGGCTAAAAATTTCTAAAATAGAACGCTATTTAATAATTTCTTAACATAAATGTCACATAATGCCATGACGATACAACACAAAAACAAATCTGGAATGCAAGAGATCGATTTAAAACAACCTGAATTATATTTAAACAGGCAGCTTAGCCTGCTTGAATTCAACTGGCGTGTATTACAACAGGCTCGTAATGAAGATATTCCTTTACTGGAACGACTGCGTTTTATCTGCATATTCAGCACTAATATGGATGAGTTTTTTGAAATCCGTGTGGCAGGCCTGAAACAAAAAGCAGAACTGGGCGCACTGCAGAATGAGCCGGACAATAAACCACCACAGGAAGTACTCAATGAAGTCAGCAATCGTACACATGAGCTTGTTGATGAACAATATGAATTACTAAACCAGCTGCTCAATAAAGATATCGCCAGCGAAGACATTCATTTTATTCGCCGCAGCCAATGGAATGAATGCACAGATAAATGGTTACGCGATTATTTTGAAAACGAACTACAACCTATCATAAGCCCATTAGCATTAGACCCTGCGCACCCATTTCCCCGCATTCTAAATAAAAGTCTGCACTTTATTGTTTCATTAAAAGGCAAAGATGCTTTTGGCAGAAACTCTGGCCTTGCTATTGTTCAGGTTCCCCGTGCCTTACCTCGCATAATTCAATTACCTTTAGATGAATGCAATTGTGGCGTAAATAATTTTGTATTTTTATCTTCCGTTGTTCATGCCTATGTCGAAGATTTATTTCCAGGCATGAAAGTAAGAGGCTGTTACCAGTTCCGAGTAACTCGTAACAGTGATTTATATTTTGATGAAGAAGAGGTGGATGATTTATTACGTGCAGTTGAAGGAGAATTAAGCTCCCGTCGTTACAGTGATGCAGTACGCCTGGAGGTTGCTCATGACTGTAGTGAAGATATTACAAATTATTTATTAGATAAATTTGAGCTTAATGAAAATGATCTCTACAGAGTTGATGGCCCTGTTAATGTTAATCGCATTAATGAAGTCTATGATTTAATTGACCGCCCAGATTTAAAATTCACATCATTTACACCTTCATTGCCTGCCCAACTTCCACCAAAGGCAGATATATTTGAGGCCATCCGAAACAAAGATATTTTACTGCACCATCCTTATGAATCATTTCTACCTGTTGTTGATTTTATACGCCAGTCAGCAAAAGATCCTAATGTACTTGCCATAAAACAAACTCTGTACCGCACCGGACCTCAATCATCCATTGTTGATGCTTTAGTATCGGCAGCAAAAGCAGGCAAAGAAGTTACCGTTATTATTGAACTACGTGCCCGCTTTGATGAACAGGCCAATATTTCTCTGGCAGCAAGATTACAGGAAGCAGGCGCACACGTTGTATATGGCGTTGTTGGCTATAAAACCCATGCAAAAATGTTACTTGTTATTCGCCGCGAATCACAAAAGCTACGACATTACGCCCATGTTGGCACAGGAAATTACCACGCACGAACCGCTCGCCTGTATACAGATTACGGCTTACTCACTGCCAACAAGAAAATATGTGAAGACCTTAATAAAGTTTTTCATCTGTTAACCAGTATGGGCAGAACAAAAACTTTAAGCAAAATCTTACAATCTCCCTTCACTTTGCAGGAAGGACTACAGGCAAAAATTGAACGTGAAATAACACATATTAAAGATGGCAAAGAAGGCCGTATTATTGTCAAACTAAATTCACTTGTTGAAAGCAATATGATTCAGGCTTTATATAATGCCTCTATAGCCGGTGTTAAAATCGATTTAATAATACGCGGTATGTGCTGTCTTAAACCAGGTATTAAAGGCATATCAGAAAACATACGGGTTATATCAATTATTGGGCGCTTCCTTGAACACGACAGAGTTATTTATTTTGAAAATGGCGGAAACCCTGAGGTATTTATTTCAAGCGCAGACTGGATGGAGCGAAATTTATATCATCGAGTAGAAATATGCTCACCTGTGGAATACAAACCTTTACAGGATCGAATCATCAATGAACTTGAATATTATTTATTAGATAATACTCAGGCATGGATTCTTAATGAAGATGGCAAGTATACAAAAGTCACCCCTGAAACCAATAAAGAGCCTTTTATTGCACAACAAAAATTCCTGGATGATCTTGCTGAGAGTTCTTAAAAATCAGTTGATGCAACTTCAAGAATTATATCTATCGCTTTCAGATATTCTGCTTCCTGCTCAAGATCATTTAATGTCAATGGATGTTCTTTCAGCCAGTCTGCAGGCAAACTTAAAACAATAGTATTTTCTTTTACACCCGCACCTATTGCAGGCAAAGCCGTTGCTGTTCTACTTCGATGAAAAATAACAGATAGGCGTAATATAACCGCAAGCTTGATTATATAACTTTTGCAGAACGGGTTAATTACATCAAAGTAATTAAAGGATATCTTTCCTCGCTGAACACGTATTAATGTGGACAAACGCAACTGCTGCTGCTGAGAAAATCCTGCCAGGTTAGTGTTTTCTACAATATAACTACTGTGCTTATGGTAACTGGCATGTGCAATATCACGTCCAATCTCATGCAATGCACAGGCCCAGACTAATAATGTTTGCACTTCACTAATATCCATTTCCCAATCATTACAAACCTGTACCAGCAAATTACAGGCTGTATCTTCTATACGCTGAGCATGTTGATCATTTGCATGAAAACGAGTTGCTAAAAGTTGCACACTTTGATTGCGAATGTCTTTATTCTGTCTTCGCCCCAGCATGTCATACAACAAGCCCTCACGTAATGCCCCATCTGAGACCTGCATATGCTCTATACCAAGTGCCTCAAAAACACCAAATAAAACTATAGCCCCACCTAAAAATACAGGAACACGTCGCTCACTTAAACCTGCAAGCTTAATATCATCTATTGCCTCAAATTCTTTAATTTTATTGATGAGTTTAATTAGCGCTTCAACAGTAATACCATCTTCATCATCCAGCGCCATTTCACGAATAATACTGGCCGTTGATTTGATTGTTCCTGATGCACCAATAACAGCATCCCAGCCCTGATGACGAAATGCATGGCGAATAGCTTTCATTTTTTGCAATACATTAACTCTGGCTCGTTCAATACGCTGCGATGTTATTTTTCCATCCGGGAAAAATCGTTTAGTCATGGTGACACAGCCCATTTCCAGACTTTCCATCATCCGGGTATTAAACTCTTCACCAATAATCAGCTCGGTACTGCCACCCCCTATATCGATAACCAATCTGTTTTTATGATCAGGCTCAAGACTATGAGCCACACCCTGATAAATTAAACGCGCTTCTTCTATACCAGATATAATTTCAATAGGGTGACCAAGCGCTTCTTCTGCTCGCAATAAAAACAGCTCCGCATTTTCAACTCGACGTAATGTATTCGTACCTACAGCACTAACATTTTCAGATGATAAGTCTCGTAAACGCTGACCAAAACGCTGCAAACACGCCAGTGCATTTTCTTCAACTTCTTTTGATAGTTTGCCATTGTCATCCAGCCCTGAAGCCAGACGCACCATTTCTCTGATACGGTCAATCATAACAACCTGTCCCTGATGCTCCTCTGCTACCACCATGTGAAAGCTGTTAGAACCCAGATCAATTGCTGCAATAGTGCCGTTAATTTTATTTTTAGTATCTATGATGTTATCCATTATTGCTTATGAATAAAGTATAGATTAATTATTTATTTTTCAAAGCATTAAAACACCCCTGTCAGATGTTTCTGCGCGACATAGTCCTGGCATAAAAATAATCAGGCAGCTTCAGTCGAAACCTTACTTGCCTGCTTTGATCCTGATCGCTTTCTAAAATCTGACTTCGCAGAATAACTTCCCACTTTTTTCTTATATCGAATATTCGCCTTTCGCTTATTTGAATATGATTTTTTGCCACTATTTCCTGGTTTAGGTAACTTTGGCTCAAGCCCTTTTATTTCTGTTAAGTCTAATTCACACTCAAGTAACTTCTCAATTCTTGATAATAATGGCCAATCCTGTGGGCCTATTAACGATACGGCTATACCCGTAGCTCCCCCTCGACCGGTACGCCCAATACGATGAATATAATCTTCTGCCTGCATGGGTAAATCAAAGTTAATTACGTGACTAATGCCGTTAATATCTAAACCACGCGCAGCCACATCTGTTGCTACTAACACTGTTAATTTTTTACGTTGTAGTCGCTCAACAGTACGTCGGCGCACACCCTGTTTCATATCACCATGCAATGCTGCACAACTATGACCTTCTTCAGATAATTTTTCTGCCAGTTTATCTGCACCACGTTTAGTGGCAGTAAAGATAATTGCCTGTTGTAAGTCTTTATTTTTCAGAAGATGGGAAAGCAATGAGCGCTTATGACGATAATCATCTGCCTGATGCAATTTTTGTGCAATGGAATCATGCTTTACTTTTATACCTGCAATTTGCACCTTCGAAGGCTGCTTTAACATCTGTTGTGCAACACGTTCTATCTTGCCTTCTAATGTAGCCGAAAATAGTACCGTCTGACGTGAGTCAGGTGTTAGCGATGCAATACGTTTTACATCATCAATAAATCCCATATCCAGCATTCGATCTGCTTCATCTAAAACCAGTAATTCTAATCGTGAAAAATCAATGCGCCCCGAATTAATATGATCAATAAGACGACCTGGCGTTGCCACCAGCAAATCCAGCCTTTGTTTTAACAAACGAATTTGAGGTGGATATGGCATACCTCCCACAATTGAACAGCAACGCATACGTGCATATCTAGTTAACTTATAGATATTGTCTGCAACCTGATTAGCCAGCTCTCGTGTTGGCGTTAACACAAGCACTCTGGGGCCTGTGCCCTTACCTGACTCTTCTGTTAACAAACGATGCAATGCAGGAAGAACAAATGCTGCCGTCTTTCCTGTACCCGTTGGCGCAGATGCCATCAGGTCTTTACCCTGAAGAATTAAAGGAATTGCCTGCTTTTGAATATCTGAAGGTGTTTGAAAACCACAATCTTTAACTGACTTTAATAATCGATCATCTAAAACAAAATTCTGGAACGACAAAATATACCTCTATAATTTAAGTGGTTAAAAACAATCATAAGAGCGTTTGAAACGCATGGATAACGTCTCAAACCGGGAAAGGGTATATTTGCTAACAACAAATAAGGTTTTGACGTGACAATTACAGCAACAGCTAAATTGGCAAGCTACTATACAGAAATAGCAATCATTCCTCTACAGAATATTAGAATATGTTTAAATGCCTGATGGTATTTTTATTAACAGGAAAAAGAAATAAGAAGATTAAGTAATTTTTTGATTCACAACCTGCAAACTCATTGGCTTAAGCATCTGCATTTTTTCATCATGACTATATTCTTTCTCAAGCACCCAGAAAATATGCTTACAAAATAATGTTTTCCAGGATAAATTTAGTTTTACATGCTTCCAGAGAATACGTTTTCGAACTTCCTTAGGAATGTGATCATTTTTCTTACGATACAGATTATATGTAACAAGCGAAGTAACTAACATAAGGGGATAAAAAATAGCACCTAATATCAAAGAGCTGCTGCCCATATCTGTTTTTAATCTTTCGCATACTTTAAAACCGGACAAATTAGTTAGAGTCTCCAAATGATGGACACCCAATAAAAATAAATGACCGAAATACAATTTGTCAGATTCCCTTTCACTAAACCAGATATTATCCAGTTCAGTAGGGGGCATACGCCGCCAGAAATCTGATTCAAATAAGAAATATGATAATCTTGCCCTTAGATGAGACATGCTAGGTGTTGTTAATATTAACTTACCACCCTTCTTCAAAACACGATTAAATTCTCTTAACAAAGCCAGATGATTAGATACATGCTCTATACCTTCCTGGCATATAAGATAATCAACACTCTCAGTTTCAAGAGGCAAAGGCTCTGTCATATCCGCATATGTCGCCTCTATATTCTCTGCTTTCATAAATTCCGGATACATATCAAGCGCTTTAACTATTGCTCCTTTTTTATTAAATAAATAACTGGCACGACCATCACCCGCTGGTATATCTACCACAATCTTCCCTTCAATATCATCAAGACTATCTATATATTTTACAACATATTTATTTATACCTATACGAAGTATAGATTCATTATCTGTCATTCTATTTTCCTGATTAGTCTTTGATTTATAGGAAATGCTATATCAATTCATGTATAAAATTACAAAAAATTAAAGAGACGACTTACACGCTCCAATAATTTAATATTTAATAAACCTGATCATGTGTATTTTTAAGAGCCAATTCCTTAGATGCCGTATCATATACTTAAAAAGAGAAGTTTAATACTTCATACTCACTAGAAAACAAAACCAGAAAAACATAAGCCTATGTTTTATATATAAAATATTCACTTCAATAGAGTGATATTGTATCATTAACGATCAGCTGATAAATCAAATTTCTATTAAGGCAACTTTTAAAATGAAACGACTGGTTATAGATTTAGATGGAAAAATTACATCTAAAGAAACTTCTGATTACAAAAATGTATCAGTCAGAAAAAATAAGGGGATATAAAGCCAATGGCTATAATATAATTATATTCTCCAATAGAGAAAACAATATCCCACATGATGAAGTTATTGCTGGTAAACCCTGGTGTGATTTTGAGGGCTTTTACATTGATAACAGATCTATAATAATTTAAAAAGCTTCCAGGTTAAACTACAATAAAATACATGGACACCTAAAAAAATAACTTGCACTATATTATAGATTTCCATTCTTTTTACTGAATGCCGCACAGGATTTCTAGATTTTATACAAACTAACATTATTAACACGTTAATTTATTTATAAGCATTCAAATTTACTATAAAGTATTTAATAAATCATGCGCATACTATGTATTACAGAACACAGCGATAGGCCCGAGACTGAGACTTTTATTGGTTTAAAGAAAGAAGGTGTCGATATTTCAATTGTGTGCCCTAATTCAGCACCACATTTTCAGCGACTAGTTGATGCGGACGTTAATGTAATTGATTATAAATTTAAAAGCCGAGTTGATATAACTGGCATAAAGAAGATTCGCGCTATTTTAAAATCACAAAAGATTGATATCTTACATATGTTTAACAATAAGGCCGTATCAAATGGCCTGCTTGCCGCAACGGGCATTCCTGTTAAAACTATTGCTTATCGAGGCATAGTGGCTAATGTTAGCTTTTTTGATCCTGCCTCATGGATGACTTA
>CAZFUY010000027.1:0-28513 GCA_964522445.1 uncultured Thiotrichaceae bacterium | reverse complement strand
GAAGGCAACACAGATGAAGACATTCAACGCTGCGGCTTTACAAATCGTGAAAATGTTGAGCAGGAAGGTCCTAAACGACTAGCAGAAGATTTAATTGGCCTTATTAAAATACAGGCTATCGAAAAACGTAATCAACTGGGAAATAATCCAGATGAAGTTAGTGTAACAGTTGCGCTGGTTGGCGATAGCCGTACTGGAAAATCAGAAACGGCTGAAAAAATGGAAGGTATTTTAAGGCTTAGTTTAATTTAATAGCCAGGGGGTTAGAGTATCCCTAACTCTAACCCCTGAAACTAAATTCTTTTTTTACATGAGTCACAGGGCAAATAAAAATCAGTTTATAAGCGGTTAACTGCAGGTCTTCCTCAGCTATTTCACCATAAAGTCGATCACCCACAACAGGAAAACCCACACTGGATAAATGAATTCTTATCTGATGTTTTCTGCCTGTATCAATTAACACTTCCAGCAAGCTACGATCAAGCGTCTCATCATATTTAATAATATTAAAATGACTACAGGCCTTTTTTCCATCCACATCGGTATCAATAGTTTTTATTTTTTCAGGAAAACGACCATTAACAACAACCCGATAACGTTTTTCTATTTTTCTATCTTTAAACATTTTTGATAATGTAGCCGCCATCGTTTTTTTATGCGCCAGCAATATCAGACCATTTGCGGCTCTATCTAATCGGTGAACAATAAAAGCAGGGCGCTGTGGCTGTAAATTTTGTTCGACCCATCGATTAACTGTGCAGTGATCTCCCCATTTTGATCCCTGCGAATACATTCCATAGGGCTTGCACCAGACACTGTACTCACCTTCATCTGAAATTAAATGAGGTATTGCTGGCTGTTGTGATAAAATTTTTTCATCATAGTAAATATGTAACTCATCATTTTCCTGCAATATTTTTTTAGATCGACGAATACGATTTGTTGATTTTCCACGACTTAACCATACTGCTCCTTTTTGCATGGCATGTTTTATTATTTGTTTAGACAGACTGGTTTCTGCGGACAGAATATCCACTGCCGATTTGTTCTGCTCATTAACTTTAATGTGTTTTTCAAATTTTGATGGCATATTAATAGTCGGGGCAGAATTAATATAAAAGGTTAAAAGAATAAAATTTTTAACCCTGAGCATATTTATGGCTACAAAAAATCACAGCATCTCAACAATCCATTTTGTTACTGTACCTGTTGCATGCGCACATTGATTGCCTCGATCATTATCAAATTGCTGATACTCTTTTACATCCCACATATCATAAGTGCGGCCAGTAAATTGCTGCTGCAACTCTTCACAGGTAATGCCGCCAAATTCTTCCTTGAAGCGTTCAACCAGTACTTTTCCAATTTTAAAATTATTTATAAACCGACCTTTTTCCAGCTTATTTCTATCCCGCCCTTTTTTGGCACTTAATGCCATCAGGCCACCGGTTAGCGCGCCGCAAGTGCCCTGCCCTAATAACCCTCCACCACCTGATAAACCATGACTCGCTTTTATTGTCTGGTCGTCAATAATACCGATAGTTTCCTGAACAGTTGCCAGCACACACTGTGGGCAGCAACCATAATCCAGTTCATATTTAACTGCTTTTTCATACGCAGCTTCAGCCAGCAACTGTTTATCCTGTGGAGTCATAACACACCTCAATATTAGAAATTACTAATACGGTATACGCTTTAGGATTATTTAAAATTGCCATGGGTCAATAAATATGGACTTATTAATTTTTCCATACTTAAACCAGATTCAGACTGCCTTTCCCCACTAAAACAGCGCTACCACCGACATTAATTTGACTAATTTCCCCATTAGCATTAATCACTTCTACTTCCAGTATACTTTTACGCTTCATCCCGCCTCCTCGCTGCAACACCGTTTTATGACAACCATCACCTGATGCTGAAAATAGATAAGCACCAAAGGCGGGAATGATTGAACCTATCGGCGGATCATCTGACTCCGCAATTCCAGCACCTGATAAACGCGCATTGAAATTCACTTTTTCATCATCTTTATTTTCACTAAATAATAATACCTGCTTAGCCAGCGTGGCCACAAAAGACATAGTCCATTTATCAGGGTTAAATCGGGCTTTTAGCAGTGCTTCTACAGATTTAACTGGAACAATTAGATAATCATCACTACAGCTTGCTATCATTGGCCTGTAATTATCTGTTTCGATATCCCGCTCATCCAGACGTAAAATTTCAGACAGTTCTTTTGCTGACGGCACAAAATCATCCAACCGAATAGCCGTTTTATGACTGAATGTTATTTGCTCAATAACATGAGCCTGTTTAATAATATTAATATCAGTTAACCCAGCATCCGTTCTTAACTGAGACAAGCCCGCTAATATTTTTTCATCAATAGCCAACGCATAACTGGCCGCTATAATGGGATGGCCACCAAAACTCAACTCTTTTTCAGGAGTATATATTTTTATATGCCATATATTATCTGCAGAAGAAAATAAAAAAACAGTTTCTGTCTGATTCATTTCTCTCGCAATTAACTGCATTTTCTCTGTAGTTAAACCATCAGCTTCTGGAAAAACTACAACAGGTGCGCCCTGAAAAACCTCACTGGTAAATGCATCAATTAAATAATATTGATATTGCATATATTTCCTTAAATTATTTTTTTATTATTTATTTTAAAGATCAGCTCTGAGAAAAATAATTTTTTAAATATTCATCAAAAGACAGATTATCCTCTGCTTCTATTTTCCCCTGCCGCACTAAAGACTCTTCAACTACTTTCTTATAAAACTGCTGCTGTTCGGCACTTAAAAAAACATCTTTGAAATAATTATAATGCTGTTGCGACATGCGTTTTGCAAAATGATAAAAGCCCTCACCATTTTCACGCATTTCTTCTAACATACGCGCTGACGGTGTTAATTCTGGCTGGTGTATTTTCTCAATTTGTTTTTTTAACGCATGAGTATAAGGGCTATTATCATGCGCTTTATCCAGCAATTCACAAATCCCCTGCATGCTTGCGCATATTTCTAATGACCATTCTTTTAGCGAACAATCATTTGTATCACGTTTTAATTTTAATTGCGGGTCTCTGCCTTTATGTGCAACATCCAGTTCATTTTTATCAATTTCTTCACGCTCACTGTAACAAATTTGTGGGCTTTCCTGTATTAAACAAAAGATCATAAAAGCTTCTAAAAAACGCAGCTGAATTTCATTAATACCTAAAGGATCAAATGCATTTACATCCAGAGACCGTAGCTCAACATATTTTACGCCTCGTTTTTTAAGCGCTAATGTTGGTTTCTCATTACCTTTTAAAATTTGCTTGGGGCGAACGGTACTGTAATACTCATTTTCAATTTGTAATATATTACTATTAAGCTGCTCATAACGACCCTTTACTTTTACACCAATATTTTCATATTCAGGGCATGGCGTATCAATAGCACAACTTAATGTTTGAACATAAGCATCTACATTTCGATAACAGGCTTTGATACCTGTTTCACTCTCTTTATTATTTTGATAGCCAATATCCCCCATACGCAAAGAAGTGGCATAGGGTTCGTAATAAGTATTTTCATTAAAATCAATTAAATTAGTTTCCGCACTGCCAAGAAAAGATTTACATACTGCCGGTGACGCTCCAAAAAGATAAGGCACTAACCAGCCAAAACGTTGCAGGTTACGAATAAGTGAAAAATACTGTTCTGATATAAAATCCTGTAATGGCTGGCCATCTTCTTCTATATCCTGATACAACTGCCAGAAACTATTGGGCAAAGAATAATTAAAATGCACGCCTGAAATAACCTGCATCACTCGTCCATAGCGATGCCCTAATCCACGCCGATAAATAGTTTTCATCTGTCCAATATTAGATGAGCCATATTGCGCCAGTGGAATACTGGTATCACCCGCAACCACGCAGGGCATACTGGTCGCCCATAGAATTTCATCTTTAAGCTCACCATATACAAATGTCTGGGTATCTCTTAAAAATGACAGGACATCTTCGGTATGATCAAACGGAGGCGTAATAAACTCAATCAACGCCTCAGAATAATCTGTGGTGATATAGGGGTTAGTTAGAGCAGAGCCTAATGAAGGTGGATGTTCAAGCTGGGATATGCTGCCATCAGCAGAAACTCGAAGACTTTCTTTCTCAACACCAATTTGTCGACCTTCAAGAATCCGCTTCTGGCCAGAATCCAGTAACCGTTGCAATCGATGTTCAGCCAGTTTGTACAACAGATGAATCCTTTATGCATATAAAGCAGGAGAGCTTATACCAACCAGTAAAAACCCTCAAGCTATTGTATTTATTAGTATAATTACTACACTTTCAAAATCTGCTATTGCCGACAACCATACTTTGCAAGAGGATTTGACCAAGATCAAGGCAGTAACAACCACCCCATTAGAATATTAGCGTCATTGAAACTACTTGTTTCACTCCCCTTACTCCCAGGCCGCGCAGCAATAGTGCGCATAATGCTTTTTTTATATTCGACCACACATTAGCAGGAGTAACTTCATGATTCGCCCTTTATTTAAATTTAGCCCCCTGGCACTTGGCATTGTCGCCGCTATCAGCTTACCCACAGTAGTCAGTGCAAACTCTTTGCAGGATGCTTTCTCTGCAGGTAAAGCAGATATTAATATGCGCTACCGTATTGAAACTGTAGATCAGGACAATGCTCGTAAAGACGCTACTGCTTCAACGCTACGTACTCGCTTTGGTTTTACTACTGGCGACTATAACAATTTTAAAGCTCGCATAGAACTTGAATACCTGAATAAAGCCGGATCAACTGATTATTGGGACAAAGTTATTACAGACAATAGCTACTCAGTAGTAGCCGATCCCAGAACCGAAGAATTAAACCAGGCCTGGATTGATTACACAGGCATAGGCAACACCAGCATCAAGGCCGGACGTCAACGTATAATTCTTGATAACGCTCGTTTTGTGGGTAACGTAGGCTGGCGTCAGAACGAACAAACCTTCGATGCTCTACTCGTAAAAAACACAAGCTTTAACAATATCACTATTACTCTTGGCAACATCTTTCAGATCAATACTATCCTCGGTGGCCAGGCATCAACCAGCCATAATATTTTAAATGTTGGCATAGATAAAACACCTGTTGGAAAAATCACTGCTTATGCCTACATGCTAGATTATGATGCGGCATCAAGCGCCCAGGAAGATAGAAATACTATGGGTGCCAGACTAAAAGGCAGTGCAGGCAACTTCCTGTATACAGCAGAAATGGCTCAACAATCAGACGCAGGTGATTACGTTGGTGACCTTAGCGCAACTTATACACTGGTTGAGGGTGGCTATAAAATTGATAAAACCAAAGTATTCCTGGGACAGGAAACTTTAGGTAGCGATAATGGCACGACTGCATTTAGTACGCCACTGGCTACAAAACACGCATTCAATGGTTGGGCTGATCAATTCCTTGGCACACCTGTAAATGGCCTGGTTGATTTTTACCTTAAGGGCGTAACTAAATTAGCAGGCATGAAACTGGTTGGTGTTTATCATGACTATAGCGCTGACGAAGGCAGTACAGATTATGGAACTGAACTTAACCTGGTACTGGTTAAACCATACAACAAAAACATAAAAGCTCTGGTTAAATTTGCTGATTTCAGTGCCGATGATAATAACGGTCTGGGAAAAGTTGATACTCAGAAAATCTGGCTCGCTCTGGAAGCCAAGTTCGCACAATAG
Organism: uncultured Thiotrichaceae bacterium; assembly: GCA_964522445.1. GTDB lineage: Bacteria > Pseudomonadota > Gammaproteobacteria > SZUA-229 > SZUA-229 > CAZFUY01. The sequence goes on along the minus strand of CAZFUY010000027.1, from coordinate 22,761 downwards.
TAATAGTTCGGCATTTTTACACAAGACTCCAATGCCGTAAACTTACCGGGTCTGTTCATAGCGCAGACCCGGTTCTTTTTTAATAGCCAGCACCCTCACTCCAACAATTTAATTACACGCACAACATTCAGTGCCAGTAATATTCTTATTTATTAAAACAGTTTTATCTAATTACTCCTGTCATCAATCTATTGATTCTTATCAACACTCTTACCGCCTGTTTTACGTACTATTTTCTGCTGCAAATTTATTAGGCTATCAAGCATGGACAACAGGAGAATAAATAGTGACTAATACCAAACATGTTAAGTTGATACTTAACTGGTATGAAATAAAAGGCAAAAATCTGATAGGTGAAGAACCCATTGAAAATTTAACAGTTGATGACATGCTTAAACTTTTTAATGCACCATTCTGGAACAAGCTTTACCACTGCTGGTCCGTTGAACCTGCTCATATTAATTTATTGCAGGCTAATATTGATCACCAGATAGACACTAAAAAATATTCTTACTTTGTAGAAGTTTATAAGGTCGATTAATTCTGTACAATAATCTGCTCAAACCCGGGGTCGGAGTCAAATTTAATCACAGTTCATATCAGGTTAATAATACTCCCAACCAAATTTGACTCCGACCCCTGAATTAATTTAATAAAATAATAAATGCACATTCTCGCATTAAACACTTATCACGGCGGATCACACCAGGCTTTTATAAATAACTGGAAATCTTACAGCCAGCACCAATGGTCTTTACTAACGCTACCAGCACATCACTGGAAATGGCGCATGAGCCATGCAGCAATTACATTTTCCAATGAATTAAAAAAACAGTCATCAGATCATTATGATGCACTATTCTGCACTGACATGCTAAATCTTGCTGAATTTATTGGCCTTGCTCCAAAATCTATCCAGCAGCTACCACGTATTATTTATTTTCATGAAAATCAATTAACTTATCCCAATCAAACTACCAGCCATAAAGATCTACGTTATGCTTTTATTAATTTCACCAGCGCACTGGCAGCCGATGAAGTCTGGTTTAACTCTGCATGGCATAGAGATGATTTTCTTCAATCGCTTGAACACTGGTTAACACGCATGCCTGATTTTCGCCCCCGTCAGGAAATAAAAGAGATTTATAATAAATCTAAAATTCACCCGCCGGGCATTGATACTAAACATTTTAACAATCCTGAAAATAATACAAATAAAAACTTCACCATTTTATGGGCCGCACGCTGGGAACATGATAAAAACCCACAATGTTTTTTTGATGCCTTAAGTTTATTAAAAAAACATTCTATTAATTTTAGATTAAATATTATAGGTGCTAGTTCTAAAAAAATACCTGATGAATTTTTAAAAGCAAAAATTCAGTTTTCTGATCATATCGACAACTGGGGTTTTGCAAGCAGCAAAGAAGATTATATAAATATATTACAAAAATCAGATGTCATAGTCTCAACAGCAAATCATGAATTTTTTGGCATTGCTATTATGGAAGCCGTTGCTGCCGGCTGTATTCCTGTTGTTCCCAATCGTCTGGCTTACCCAGAAACACTGGCAGATTTTAAATTAGCCGACACTGATTGTTTTTATGATGGCACAACTCAACAACTTGCTGAAAAACTAATCATGATAAAAGAAAGAATTCAGGATACTAAATGGCTGGATAATTTTCAGCAACAGGGCTTTAAAATAGCCAACCAATATGACTGGAAGAAACGCAGCATGGAAATGGATAATGATTTATTAATCATTTTAAAATAAAATCCCCAGAACTTCTGGATTCAGAGTTAAACCTGGTCATAGCGCATACCATATTAATATCCTAACCAAATTTGACTCCGACTCCTAAAATTTATTTAGGCAACAAACCATGAAAAACACACAGACTAAAATCATTAAATTTTCCGTCAATAACTGGAATCACCTCTATTCTCTTGAGCAGGCGATATCAAGAGATGAGCAATCAACAGGCAAAGAACTAACTATTTTTGGCAGAATTAGAAACGAAGATATTCTGAATAACAGAGACATCCCCATTCATATAACATTCAGCCAGGTTGATGGCATCCCAGAATATAGAAAAACTGAAAGTGGTCAATTAATTTTAGGGCAGATAAAACACCTTGAAGACAGACTGGAAAGCACTTTGCCCGTTAGCGCCTGTGTTTTTGAAGAACTAAGAAAAAATCTGATGGAATATGCTGATATCGATGGTATTCATATTGTAGTTTCTACTGGTATTTTGCTTACAGAAAATAACTGGCCAGTCAATCAGACAATAAATATATTTAAGCTTGATTATGCGATGAAAGGAGACGCATAATTAATTTTTATAAATAAAAAAAGGCATCAACTTTTATGATTGATGCCTTTAAATTTTTTGTATTTTAATTAATCTTCAATTCGATTAACAAGACCATCTTCACCGAACTTAACAACAATAAGTCTACGACGATCTTTCCAGTACACCCATCGTGATGCCATTAAATCAGGTGTTTTATGACGCGGAGGATAACCCATAGCAAGGATAATACCATTACGGCTCATACCTTCATAAGCAACACCTTCACGAATACCTTTCTGATCAATGCTGCTTAAGCGCTCTACTTTACTGGTATTACATTTTCGCCCAAAGAAATTAGATAGATGCGCAGCCAGTGGCTCAACCGCAGCTTTATGATTTCTATAAGTGTACCGCTGCCCTGTACTAATCACTTCAAATTTAAGCACATTTTTACTTGCTTTTAACAAGGTAACTTCTGTACATAAAGGAATTAAATCGCCACCCTGATAATTAATAGCATACAAACGTGAACGCCTTATATCTGGGTGTAGATTAACCAGTGTATAAACGCCTGAGCTATTAATCATATCGCCACCCAACTTATCATAAACGGCAACTGTCTCACAGGAAGCCAGCATGAAAACCGATAACATTATAGCTATACGCTTCGGCCATATTTTATTTAACATTATTTTCTCCTGAAATAATTCTAATTTATTATTTATGTGGAAGTACCAGCCAGATATATAATTCACCTGTTTTTGGGTGAATCCACTCTTCTTTAATTTCAGCATCAATTAAATCCAGAACCTCTGCACTGGTCAATTTAATATAACTATTACTGGACTTAACTACACCATTAGAATTAACGGTTGTATTTATATTATTTTCTGAATCAACATGCACTTTAGCAATACGCCCTAATTCAGCTCTTGCCCGAATTAATGCAACTCGCCTCTGCGCATCAATACCACCAAAGTCCTGCACTGGAGCAGCACCTGTAACACCTAAATATTGATTATTACCAGGATTATAAAACCAGTCTGGTGGCATGACCTGATCATCACCAGCAGATGACTTTACACCAGAATTATTACATGCACTCAATATAAATACGGCAGCAAGCATACATATTAATCGCAGTAACATATTTAATCTTCCTCAAAACTACTATTGCCTGCTTTGCTCTTTTCTGCTTTAGCTTTATTGCGCATAGCATTGGCATTATAGCGCTGATATGATTTTGACCAGCCCTGAATTAAATCATCATCAAAACTGTCATCAGCCTGATGCACAACAGGTTCTGCAATATATTTATTCTGGCGTTTTTGAACAATACGTTTTTTAACTGCTTTTACAGCGATTACTGGTTTTAATAAACTTTTATCAATATTCAAATTACGCATTGACTGAAAGCGTAATTCATCTTTCATTCCCCGGGTAATAATCGGTGTCACCAGCGCACTAATTGCATATGACACGCGCCAGCCATTTTTATCCGCTGTTAGGTCATAGCTATCTTTTAATACTTTTATATCTGAGATACGTGCTTTTACTCGACTTTTAGCCTGATCTTTGGATAGCTTAAAATTTTTCATTTCAGTAACGGATGAAACCACAACAACTGACCCCTTCTCAGAAGCAAGCCGCTCTGCTTTCGCTCTGGCTTTATCTCGACAGGCATCTTTGGTAATACTCAGGCTACAGGTTTCACTGGTAGATACTTTAATTCGTCTGGAATTACGTAAAGAACTTAACTGACGGTTAATATCGGCTTCAATTAACTGATCCACCAGTCGTCGAACCGTATTTTGCTTGTTAGATACCTGTGTCAGCAGTTTTTCATAAGTAATTCTAAGTGTTCTTACTTTTGATCTATGGCTCTCATAAATTTGCTTATGATTAGCATGAGACTGGATAGCTTCTTTTCTTTTGTTACGTTGATCATTGATTTGAGAACCAAAATCAATGTCCGTAAACTGCTCTTCTGCACGACGAAGTTTTTTCAGCTTATTGTGCGCGGTATTTTTTTCTCTCTCTGAACGGATCAGTTCTTTTCTTTCTGATTCAAGTTCAACCTCAGCAGTATCTAACCGCCATTTAGCTTTATCCAGCGCCACTATATATGTTTTGAGTTCATGATATTGCTGATTAAATTGCTGCTGAATAGAAGATGCTATTGCTGTACCACTAAAACAGAGCAAGACCAGGAATGCACTTAACAGAGTCTTTGTTACAGTTAACCGCATAAAATTTAGTCGAGATAAAAAATCCATAAACTTTCCATACAATCTATTAGTATTATTACCATAGTATAAACAACTAGCGATTGACACTCATTATAATATTTGACTTTTTATAGGATACATAACGAGATAATCGTAGCAATAAGTTATGCCCCACAACATCTTCCCAGTTGAAGTTATTTCTCAGCACCACAACTGCAACCTGGCTAACTGGCTCAAAGCCTATATAACAGTTAAAACCCGATATCATACCATGGTAATAATAAAGGTAAGTTCCGTACTCTGAAAGGTAATCAACATACCAGCCCATGGTTAAAAAATGAGAACCATCCTGCCCCAGAATCTTACGAGACTTTTGTAAAGCCACATCCAGAGAGGTATTAGACATGCCCAAATGAGCTTTTAAATATCGAATAAGATCTTCAGCCGTTGAATACGCCCCTCCAGTACCTACCATTACAGAACTAAATGTCCAGTTTTCCAACGGCGTATTTCGAGGAATAAACTTGGGCTGATCACCCGCATAACCCGTTGCAAGCCTGGCCTTATCTTCTGGCTTGAGCGCAATAACAGTATGCTTCATATCAAGAGGTTTAAATAGGTATTGATTGAGCAGAGATTCCAGATCCTGGCCTGTTTTCAGAGTTAGAAAGTGCGCCAGCAAGCCGATACCAATATTAGAATAGGTTGGCTCTGCGACTGGATCCTGCGGCAATTCAAGCTCCTGCAAATAATTATAAATAGCCTCTTTAGTAAGATGAGAATAGATATTTTTATTAGTAAAGGTGTAATAAATCAGTGCTATTAAGCTTTCAATTTTTACCGGCTCCCTAGGCAAACCAGAAGTATGGCTGGCTAATTGTGCAAAGGTAATATCACGAATACGTGGATCTTTAAATTGAATATCCGCAGGAAACAGATCACCAATTTTATCATCGATGGACAAAATACCCCGCTGGTTTAATACCAGCATTAAGGATACAACCATAGATTTAGTTACCGAACCTACGCCAAATAGCGTTTCTTTATTAACAGGCAGCTGACTCTCCTTGTTTCTGAGTCCATAGGGAAATATTTCTGTTTGCTGATTCTCATCAAGTATAGCAACGACAACACCAACGTTTTCTTTGCTTTTTATAAGCGGATTTACCAGCCTGTCCACTTCATTTTTCCAGCCCCCTCCCTGTGCCAGGCGAGTTATAGAGGCTTCTGGCGCTAATATTAACCGGCCTGAACAACCTGATATCAAAAATATGATTAATAGCATTAAAGAGCCAAAATATGCAGTTTTTGATAACTGAACCCTTGATAAAATTATCATATCCCCTAAAGCAACCATACAACTCAAAAATCCGGCATGATTATATAACTGTTTTTGGTTATACGGCATACCATCAAAAAAGAAAAAGCATACATATATTTATCATCACCCCCATTTATACCGATTTAAGAAAAATCAAATCCGATAGAAAATACATTTATTTCTGTGTTTTTGATAGCATCTAAAAATTAGCATATAATGCGCCTTCTTTTCGCTACTCCTGCAAATATACAAATTAATGCCCATTGCTGCTCAGACAGCTCGCCATCAACGTATGTAGCACACGAAAAGAAATCTGCTTTCTAGTTTTATCAACCTTTTAGTTTAAATTTATTACCACAGTTTGAGATGATTTCTGCAACAGCAACAATTGAAAAATGGAGTGCCTGGGCTCCCGGCATTGAAACACACGACCAATGGCAAAACTGGACGGGCGATATTAACCTGATCGATGATCAGGGCTCTCCCAATGTAAAGTTTTTACCCGCCATGTTCAGGCGGCGCTTAAGCGGATTAAGTAAACTCGCGCTGGTTTCAGCCTTCGACTGCATACAGAAAGAAGATCCTGTTTCTACGGTATTTGTATCTCGCTACGGGGAACTCAATACAACCGTTAAACTACTGGAAGATATAGCACATAACACAGCAATATCGCCCACTGGCTTCAGCACCTCTGTACATAACACAGCTTCAGGCATGTACGCCATTGCCAATAAAGACCAATCTCCTTCTACAGCCATAGCAGCTGGTGCAGATTCTCTTGAAATGGGCTTTATTGAAGCCGTATGCCAGCTTACAGGTGGTCAGCAAAACAGGGTACTACTGGTACTTGCAGAAGAGCCGCTACACCCTCATTACAGCCAGTATTCTGATATGCCAGAAAAGCCCTTTTCCCTTGCCCTGCTATTATCTCTAAACGACACAGGAATGAAGCTTTCACTATCATCCAACAATTTGATAGAATCCACGACCACTAAACAACATGGGTTATCACTACTACAGCTACTAAGCGGCAGGAGAAAAACCTTAAAAATAGCAGGAGATAGACTGTCGTGGAACTGGGGAATTTCAATTGCCTAATTTGAACTACTACTGGCGCATATTAGCAACGGGATTATGTTTCTTCTGTTTTGGAACAGGCGGACTCATTCTTTCAATTAGCGTTTTCCCTGTAATAAATATTTTACCCATCAGCCAGAATAAAAAGAATTTAATGGCTCAAAGGGTTGTCCATTATGGATTCCGCTTTTTTGTCTTTCTAATGCAGTTTGTTGGCGTATTGCGAGTACACATTTATGGCGAAGAGCGACTCAATTCAGAAAGCAACAGCCTGCTTATTGCTAATCACCCCTCACTCATTGATGTGGTTGTGCTAATTTCACTAATGAAAGAGACAGATTGCATTGTGAAACAATCATTATGGAAAAACCCCCTGATTGGCGGCGCAGTTAAGGCAGCAGGCTATATAAACAACTCATCACCAGAACAGCTACTTAACGATTGTGCTAATGCAATAAATGATGGGCGTTCTCTAATTATTTTCCCGGAAGGTACACGAACCACTCCCGGCAGTAGCTACAAATTTCAACGAGGCGCGGCTAATATCGCACTAAGAAGCGGCAAAGATCTATTGCCAGCAACCATTATCTGTAAACCATCATCACTAACAAAAGAAGAGCGCTGGTATCAAATACCTAAAAATGGCCCTTTGCATCTCTATGTTGCAATTAAAGACGAAATAAAAGTATCACCCTTTATAGACAACAAAGACAACATGCCTCTGGCATCAAGAAGACTAACTAATTTTTTGCAAGATTATTATCAAAAGGAAGTTTTTGCTAATGACTGATTTAGCACTCGAAGTTAAATTATTAATTATCGACTCACTTGATCTCGAAGATATCTCAGCAGATGATATTGACACAGATGCACCATTATTTGGTGATGGCTTAGGTCTTGACTCAATAGATGCTCTAGAATTAGGCATGAGCCTGCATAAGAAATATAATCTGAAAATCGACTCTAATTCAGATGAAACAAAAAAACATTTTGAATCAGTTGCAACACTTGTAAAACTGATTGAATCCAACAAAGCATAAGTAAGGCTCTACCATGCAAACCGATGAAGAAATTCTTGAACAAATAAAAATTGTACTTGCAGAGCTATTTGAAATAGATAAAAGCGACATAGTACCTGAAGCACGTCTTTATGAAGAACTGGATCTGGACAGCATTGATGCCATAGATATGGTTGTTAAGCTCCAGAAACTAACTGGAAAAAAAGTTAAACCTGATGACTTCAGAAGCGTTCGAACCGTACAGGACGTTGTTGAAGCCGTACATAAACTTATTCATGATTAACGCCCAATATAAAAATGCAACGCATCCTGTTTATATTAGCTTCAGTAATATTAATACTGTACCCCTTAGCCGTTTACTACGGGCTACAGTATTTTGAACCTCGCTATCTGGGCATAATGCTTCTTGCTGTTTTATTATTACGAATTAGTCTATTAACTAAAAACACAACCCTTCAACAACTCAAACCTTTAATAGGCATTAGCATTGCAAGCGCCATTACTGGCATTTTAATCGTTACGTTTAATGATCCTTTATATGTACAGTTAAATCCCATTGCTGTGAGCTTTGCATTACTCATTTTATTTGGCTACACGCTTATAAAGCCACCCTCAATCATTGAGCGCTTTGCTCGCATCAAAACACCCGACTTACCAGAAAAAGCCATTATCTACACAAGAAAAGTCACTCAAATATGGTGCATCTTTTTTATTTTTAATATCACCATTTCAGGCTATACCGTTCTATTTTCTTCACTGGAAGTCTGGACGCTTTATAATGGGTTAATTGCCTATTTATTAATGGGACTTTTGTTTGCAGTTGAATACGCAGTTCGAACAGTAAAAATGAGAAACGCATAATCATGGATAGAAGCACAAACAGATTAAAAACACTGCAACAGTCAGTTCTGTCATTAGCCAGTCAAAGCACTATCACCATCGTAAATGAAGAAATAATCGACGGTAAAACAATGCAGGCTGACATTCAGCAGGCAATCACTCAGATAAATAAAATAAAAGAAAACAAAATAGCCCTCTACTTTGATAACAGTTACTATTTTGCAGTTGCTTTACTGGCTATTTTTTACTGCAATAAAACACCTGTTCTTTTACCTAATGCAAAGCCAGAATTTATTAAATCTATAGAAAGTGAAATCAGCCATATCTTTAGCGATTTAATTTTAGAACCAACAAACATCACAACAAGCCAGATCATTGCAGATAAAAAACTAACGCCAGCCGCTGCAACAATAGATTTTCCAGATAATGATCTGGAATTAATTTTATTCACATCCGGTTCAACCGGGCAGCCAAAAAAAATTATTAAAAAACTTTATCAGCTAGAATCAGAGTTCCGCATACTTGAACAACTCTGGGGCGAGTCTATTGGTGATGCTATTATACGCTCAACCGTTTCTCACCAGCATATTTATGGCTTAATATTTAGATTATTATGGCCGCTATGCAGTGGACGTTGCTTTGACGCAACAACCTATCAATATCCAGAAAAAATGCTGGAAAAAATATTACAGTCTGCTGACAACATATTAATATCGAGTCCTGCACACTTAAAACGCATCCCTGAACTAATAGATTTTAATCAGGCTAAAAATAAAATTCACCGTGTATTCTCATCTGGCGGGCCACTGGATACACCTTCCGCACTGAAATTAAGTAGCCTGCTAGACTTTCCTGTAACTGAAGTTTTTGGAAGCTCAGAAACCGGAGGCATCGCTCATCGTCAGCAAACAGATAACAGGCACAGCCAGAGCTGGACAGTTTTTTCAGAAATAGAAATCAAACAAAATTCAGAAGATAATACGCTAATTATAAAATCACCTTTTGAAGGTTCAGGCGACTGGTATTCAACTAGCGATATTATTTCTCTGGATATAAAAAATAATCGTTTTGAACATCTGGGACGCACGGATAAGATTGTAAAAATTGAAGAAAAACGGCTATCACTTACAGAGCTGGAAAACCAGCTAAAAACACATCCTTTTATTTCTGATTGCGCATCAACAGTACTGGATGGAAAACGCAGCATACTTGCAATAGTTGCCACATTGAATAACAAAGGGGATGATTTTTTAAAAAGCAATAACAAACGCATACTCAATGGGACTTTAAAAAAACACCTTGGCCAATATTTTGAAGCCGTAGTACTGCCCAGAAAATGGCGCTATGTTTCACAAATACCCACCAACCCACAGGGAAAAACAACCCAACAGGATCTGAAAAAAATATTTACGGACACAGACTCAAACTCAAACTCAAACTCAAACTCACCAACAAAACCTGCTATTGATAAAATCAATAAAACGGGTGAAAACAAAATTGAGTTATCATTAAATATCCTGGAAAACCTGTATTACTTCAATGGCCACTTTCCTGATAACCCTGTTCTTCCCGGCGTTATACAAATAGACTGGGCCATTAAATTTGCTAAAGAATACTTAAATGTAACAGGCGACTTTAAAGGCATGGAAGTTATTAAGTTTTATAATTTTATTGTTCCAAATGAACTTGTCACACTGACTCTGAGCTATAAAAAAGACAGTAATAAATTAAATTACAGCTTTAAGTCTTCACATGCCAAATTTTCATCTGGCCGAATAATACTGGGATGAAAAAATAAATACATCATGTCTTTTAATCCCTGTGTAATCATTCCCATTTTCAACCATGCAGACACCATTGAAAAAACGGTTTCTACCGTATGCGATTTTAATTTACCCTGCATTATTATTGACGATGGCAGCAATATAAAAACACAGGAAAAAATTAAAGAATTAAAAACAAAATTCAAAAACTGCTTTACACATCGCCTTGAAATAAATCAGGGAAAAGGCGTTGCCGTCACAAAAGCTTTCGCTATAGCTGAGAATATGGAATTCACTCACGCATTACAGGTGGATGCCGATGGGCAACATAATTTAAAAGACATCCCTGAATTTATTAAGAATGCAAAAAATAATGAACAGGCTTTAATTTGTGGACATCCTGTTTATGATGAATCAATACCTAAAGCAAGAAAGATCGCTCGAAACATCACGCATTTCTGGGTTGCCATTGAAACTTTAACACTACACCCTATCGACTCAATGTGCGGCTTTAGAATGTACCCACTTAAGGCAACTAATAAAATAGTAAACAGTTCAAAAATTGGTAAACGAATGGATTACGACACCAGTATTCTGGTTAGAATCGTATGGGCATCTATTCCCGTTATTATATTAAAAACAAAAGTACACTATCCAGAAACTGGCATTTCACATTTTAATTACATTAAAGACAACTGGTTAATTACAAAAATGCACACCCGTTTGTTTTTTGGAATGCTATTAAGATCACCTTTATTGGTTTATAGAAAATTTTTTCCTGAAAAAACAAAGAATGAGAATCACTGGTCTGCAATAACTGAAAGAGGCAGCGCCTTTGGTATTTATACGCTACTACTGGCTTATAAAATATTAGGCCACAAGATTTCTTCTGGCTTTGTAGCCGTTGTTGTTGCCTACTTTTTTGCAACAAATTCAACATCTCGACGCGCATCATTTAAATATTTACAGAAGATTCATAAATCTGGCAACCCTGTTATTCCATCACCACCTACTTTATGGACTAGCTACAGACACTTTTTAAGTTTTGGTCTCTCGGCTCTGGATAAGGTTTCATCATGGTCTGGGAAAATCACCTCTGAACAGGTTCACTTTGATGATACGCAAATTTTTATTGATCACGCAGCTAATAAACAGGGCGCAATGATTATTAGTGCCCATCTTGGTAATATCGAACTTAGCCGCGCACTTGCAGATAAAATTGAAGAGTTCACAATGAATGCTCTGGTGTTTACTCAAAATGCTAAAAACTTTAGCAATACGCTAAAAAAAGTTAACCCCAATATCAACAATCATTTAATACACGTAAACCAGATAAGCCCAGACACAGGTATTTTATTAAAGAACAAAATCGACCAGGGAGAAATGATTGTCACCATGGGGGATCGAACCGCAATAAATTCGGTCAATCGAAACTGTGTCGTTGATTTCTTTAATGAGCCAGCCGAATTCTCACAGGGACCTTTTATTCTGGCAAGCCTGCTTAAATGCCCTGTATACTTAATGTTTTGTCTAAAAGAGCAGGATGGCTATCGTATTTATCTTGAGCCATTTTCTGATGAAATTAAATTATCTCGAAAAACCAGACAACAGGACATTCGCTTATTTGCACAGCAATATGCTAAAAGACTGGAATATTACTGCCATAAAGCACCTTTTCAATGGTTTAATTTTTTTGATATCTGGGCACCCCCAAGCCCATCAGACAATTAGCACGTAATAACGATATCAGGGATATCATCCAATTTATTGAAATAAGATACAGGCAATATGACTAAAACAAGCACAACTTACTTTGGCGAAAATAACATTTCCATTCAGGATATAGTTTCGATTGCCAAAGGAAACCAGAAAGCCCATCTATCATCCAGTGACCGCTTTGTACAAAAAGTAACAAAAGGCGCAAAGTTTCTTGATAATTTACTGGAAGAGGAAGGTGTAATATATGGCGTAACCACAGGCTATGGCGACTCCTGTACAGTTAGCATCCCTGCTCACCAGATTGAAGAATTGCCCGTACACCTGACCCGCTTTCATGGCTGCGGTCTGGGCAAATATCTAACACATGAATTATCCATAGCGACTCTGGCAACACGCCTGTCATCATTAGCCCAGGGCTACTCTGGCGTACGCATGGAACTACTGGAACAGATCGTTACCTTTATTAACAATGATATTGCTCCCATTATCCCCGAAGAAGGCTCAGTAGGGGCTAGCGGCGATCTGACACCTCTCTCTTATGTAGCGGCCACGTTAATAGGTGAGCGTGAAGTACTATATAAAGGTGAACAGCGCCCCACCCTTGACGTGCTAAAAGAAAACAACATCACACCACTAAAGCTACGTCCCAAAGAAGGGCTGGCGATTATGAATGGCACGGCTGTGATGACGGCTATTGCCTGTGCAGCCTGGGATAGAGCTGAATATCTTAGTCGGCTGGTTACAAGAATAACCTCTATGGCATCTATCGCTCTTCAGGGTAACAGCAATCATTTTGATGACATATTGTTTAGTGTAAAACCTCATCAGGGGCAAAATCAGATCGCCGAATGGATTCGCCACGATCTCAATCACCACGAACACCCTCGCAACTCAAGTCGTTTGCAGGATCGTTATTCTATTCGCTGCGCCCCTCATGTTATTGGCGTTCTTAAAGATTCCCTGCCCTGGATGCAGCAGTTTATCGAAAATGAATTAAATAGCGCCAATGACAACCCGATTATTGATGGCGAAGGCGAGCATGTTTTACATGGCGGTCATTTTTATGGTGGACACATTGCATTTGTTATGGATTCAATGAAAAACTGTGTTGCCAATCTGGCTGATTTAATGGACAGGCAAATGGCTTTGTTAATGGATACCAAGTTTAATCATGGCCTGCCCGCTAATCTTTCTGGTGCTAGTCCTGAACGTGCCAGCATCAACCACGGATTTAAAGCCGTGCAGATTGGCACTTCTGCCTGGACTGCCGAAGCTCTAAAGCTAACCATGCCCGCCAGTGTTTTCTCCCGATCAACAGAATGTCATAACCAGGATAAAGTAAGCATGGGCACAATAGCCGCTCGAGACTGCTTAAGGGTTCTGGAATTAACGGAGCAGGTTGCAGCAGCTGAACTACTGGCTGTTTGTCAGGGCATTGAAATACGGCTACGAAATAATGAAATAGATGAAGCCACATTAAACAAAGATTTACTCGCATTTAAAAATCAGATTTTTGAAAAATTTGATTTTCTTGATGAAGACCGCCCGCTGGAATCCATGCTCCGTGAGATGATTTCATCCATCCAGAATCAGAGCTGGTCACTGTTCGAACAGGCCTGATATGATCGAAGCAGAGCTTATTATTAAAGTTCCATTCCACGATATTGATCCAATGGAAATCGTCTGGCATGGACACTATGTAAAATACTTCGAAATGGCACGTACCGAGCTATTAGATAAAATTGATTACAATTATGAGCAAATGCGTCAGTCTTATTACGCCTGGCCAGTCATCGATGTAAAACTACGCTACATCCAGCCAGCAACTTATGGGCAGAAAATATGCATTCACGCAAAACTAACAGAACATGAAAACAGAATGAAAGTTGAGTATCTGATTAGTGACGCTAAAACAGGTACAAAACTAACCAAAGGGCACACCATTCAGGTTGCTGTAGATATGAGAACAAATGAAATGTGCCTGGTATCCCCTGATATTTTACTGGAAAAACTAGGACTCAAATAGTGAAGTTCAGACACTATCTTCTAAGCGGGATATTTTTATTATTCTGCATTAATCAACCCCTGTTCGCCGCTGATAAAAAAAATGTGGAATTCTCCGACAAATCATCTGTTTTTTTCTCTGTAATAGATAAGCTGCAAAAAAATAACTTTTTTCGCAGTGATTTTATTCAGAAAAAACATATAAAAATTCTTAGCTCACCCTTAATTTCAAGAGGTAATATATTGTTTTCTGCTGACAAAGGTATTATCTGGAAAATAAATAAACCATTCCAGTCAAAACTGATTATCAGCGAAAACAAAATAACTGAGATTTCCCTGCAAAATGGAACGCCTGTAAAAACTCAAAAGAAACTATCAGGGATGCAGAGCTTTTACATTATTTTTCAGGCATTATTTACTGGTGACATTAAAACTATTAGGCAATACTTTTCTGTCACCTATCAGGGCAACACTAAAAAATGGACAATTTTTCTAACACCACTATCATCACCTTTAAATAAGATTTTTAACGAAATATCATTAACAGGTGACGAACAAATAAAAAACATTGTTTTTAGCGAGAAAAATCAGGACAGCACACAAATTGATTTTATAAACCCATCAAATAAAAACCATCATTTGAGTGACGAAGAAGAGAAAAGCTTTGAATTTTAGCAACACCACAAAGTTCGGGGTCTGGATATTAATTATTCTAATCTCTTCTGCTTATTTGGTTTCAAAACTAAACAATGGGGCTAGAATTGAAAGCAGCATTATAAAACTACTGCCCAAATCTGAATACGACCCCGTTACTGAAAACGCAGTAAGTAAAATAACAGAGAACATTGGCAAGAAAGTTGTATTCCTGGTTGGACACAAAGAAAAAACAAAGGCTCTTGAATCAGCTGATATTTTTTATAGCCAACTAAAAAAATCAAAGCTGTTTTCTAAAACGACTTACACCATCAGTGATAACCAGCAAAAAGAAATATACCTGACTTACTACCCTTACCGTAATAAATTACTAAGCGCCTCACACAGAGAATTACTGCAACAAAACAACCCGCAAAGCATCGTTCAACAGGCATTAAGACATCTATATAATCCAATGAACGCTTTAGCCAGCAATCAACTGGAGAATGATCCATTTTTTACTTTTCATGATTTTCTGGAAGAACAAAGTAGCCTTGCTGAAAATCTGAGCATTGAAAACAATCATTTATGGAGCAATTACAATAATAAACATTATGTTTTTATTTCAACTGAAATAATCAATGACGTGTATTCACTTAATCTACAAACACAATTTAGCCAGTTTTATCAACAGGCAAAAAGCAAAGTCATTGCATCATCAAAAGACACCTATATTCTTTCCATGGGCGCTATTCATCACGCAATTGCAGGCACAAATTCAGCGAGACAGGAAATAGCCACTATTGGCGCGGGCTCTATCATAGGCATACTGATACTTATATTCATAACCTTTAAATCATTTACCCCTCTGTTACTTAGCCTTGTATCAATTTTTTCAGGTATTTTACTTGGCCTGTCTGCCTGCTTTATTGTCTTTAATGAAATTCATATTTTTACGCTTGTATTTGGATCAAGCCTGATTGGTGTTTCTATCGATTACTCATTCCATTATTTTACCGAGCAGCTCGACAACAATAACAACAGCACAATAATAAAAAACATACTTCCCGGCATAAGCATGGGCATGCTTACCAGTACAATGGCATACCTGACTCTGGCTATTGCTCCTTTTCCGGGCTTAAGGCAAATAGCTGTTTTTTCTGCCACTGGTATATTAGCCGCCTACTGCTGCGTGCTATTTATTTATCCATCATTAAGCAGAAAAAACAAAAATTCAAACCCTTCAATGGCCTTATCTATTTCAGCAAGTTTTTTATCCCTGTGGAATAAAATATCACAACGCCAGCTACATACATTCATATTTCTATCAATAATAATATCTGGATCTTTTCTATATTTTCATTTGGAAAATGATGACAATATCCGCAACCTGCAAAGCAAATCAGAACAGGTTGTTGCTGAAGAAAAACAGATTAAGAATGCCATCCACACTAATGGAGAGAACCAGTTTTTTTTAGTCAAAGCTGATTCAGCAGAAAAAGTTCTGCAACTAGAAGAAGATTTATATAAATCACTCAACAATCTTGTTGCTGAAGAAAAACTGGCCAGCTATCAGGGCACAGCCATTTATTCACCTTCTCAAAAGCGCCAGCTTAATAATTTTAACTTACTTAAAAGCAATATCAATAACGAACACTCTGTATTAAAACAATATCTTCTTGATATAGGATTTTCCAGATCAAAAACTGAAGATATTATCACTGACTTTATCAGCAATAAAAATACTTTAAATATAAATAACTGGCTGACCACAGAATATTCTTTACCATCTAAATTTCACTGGATTGGAAGACTGGATAATAGCAATGAATATGCCAGCATCATTAGTTTATATGGCATTAAAGATATCAATGCTTTAAAAGCATTAACACCGCCGCCGGGAATTCAATTTATTGATTATGTAGATAATATTTCTGCCTTGCTTAAAAAATATCGTGAATATGCGGGCAATTTAATCTTTATAGCCTATGGCCTGATATTTGTTTTTCTGGTTTTTCGTTACAACTGGTACAAATCAATACTGGTTATTCTGCCACCACTATTAGCCGCTCTTGGCGCTTTATCTATTGCGGTGTTACTCAATATTAAACTACAGTATTTTAATCTATTAGCCGTAATATTAATTTTAGGCATTGGCATTGATTACACTTTATTTTTCGCTGAAAATAAAAGCAAATCTGAATTTACAATGCTCGCTATTTTATTATCCGCATTAACAACTATATTTTCATTTGGCCTGCTCGCCCTTAGCAATACACCTGTATTACATAGTTTTGGCTTGATTGTATTAACGGGTATTAGTCTGGCTTTTCTGCTTTCACCAATAGCAGGCCTTAACTTTAGTTCAACAACAGCTAAAACAGATTAATTTTTATTATGAATTTTCCTGCTGCAATAACTATATTCTTTCTACTCATATCTTTTTTAAGCAGCTGCTCTGCTCCTTTAAAAAAAGAACACAGCAGTCTTCCCGTTATCACTTTAGATAAAAACCTAAATATATCATTACTTCCACCAATGGCTCTCGATACAGCCGTTAGTCTCACCCAGAGCGTGAGCATTGATTTTAATGGGCAGCAGCATCAGTTTATTGGCAAACTCGAAATTTCAGATCATTCATTTAAAATGGTCGGCATAAGCCATATTGGTATGAAATTATTTTCAATCTACTCAGAAAATAATCTGTATGTACTGGAAGCTTCTCCCACACTTGGATCACAACTAGATATTGAATATTTATTAGCCGACCTGCAATTAATTTACTGGCCTGTTAAAAAATTAAATCAGCAACTGCAACAGACCACAGCATCTTTAAAATTTGATAAACTTGGTCGCCAGCTTCTAAATAACAATGAGCCGATAATAACTATTCGCTTTACTAATAACAAACAGTGGAATAAGGATGTGACCTATAAACATCTAAAAAGGGGCTACACCGTTCACATAAAAACATTAGCCGTGGACAAACTATGAATCCGCACACAACCAGACTTTATTTACCCAGCCTTGGAATAGTCAGCCCATTAGGCGCAAATAAGAATGAAGTAGTGAATAATTTATTTAGCGGCTCACAAAAAGGCATGGTAAGTAAGGCAGATTTATTAATAAATGCTGACGTTATTGTCGGCGAGGTTAGCTGCTCTCTTCCTGAAATTGATGATCGTTATGCCATCTATAAATGTCGCAACAACCAACTCACGTTGGCTGCACTGGCTCAGATTTCAGATGAGGTTGATAATCTAATTGATCGTTATGGCAAAGATAGAATAGCCGTGGTTCTTGGTTCTAGCACAGCCGGCATACGCGAAGGCGAATCTGCTTTAGCTGAATATCTCACAGACAGACAGTTTCCCGAAGAACACCATTACAGAAAACAGGAAATGGGCAGTGTTGCAGAGTTTCTGGCTCTGTATCTTGGCCTGACAAATATTGCCATTACGATATCTACCGCCTGCTCCTCCAGTGGCAAAGTTTTTTCCAGCGCAAAAAATTATATTCAGGCTGGTATCTGTGATGCGGCAATAGTTGGCGGAATCGATAGCCTGTGCAAATTAACCCTTAATGGCTTTAGCTCTCTGGAATCTGTTTCAGCTGAAATTTGCAATCCATTTAGCCATAACCGCAGCGGCATTACTATTGGCGAAGGTGCGGCTTTATTTATTCTTGATAAACATAAATCTGAAATTCAGTTACTGGGCACGGGCGAGTCATCCGACGCACATCATATGTCAGCCCCGCATCCTGAAGGTGATGGCGCTGAAAACGCAATGCGAGCTGCATTATTAGACGCTAACCTGGATGCCACACAAATCGATTATGTCAATCTACACGGCACAGCAACACCTAAAAATGATGACATGGAAAGCAAAGCCATGCATCGCGTATTTGGTTCTGATATTCCCTGTAGCAGTACCAAGCCTATGACAGGTCATACCCTGGGGGCAGCAGGCGCAATTGAACTGGCACACTGCTGGCTAACATTATCAAATCTCAATAAGAAGGGGCAATTACCCCCTCATATATGGGATCATCAACAGGATGAAAGCTTACAGCCGCTGAATCTGGTAGAATCCGCAGCCACTGAAAATACAGCAAGAGTTATGAGCAACTCATTTGCCTTTGGCGGCAATAATGTGAGCATTATTCTGGGAAAAGCATGAACATCGACATCACTCAATATTCAATTGATGAACTTGTGGCACATCGAGATAATATGTCACTGATTAATAAAGTTATCAGCTTTGATGATAACAGCCTTACATCCCAGGTTTACATTACTAAAAACTCAGAATTTCTAAACGAAAACAATGAAGTACCCGCCTGGATTGGCATTGAATATATGGCTCAAACCATCGCAGCATGGGCAGGTGTACACGCCATACAAAAAGGCAAAGCCATCAAGCCCGGGTATTTACTTGGCACTCGCAAGTACACGCCCTATGTAAGCAGCTTCCAGTTAGGTAGTATTCTTAATATTTCAATAGATAGAAGCTACCAGAGTGATGAGCTGGGTGTTTTTGATTGTCAGATTTCATCTGACCAGTTGCTGGCAGAAGCCAGCTTAAATGTTTACCAACCCCAATAAAGTCGATCTTATGTCACGCACAATTCTTATTACAGGTTCTAGTCGAGGCATTGGCAAAGCCATTGCCCTGAAGCTGGCCGAAGACGGTTTTGATATCATTTTACATTGCCGCAGTCGTATTAAAGATGCTGAATTAGTACATAAAGAAATTGAATCCATGGGCAGAAAAGCTCGCATTCTGCAATTTGATGTATCAGACCGCAAGCAGTGCTTAGAGCAGCTAGAAGCCGATACTGAAACTCACGGCGCATATTATGGAGTCATCTGCAACGCAGGAATCGCCCGAGATAACGCCTTCCCGGCCCTTAGCTCAGACGACTGGGACAGCGTAATTCATACCAATCTGGACAGTTTTTATAATGTACTAAATCCTCTAATTATGCCCATGGTAAGAGCAAAACAGGGCGGACGAATTGTCACACTTGCATCTGTTTCTGGCATTATAGGCAACCGGGGACAGGTCAATTACAGCGCCGCAAAAGCAGGTATAATTGGCGCAACCAAGGCGCTGGCAGTAGAAATGGCTAAACGTAAAATTTCTGTCAACTGTGTAGCACCGGGTCTTATTGAAACCGATATGATCAAGGATGCGCCCGTGGATGAAGCCTTAAAGATCATCCCCATGCGCCGTGCCGGCAAAACAGAAGAAGTGGCCAGCCTTGTCAGTTATTTATGTTCAGATCTGGCAGGTTATATTACCCGTCAGGTCATATCAGTTAATGGTGGGATTTGTTAATGAAACGGGTTGTTGTAACAGGCATGTCTGCTGTCACGCCAATAGGCCAGACCTGGCAGACAGTTTTTGAAAATTTAAAAAATAAAAAAAGCGGCATAGCCAGAATGGATAACTGGAATCGCTATGAAGATTTGCGCACTCGCCTTGGTGGCCCGGTAACATGCTTTAGCACACCAGAACATTATACGCGTAAGCAAATACGCAGCATGGGACGCGTAGCATTAATGTCAACTCGTGCATCAGAGCTAGCTCTTGACGATGCAAACCTTTTAGATGACCCTGAGATTCAGGATGGCAGCATGGGCGTTTCCTATGGATCATCCTCTGGCACACCCAATGCTTTACGTGATTTTGCCGACATGCTGGTACATGACAAAATGGCAGGCATCAATGCAAATACCTATCTAAAAATGATGCCTCATACAACACCTGTAAATCTGGACGTATTTTTTAAGCTTAAGGGGCGCGTTATTACCACCAGTAGCGCCTGCACTTCCGGCAGCCAGGGTATAGGCTATGCCTACGAAGCCATCAAATACGGCATGCAAACCATGATGTTAGCGGGCGGCGCAGAAGAACTGGATGCAACCCAGGCCGCAGTATTCGATACATTATTTGCCACCAGTATTCGCAATGATAAACCTCATACCTCACCCCGACCTTTTGATCGAGATCGTGATGGGCTGGTCATTGGCGAAGGGGCTGCCACTCTGGTTCTTGAAGAATTTGAACATGCCAAAGCACGAGGGGCAAAAATTTACGCCGAAATCATCGGCTATCATACAAACTCCGACGGCACTCACATTACTCAACCCAACGCAGCCACCATGCAGGTTGCGATGGAAAAAGCACTGGAAGACGCAAATCTTCCCGCTTCAGAAGTGGGCTATATCAATGCCCATGGCACAGCCACTCCACGAGGTGATATTACAGAATCACAGGCAACTAAAAATGTATTTGGAAGCAACACACCTATCAGTTCATTAAAATCATATATGGGTCACACGCTAGGCGCATGCGGTAGCATCGAAGCCTGGATTGGTATTGAAATGATGAATAACAACTGGTTCTCTCCCACCGTTAATCTGGACAATATTGATGAAGAATGCGCAGACCTGGATTACATTACTGGCGATGGTCGAGAACTGGAAATAGAGCATTTTGTAAGCAATAACTTTGCTTTTGGTGGCATTAATACTTCACTGGTTTTTAAACGCTGGAGCTAAGCCGAATAAACTGCTCCGCTTCATCCAGCACAAACTGTTTAAATGCCTGCGCCACAGGTGACAGCCTTTTCCCACTGCGCTGCACAATATGCCAGTGACGCATAATAGGAAAGTCTTCCACATCTAAAATCAATAAACGTTGCGTTTCAAGCTCAAGTTCTAATGTATGAATCGATACAATACCTAAACCCAGCCCAGCTTCTACTGCCTGCTTGATGGCCTCATTAGAACTCATTTCTATACCTGTATGAAAACTCACACCGTGCTCACCAAAAAAACGCTGGATAGCACTTCGAGTACCCGAACCTGCTTCGCGCACAACAAAGTGCTCATCTTCAAATCGCTTTAGTAGAATATTATTTTCTTTAACCAGAGCATGATTTGCGGGGGCGATCATTACCAGCGGGTTTTCCATAAAGGTTTCTGATTCTACATCCATGCCTTCTGGTGGCTGCCCCATAATGACCAGATCTGGTTGATTATTATCCAGCTGTTCACGCAGGCTCGCCCGATTAGTAATATCCAGACTAATCGTAACGCCATCATAACGCTGAGAAAAAGCCGCCAGTAAACGGGTAGCAAAGTGACTGGCCGTTGTAGCAACAGAGATAGCCAGCCGACCCGACTGTACGCCTTTTAGTTCCTCCATCACCGCTTCTGCTTCATCCAGCAAATGACCAATGCTCTGGCTATAGGCAAATATTTCTCGTCCCGCTGTGGTCAGGTGCATTTTTTTACCAATCTGCTCAAATAAAGGCAAGCCAACCACCTCTTCTAACTGCTTGATTTGCATAGAAACCCCCGGCTGGCTGAGATGTAATTCCTCAGCAGCACGGGTATAGCTCAGGTGTCGGGCTGCTGCTTCAAATACCTTGAGCTGACGAAAAGTCAGGTTAAGAGCCATATTTCTGTATCCTCTGCATCACAGGGGTTGAAGGCATTGGGGTTTAGAGACAATGCCAATAAGTTAAGGAAAATCTGTATCTATATTATGTAGGGTGCGCCATGCGCACCATGAAAATACTGAACTATTGGGCTTTTGGTGCGCACGGCGCACCCTACCATGAGCCATAAGCTATATTTCATCTTAGTTACAACCATAAGTAATAACTTATTATAACAATCAAAAACATTGAGTGTTAATTATGTTTAAGCACAATTATAGTAACCACCCTGGCAGCGGCTAGACAGCACAAGCCTGCATGACCAGACCGAATTTTTTAACAGGAGAGCTTTCAATGGCTTTATTAGATCAAACAGGTCGTTATTCTGACCTTAGCTTGAACGAA
>CAZFUY010000026.1:0-28660 GCA_964522445.1 uncultured Thiotrichaceae bacterium | reverse complement strand
ATCATTCCTCTTATTTGCTATTGTAAAGAAATGACACAGAATTTCTAACACTCCCCTAAATTCTGAAACACTTTTATTTTGTCATCCCGAGCACCAATTCACCCCAAACAGGGTCAGCCTCATTATCACCTAAGTCCGCATAATCCATTGCCAAATACTGACTTGTATCAATTGCCTTCCACGGCATTTCATCCTGTGCATAAAGCGACAGCAAATGCACACTTACCTCACTTCCATTTTTTAGCTGGCGAATAAATGCAGGCAACTTTAATTCGTCAATCCAGGTAATTTCATAATCAATTCCTTTTAACTGGCCTTTATATTTCGATGCTGAATACCCCATTATCTTGGTGCCACCAACTTTCTGTAACTTATTTAGCATTTCAGGATCAATAATATATTTTACTAAATCCCACTGAGGGTACTGACCTAATGAACGCAGATCACCTGAGGTATATTCCACTATACGTTTATGATTTTTAAAAATATGGAAATAAGATATTTCATTTTTATCTTTTTGCCATATTTCAATTTGATTAGAATCATCGGTGCGTTTTTCTACACGATTATCAGAACGAATAAATTTCCACTGCTGCTTGCTGGATTGAGGCCTGATTGCCAGCTTAATAAAACGACTCTCATACATTGCTGATATATTTTTTTCAATTTCTTCTGCCACTATATTTTGTGAAGTAAAAACAAAAACGGCTAACCATAAATATTTTATTTTTTTCATATAAGACCTCTTCTTTATAAAAAAATGGAGTAACCACATTGGCTACCCCATTCTTAACATCAACTGTAGTTGATGCTTACCACCACCCGCCGTGACGTTCATTTTTCTTCATGCGTTTTTCAATACGTGAAGACTTATTCATAACATGGTAAATAACATTCTGCTCCTGAACACCATGCAGTAGATATGCACCAGGACCTTTTGAATAGATTGCAACATCTTCAGCAGCATGTGTTTCAGATGATAAAGGAACAAGTGCTTCCTGATGAAAACCCTGACCCTCTGTATCAACAAAAGATAAATCAGCTACACGACCTGTATCAGCAAGAAGACCATAGCGAGGATCGCCACCTGCTGGTAAAATAGCAAAGCCACGACCATTGGCATAACTAACTGCTGTATAAGGCATACCATCTTTTGCTAACTTGTAATCTGCTTCAGGCTCACCACTGCTATCATTACTAACAACTTTTCCTAAAATAGGATTGCCGCGAGTAGGATAGCCCGCAATAGTAAATACATGACTATGGTCAGCCGTTACAATAATTAGAGTTTCACGTGGATCCGTTTTTTCCATCGCCGTTTTAATGGCATTAGAAAAAGCAATTGTGTCGTCCAGTGCACGATAAGCATTACCTGCATGATGGCCATGATCGATACGACCTGACTCAACCATTAAAAAATAACCTTTACGATTATTATCCAGAATATCAATCGCTTTTTCAGTCATCTCTGCAACAGTCGGCTCACCACCTTTATCATTTGGAATATCATAGTTATATTGCATGTGTGAGCGATTAAATAAACCTAACAGATGGTCTGTTGATTCAGTATCAATGTTATCAAACTGATCTTTGTTCCATATAAATTCAGCATTATCATACTGAGCAACCCACTCTTCAGTTAGATTACGTTCATCGTCACGCTCACCTGTTTTTCCTGCATCTTCAAAATCTTCCATGCTGCGAGGCAGAAAACTGCGACGACCACCACCCATTGCAACTTCAATACCATTACCGTATGGAAGTTCAATTAACTGGCGAGCAATATCTTTACAACCATTTTCTACCGCTTCTACTGGCAGGTCATGATCATCTTCCCAGTTACGTTCTGGCGTATGCGCATAAGTTGCTGCTGGTGTTGCATGTGTAATACGAGCCGTTGTAACCACACCTGTAGACATACCTGCTTTTTCAGCCTGCTCTAAAAAAGTAATAACTTGCGCATCTTTAGATGATGCACAACTTCCGCGTGTTACTGTTTGGTCAACACCAATAACACCCGCTTTAGTTTTAATACCACTCATCATTGCCGTCATAGTACCGGCTGAATCAGGTGTTTGCTGGTTGGTGTTATAAGTTTTTGCCAAAGCTAAATATGGGAATTTTTCAAAACTTAAAAAATTTTCTTCTCCATTCTCACCACGCAACTGACCTTCTAAAATACGAGCCGCCGCAACTGTTGAGATACCCATGCCATCACCCACAAATAAAATGACATTTTTTGCACGTCGCTTTATGTCTTTAAGATACACAGCATCCTGCACTGCCTGCGCACCTGCAACATACCAGCCATCAGGGGTTTCCATATTATCTGCACATACAGAAAATGATAATGCAGCAGCAAGTGAAAGAGACAGGCTTGAAGTAGCCATTTTCATAGTTGAATCCTCATAAAGTTTTTAGTATTAAAGTGCGAGGTAAATTAGCCGTGAAAAATGACAGTTAAATGAATCTAAAGTTATATTTATAAGAAATAAATAAACGTGTTTTTTCTGTTGTAATAAGAACTTATTTTTATACTATTTTAATTTTTGTATCTATAACAATTTATTACATGGTCATTAACCATGCCTGTGGCTTGCATATAAGCATAACAAATTGTAGAACCTGTAAATTTAAAGCCTCGTTTTTTCAGATCTTTGCTCATTGAATCTGATTCCGCTGTTGTTACAGGAATATCTTTTAATGTTTTCCATTTGTTTTTAATCGGCTTACCACCAACAAACTGCCAGATATAATTTGAAAAACTGCCCTGTTCTTTTTTTATTTCCAGATATAGTTTTGCATTTGTCACAACTGAGTTTATTTTTAATTTATTGCGTACTATTTCTGGATTCTGTAACAAACTATCAATTTTATTTTGTGTATAACGTGATATTTTCTTAGCATCGAAGTTATCGAATGCTTTTCTGTAACCCTCTCGCTTTTTTAAAATAGTTATCCAGCTTAATCCTGCCTGAGCACCTTCTAATATCAGCATTTCAAATAGATGATGATCATCATAACTGGGCACTCCCCATTCTTCATCGTGGTATTTTTGATACAACTTATCTTCACCACACCATTCACATCTTTTTTTCTGTTTCATTTTTTATTTAAATTAATGGATAAAAATTTAATTCTAAAGTAAAAACCAGATATTTGAAGCATCTATAATGTTTTATTTATCCATTGCCCTTCACATACAATTACAGTTCATTTTCATGTAAAATCACGCTTTTAAGAATTTACTTCAGGATTATTCCATGTCACAGGCCGATCAGTTCAATCAAGCTCAAAACTTTATTCCAGGAGGAGTTAACTCTCCTGTACGCGCATTTAAAGGTGTAGGCGGTGATCCGGTATTTATCGACAAAGCCTCTGGCGCTTATACATGGGACACTGATGGCAAGCAGTATATTGATTATGTAGGCTCATGGGGGCCGATGATTCTGGGGCACGCTCACCCTGACGTTATTCAGGCGGTTAAAGATGCTGCAGACAAGGGGCTTAGTTTTGGCGCACCTACTCTTGCTGAAACAGCAATGGCTGAAAAAATCTGTCAGCTAATTCCTTCTATTGAACTGGTACGCATGGTTAGCTCTGGCACAGAAGCCACTATGAGTGCAATTCGCCTGGCTCGTGGTTTTACAGGGCGAGATACTATCGTCAAATTTGAAGGCTGTTATCACGGCCACTCAGATTCATTGCTAGTTAAGGCAGGATCAGGTGCTTTAACACTGGGTGTTCCCAGCTCACCCGGCGTACCCGCCTGTCTTGCAGAGCATACAATGACACTATCTTATAACAACATCGATCAGGTTCGAGAAGCCTTCAAAGTATCCGGTGACAAAATTGCCTGCATCATTGTCGAACCCGTTGCCGGTAATATGAACTGTATTCCACCTGCCCCCGGTTTTCTACAGGGGCTGCGTGAAGTCTGTGACGAATATGGCTGTGTACTCATATTTGATGAAGTCATGACTGGCTTTCGTACCGCACTGGGCTGTGCTCAATCTATCTATAATGTGAAACCCGATTTAACCACGCTAGGCAAAGTAATTGGCGGCGGCATGCCGGTGGGGGCCTTTGGTGGTCGCAAAGAGATAATGGAACATATCGCTCCCCTTGGCCCTGTTTATCAGGCCGGCACATTATCGGGTAATCCAGTCGCTATGGCTGCTGGCTTAAAAACACTTGAGTTAATTTCGGCAGACGGTTTTTTTGATAAGCTGGCTAGCAGTGTTAACACGCTGGTTGATGGAATACTGAGTAAAGCCAAAGCAGCCAGTATTCCAATGACATCTAACACAGTGGGCGGCATGTTTGGATTATTTTTCACTGACGCAGATTCAGTCACTAATTTTGAACAGGTGACTCAATGCAATGTAGAGCGCTTCAATAAATTCTTCCATGGCATGTTAAATGAAGGCATTTATCTGGCACCATCAGCCTATGAAGCAGGCTTTGTTAGTTCTGCACACACAGCTGAAGATATTCAAAATACAATTAATGCAGCTGAAAAAGTATTTGCAACTTTATGACATCCATAACCTGTTATATCTATCACTGTTCAGCAAAAGCAGACATGTATATCTACTTAAGTGAAAAAGATGATTTCACATGCCTGCCCGAAGAGCTGCAAAAAAAACTGGGTCTAATTAAATTTTCTATGGAGCTTGATCTGGATAGTAACAAAAAGCTAGCCAGAGAAAATCCTCTAACTGTTATAGATAACCTGAAAAAACAGGGCTTCCACATACAGATGCCGGGTAACACTCCTGTCGACCAACTACTTGAAAACATTGCTAAAGATTCACAACAGCAATATCTTAAAACATAATACTAACGGGTTTTATTAAAAATATATTACAATTGCGGACTTATTAAGACAGGCATCCACAGAATTAACCAGGATTAGTCTTTTTAGTTATACAACGCAGGTGAAATGATAAAAAATAATATTTCAAAATATCTTTAAATATCTTTTTTCTTTTACATTCTTTCAACCATTTATATAGTGAGTATTTAACATATGAGTTCTTTTGTTATCCGTAGTTTCGTTACCAGCATTACTGCAACAGCTATTGTTACAGGCATTTCCAGCCAGATTTTTACAACAATTAACTTGACATCAACAACAGGAATTAGCACGTTTGCCGCACTTGTTTTAGGCACATCATTGCTATCAGCATTAGTTGCATCCAATAAAAACGGTAAAAGTTCACAAATAAACCAGCCTAACCCTATAAATTCAGATAATTCACGTGAAACTGGTACGGTTAAGTGGTTTAATACAAGTAAGGGCTTTGGCTTTATCACCCGTGAAAACGGCGATGATGTCTTTGTCCACTTCCGTTCAATTCGAGGCCAGGGTCATAGAACACTGATCGAAGGCCAGAGAGTTGAATTCAGTATTACTGAAGGAGAAAAGGGGCTGCAAGCAGAGGATGTCGCTGTAGCTTCATAAGACTAAGGTCTGGTATGCCTATATGGACATGGCATATCTGAAATGATAATAAAAGGTATATAGTAGAATGTCTGATCGTAGCAACGGAACCGTAAAATGGTTCAACAACTCAAAAGGTTATGGCTTCATCGAGCGTGATTCTGGTGAAGATGTTTTTGTTCATTTTCGAGCTATTCGAGGCGAAGGCTTTAGAACTTTGAAGGACGGCCAAAAAGTTGAATTCAACTTGATTGATGGCCAAAAAGGACTACAGGCTGAAGACGTTAGTGTAACGCTGGATTCATAATAAAAAGGGCTGGTTAATATAATGTTAACCAGCCCTTTTTATTTGTCGGTTACACTATAGGTGAAATCATAATTACATCAGGGAAAAAGTAATTAATTCCCATCCAGATTTCATCTGTTCCAGTAAAATTTAATTTTCCCCCCATTTGGGTTGCAACTGTTGCTCTATCCCCAAATGGTCGAGTACGCGCGCAACTAAAAAATCTATAATATCTTCGACGCTCTTCGGCTTATTATAAAAACCCGGAGTTGCTGGCAAAATCACTGTACCCATTCTTGAAAGTTTAAGCATATTTTCCAGATGAATATCAGAAAAAGGTGTTTCTCTTGGCACTAATATTAATTTTTTTCTTTCCTTCAGCATAACATCCGCTGCACGTTCTAAGAGATTAGCACTGGCTCCCACCGCTATAGATGACAGAGTTCCCATACTACAGGGACAAACCACCATAGCATCAACCGATGACGCGCCACTTGCAACAGGTGATGTCCATTCCATTTCACCACAGACGTGTAACTGTTTTTTATCGACACCATAACGTTTGCATAACTGATCCTGAAGTTCATGCGTATTACAGGGCCAGCTTAATTCTGTTTCCATACTAATTACCACATGCGCTGCACGAGTCACCAACAAGTACACGTTATGATGATGAGTAAGCAACTGTTCCAGTAATCCAATACCATACTGAACGCCTGATGCACCTGTTAAAGCCAGTACAATTGTTTTTTGGTCTGATGTCATGGCTCTGTATCTCTGGTTAATTTATTGCATCTAAAATTTTCTGGTGTATTCCACCAAACGCACCATTACTCATAACCAGAATATGGTCACCCGGCTTAGCTTTCTCTTTCAACAGTTGCACTATACTTTTTATTTGCGAGTGTAACTGAGCTTTATCCGCAAGAGCCTCTGTGACTGTTTGCATACCCCAGTCCAGACCTTCTGGTTGATAAAGTATGATCTGATCGGCTTCTGTTAAAGATTCTGCCAGTTTTTCTTTATGCACACCCATGCGCATAGTATTGGAACGTGGCTCAAGTATTGCCCAGATTTTTTCTTTGCCTGCTGCTCGACGTAATCCCGAAATAGTTTCTGTAATGGCTGTTGGGTGATGAGCAAAATCATCATAAACCGTTATATTATTTACTACGCCTCTAACTTCCATGCGACGCTTAATGCCTTTGAATTCTTTTAATGCTTCAATTGATTGCTCAACCGGCACACCCACATGTCGAGCGGCTGCAATGGCTGCAATGGCATTCAGACGGTTATGCCTGCCCAGCATACCGCCTTTTACCTGACCCAGTATTTCTTTATTAAAATCAACAGAGAATGAACGGCCATCGGATGAAATATTATCTATATTCCAGTCTCGGCAGGATTGCTCACCAAAAGTTTCTTTTGGTGTCCAGCAACCCATCTCTAAAGTATCCGTAACATTTTCATCATCACCATTAGCAATAATTAAACCTTCCCCGGGAATTGTTCTGACTAAATGATGAAACTGTTTTTTAATTGCATGCAGATTTTCAAAAATATCAGCATGATCAAATTCCAGATTATTTAATATCACCGTGCG
Source organism: uncultured Thiotrichaceae bacterium (assembly GCA_964522445.1). Lineage (GTDB taxonomy): Bacteria > Pseudomonadota > Gammaproteobacteria > SZUA-229 > SZUA-229 > CAZFUY01. The sequence goes on along the minus strand of CAZFUY010000026.1, from coordinate 21,325 downwards.
CGGATGATAATGTACAAACTTGGAACGCTTATCAAAAAACGCGGTGTCATATTCATCGGCTTCAACAACAAAAAAGGGGCTTTCACCCAAACGCGCAGAAACACCAAAATTTGCTGGCACACCACCAATTAAAAAACCGGGATTCAAACCCGCATATTCAAGTATCCATGCCAGCATACTACTGGTGGTTGTTTTACCATGCGTTCCCGCAACAGCTAACACCCAACGATCTTTTAATACATTTTCGGCCAGCCACTGTGGACCTGAGTTATAGGCAATATTTTTATTTAACATATACTCAATCGCAGCATTCCCTCTCGACATGGCATTACCCACTACGACCTGCTCAGGTTCATCAGCGATATGCTCTGCTGCATAACCCTGCATTAAATCAATCCCCTGCTCTTCCAGCTGGGTGCTCATGGGAGGATAAACATTAGCATCTGAACCTGTAACTCTGTGCCCGGCCTGTCTGGCTAACAGGGCTATACCACCCATAAATGTTCCACAGATACCTAAAATATGAATATGCAAAGATCAAGCCCCTACTTGTGGAAATATAAGATAGCGCACAGTGACATTGATAATAAGATAAGCCAGTGTCAGAACAAAAGCAGCTAGCATACGAACATCAAATGCCTGTCGAAAAATATGCGCAAAGACGGCCAGATTCCAGCTAATTATTACTAATAAAAGTAATGATATCTCCACTGAGGTCTCACCTGACTGCTTTAATGATTCCATTTGCACCAGCAATGGCCAGGCCAATAATTGAAAGATTGTGCCAACCCCAGCTAAAGCAATTGTTGTTTGAATAAATCGCGCCTGTTTTTTAAACACCTGTAAACAAAACCATGTAAACAGCAATAGCACCGCCAGATCAAGCATCATAACCAGAACACCATCCTCAAATGCCGTGCCTGGCAACATGCTCAAACTACCTGTAATAAAATACACGACCAGTAATATTTGTAGCAACAGGTTTGAATGCGGTAAATTCTGCGGCCCCTGAGTAAGCAAACAAATATTTAAAAAACGCTTTAATAGCTCTGCCATAGGTTCTTGTCTAATGATTATCAGGTATTATTAAGATGTACGGATAGTATATCTTTTTAACAGAATTTTGAATGCGCAATTATGAAACTAACTATTACACAACCCGATGACTGGCATCTGCATGTACGAGATGGCAATGTACTTAAAGACATTGTGCCATTTACAGCCAGACATTTTGGCCGCGCTATTATTATGCCTAACCTGACACCTCCATCAATAAACACAGAACAGGCACTGGCTTATCGCCAGCGAATTCTCAATGCTGTTCCTGATGATTATAACTTTGAACCCTTAATGACTCTGTACCTTACAGACAACACACTCGCAGATGAAATTAAACGCGCCAGAGAAAGCCAGCATATACACGCCGTAAAACTTTATCCTGCCGGTGCAACAACAAACTCTGATGCAGGCGTAACAGATATTAAAAATTGTTATTCCATACTGGAAGCCATGCAGAGCTCAGGCATGCCTTTATTAGTACACGGCGAAGTTGTTGACACTCATGTTGATGTATTTGACCGGGAAAAAATATTTATTGATAGAGTGTTGTCGCCCGTAAAAAAAGATTTCCCGGAATTAAAAATTGTTTTTGAACACATCACCACAAAAGATGCTGCCGACTTTGTATTATCTGAAGATAAACATATTGCAGCCACCATTACACCACAACACTTGCTATACAATCGAAATGCTATTTTTAAAGGCGGCATTCGCCCTCATTATTATTGCCTGCCAATATTAAAACGAGAAACTCACCGAGAAGCGTTAATAAAAGTAGCAACATCAGGTAGTAATAAATTTTTTCTGGGAACAGATAGCGCACCCCATTCACAAAACAAAAAAGAAAATTCATGCGGATGTGCAGGTATATTTTCTGCGCCACTTGCAATAGAACTTTACACACGTATTTTTGATGAAAATAATGCGCTTGATAAATTAGAAGCATTTGCCAGCTTTAATGGTGCTGACTTTTATGGTCTGCCTAGAAACAGCAAAACAATTACATTAGAAAAAAGAGAATGGACTGTAGCTAAAGACTATCCATTTGCTAATGAACGCATAATCCCATTGCACGCGGGTGAAACAGAAAGCTGGCAGGTTATTTAATAAACGGGGGTGACTGTATACCCCTGCTTCTCAAGCAAATGCAAAACACCATCTTTACCCGGCAAGTGTAGTGCGCCTATGGCAATAAAAGCATTACCCTGTTTTAAATAATTTTGCATGCGATCTGCCATACGCACATTTCGTTTATCTACCAGCGCATACATAAACCTGTCATCAATATCTGAATCCTCATACATATATTTTTGCTGTAATTTAACCAGCCCTTCAAGATCTCGTTTAATATAGGCATCCAGCATCGATGGCATTTGATCACTGATTGTATTGTATTCTTCTACAGATTTATTCAGTAACCATAACTGCTCATCAATGGTTAAACTTTCGAAAACAGCTAATTGTTCTTCCGCCGTTTCCAGCCCCAGCAATGGAATCTTGCGCATGGCGGCTCGACGATACAGCACCATATCCACGGCAGATTCAGTATTAGCTCTGCTTTGCTCAGGTACCATCAATAGCATTAACACGGCCCAGGGACGCATATTGATAATAAGACTTTCGGGTATATAAAAGCGTCGGTTCAGTAAATCTAATAGCTGTTTATATTTATCTGGCTGCATAACAGATTTAAGCGTACGGCCATCATTAAAAAAACTACCGCTGGTGATAATGGCTATTGCGCGAAAATTCAATAACATTTCCATGGCAAAACGATCCGCATGACGGAAAGCCTGTTCCACTTGCGGCGCTAAATTTACAACCTGGGGATCACCCACATGCATAGTGCCGTACAGATAGCTGGTTTTCTGGCCTGCTTTATCTATTTTCCACAACAGACCTTTGGGGTGTAAAATGCGCCCCTGGATATCTTCTGCTATTTCTGCCTGCGAAATTAAACCAGTCGCTAACAGAAGTAGTATGATGAGTCTTTTTATGATTAGCATAAAGAACTTATAACCTATTTACAGAAAAGCTGCATCACACTAATGAATACTACTGAAAACAAACCCGCACCTATGTCACGTCGCTTCCGAGGCTTTATGCCTGTGGTCATCGATGTTGAAACAGGTGGATTTAACGCCCAAAAAGATGCGCTTCTGGAAGTTGCCGCTGTCACTCTCAAACTGGATGATAACGGCATTTTAGAAATTGATGAACAAATCGGCAAACATATCGTACCTTTTGAAGGTTCTAATATGGATCCCAAATCTATGGAAGTGAATGGTATTGACCCATACCACCCATTCCGTATGGCCGTTGCTGAAAAAGAAGCCCTGGATGAGATTTTTAAACTCATTCGCCATTCGCTCAAAAAAAATCAGTGCAAAAGAGCCATTATGGTTGGTCATAACACAATGATGGACCTTTCCTTTGTTAATGCCGGTGCTGTACGCTGCAAAATTAACCGCAACCCATTTCACCCCTTCAGCACTTTCGACACAGTATCGCTTGCAGGCCTTGCCTATGGTCAAACCGTATTATCACGGGCTGTTCAGGCTGCTGGAATTGAGTGGGATAATGATAATGCACACACAGCAACTTATGATGCATTAAAAACAGCCGAATTATTTTGCAAAATCGTTAATCGCTGGCGAAAAACCAATGGCCTTGTCTGGTCTGCTAATATGGACTAATCCAAATATTTCATACATTTTCAGGTTATTTGGCTCACCAACATTACTTTTTGGGTTAACTTGCTATAATTAGCGATACACAAATGACAATTAAAAATTAGAGATGGATTTTCAAAATGGATGCAGTTTATGCGCGTTTGTCGCTAAACAATTACTTTAAACAGTATCGGGGCCATACAAAACCACATATGTCGAATACAGACGTTTCCATAATTATTGTCGATGATATGCAATTCAGCCGAGTTGTTGTTCAGGCAGCATTAAAAAAAGCAGGCTATGCAAACATTCGTGTCGCATCCAGCGCCGCTCTGGCTTTGGAGATGATGGAAAAGAAAAGCGCAGATGTCGTTCTTGCTGACTGGATCATGCCTGAAATGGACGGCCTGCAACTCACTGATAAAATTCGCCAACGCGATGAAGAACTGGGAGTTTACACAGCAATTATCCTGTTTACCGCACAGGAAGGCATTGAACCTCTGGTCGAAGCCTTTAATCGTGGCGTTGACGACTATATCAGCAAACCCCCAAATCCCCATGAATTAGCCGCCCGAGTTAATGCATCTGCTCGTATTGCTGCATTGCAGAATGATTTGCTGGAAACATCTCAGCAACTTGAAGACACCATTAAACATCTCGAAGAAATGGCGCTTACCGATCCTCTTACAGGGGTTGGCAATCGTCGATTACTTAGCCGCCAGCTCGAATACCACTTGCTGGACGCAACTTCCCGCCGCGGTGGCGTTTGCTTTATCATGCTGGATATTGATCATTTTAAAAATGTTAATGACACCCATGGTCATGATGTTGGCGATGAAATACTCATAGGTTTCACGCGCAGAATTCGCCGCACAGTGCGCCCTACTGACCTGGTAGCACGCATGGGGGGTGAAGAATTTGGTGTTATTATGCACTACACCAAGGCCGAAAATTTCAAACCTGTTTCTCTGGATCGTATTCTGTCCAGTATTAATCAGCGTCCTTTTAAAACCTCTGTAGGCGATATATCTATTACAGCCTCCATTGGCGTATGCTTTTTCAAAGGCGAAGGCGAACCACCTTCTGTACAGGGTTTAATCAAATGCGCCGATGAAAAACTCTATGAAGCCAAAGCAAAAGGCAGAAATCAGATTGTATTTTAAGTAGAAGCTACTAAATTAAAACACAAAAAAAACACGCCCTAAAGCGTGTTTTTTTATGCTTAAAACAGATTAATAACTATTTAACTGCTTCATCAATCATCTTTTGCAACTCACCCTTTTCAAACATCTCCAGCGTAATATCACAGCCGCCAATTAGCTCGCCATTGATATAAACCTGTGGAAATGTAGGCCAGTCAGCATAACGCGGCAAATTTTCAAAAATTTCAGCATCGGCTAAAACATTACAATAGCCGAATTCTTTACCACACTGTTTTAGTGCCTCAGATGTGCGGCTCGAAAACCCACATGATGGAAACTGTGGCGTACCTTTCATAAATATAAAAACAGGGTTTTTCTTCACTGCTTCATCAATTCGTTCTAAAACGTCCATACAACACCTCTTAAATTTAGATTTGATAAGAAATGGGGGTAATTTTACCGATTTCAAGGGATTAATAAAACTCAGTAAAACAGCGTCATTAACCATGTATAGAGTATGTAAATATAAAAATACTTCTGTATTCACCCAGCAAATAATGATTTTGTAATAATTTGGTCAAATTACTTAGGCACTATGTGACAACAGTTACTGATCATACACGACTCAGCTGCTATAAATAACTTATCAGAAAAGCAACTGATAAATGTTTTCTCATATACCTAAGGCTGTATTTATATGACTACCACTTATGAAACTTTTCTTATGGATGAAAAATTCTCCCACGACTCAGATCACTATAATTTTATTCAGCAACGTAAATATGATGATCTGACTACAGATATTATTAACAAACTATTTGAAGATAGTGATGAGGCCATTCTTGGTGTTGATAGCGATGGCTCTATTCGCATATGCAATATTCAATGCGAGAAGCTTTTAAAAAAATCTCGCCACCTGATATATGGTATGCATTACTCATATATATTCTGTAACAAAACCAGCTTCTGCAAGTCAGATAACTGCGACCAGTGCCCTGTCAGTAAAAGCATAAACAAAGCAGAACTTATAAATAACCAAACACTAACCATACAACATTCAAACACAGAAAAGACACGGGTTAATGTTGGAAGCTATTTTATTTATCAGGAAAATAAAAAAGACCCCTGTACTTTTTTTAGCTTTAGACCAAATTAATTTTTCCTGAACAGGTTAAATCAATCTACATTCTGCTGCAACCAAAGTTCTAACAGAGCAAGATGCCATAACTTACTTCCTTTTAAACGAGTAAGGTAAGACTCTGGTTTTTCCAGTAACTTGTTAATATAAGACGGCTGAAATAAACCACGCTGTCTGGCAGTATCACTTAATAAAATACCACGCATAAATTCAAGAAACTCACCACGCACATATTTTAATGCCGGCACAGGAAAGTAACCTTTTTTACGATCAATCACCGAATCAGGCACCAGACCTCGGGCAATCTTTTTTAATACATACTTACCGCCATCACGTAATTTAAGTTCTGTTGGCATACTCGCTGCCAACTCAACCAGCTCATGATCAAGAAACGGCACACGTGCTTCCAGCCCCCATGCCATTGTCATGTTATCAACTCGCTTGACTGGATCATCGACTATTAATGTAGTGACATCCATTCGTAATACTTTATCCAGATATTCATCTGCATCAGGTAATGACAATAATTTTGAAACGGTTTCTGACGTGTAATCATTGCCATGAAATTTTTCCGCAACCGTTTGTAAATACTCTTCATGATCACGATCAAAATAACGTGATGCAAAACGACTTAGGTCATTTTCATCTTTGGCATTATGCATTTGTGGATACCAGAAATAACCGCCAAATACTTCATCCGCACCCTGCCCACTTTGTACTACTTTAACTTCTTTTGACACCTGCTCAGATAACATATAAAAAGCAACTGCATCCTGACCAACCATTGGTTCAGCCATAACATTCACGGCATCGGGCAAATAATCCATTACTTTATTATTTTGAATAAAAAATTTGTAATGCTCTGAGCCAAATTTTTCTACCACAGGATCTGAATATTCAAACTCATTACCTTTTTCTTCTGGCTGATCTTCAAAACCAACCGTAAAGGTTTTTAAATTCCCAACACCTGCCTCAGCTAATAGACCTACTAATAAACTGGAATCCAGGCCACCAGATAAGAGAACACCCACAGGAACATCAGCAATAGTTTTGCGTTTTTCAACCGCTGACTTTAAACTTTCATGAATAGCATCTATCCACTCCTGCTCACTTCGTTCTTCTGCTGGCCTTTGTGCTTTTAAAACCCAGTATTCTTTTTCATTACAACTACCATCAGATTTAAAACTCATTATATGAGCAGGGCGCATTTTCTTTACACCATTTAAAATAGTATGAGGCGCAGGAATAACCGCATGCAATGTAAGCTGGTGATGCAAACCGACAGGGCTAATAGATGTATCCACATCACCCGCAGCCAGTAAAGCCTGAATGTTAGAAGCAAAACGCAATCTGTTTCCCGTCATTGTGTAATACAGTGGCTTAATACCCATACGATCACGAGCCAGCATTAAAAACTGCTTACGCATATCCCAGACTGCAAAAGCAAACATGCCATGCAAATGCTCAACACAGGCTTCGCCCCATTCAGCATAAGCTTTTAAGATAACTTCAGTGTCGCCGGTGGAAAAAAAATGATAGCCCCGAGCCTGTAGTTCGGAACGCAATGCAGGATAATTGTAAATAGTGCCATTAAACACCAGAGACAGACCAAGCTCCTGATCGACTAATGGCTGATTGGAATGTTCTGACAAATCAATAATTGATAAACGTCTATGCCCTAAAGCAACTGGACCATCTGAGTAACTCCCTGCATGATCTGGACCTCGACGTTCCAGCTTTTCCATCATACGATGGGTTAATGCCAGGTCGGGGCTTACATCATCAAATCGAAATTCACCGCAAATACCACACATGATTTATTCCTTAACCTGTTTAAAGAAAACTAATTTTTATTATAACGAATCTAAACAGTCGCTTTCATTATTTAATCCAGGTTTAAATACTAATAAAAAACTAAAGCCCAAAACCACCGCCACCCGGTGTCTTAATAATTAAACAATCCCCTGCATTAACACGCATGGATATTTTTCCCTTTATTCTTTTTCCATTTAATATATTTTCACCAACAGCTCCATCAGCCGCACCATTTTGCCCCCATGGAGAATGGTCTCTACGTTCAGTTAACAAAGTAACGTGAGTGTTTGTCAGAAATTCATATTCACGAATTAATCCTTCACCACCTTTTTTATGACCTTCTCCTGCTGAATCATCTCTTAAAGCATACTGATTAATTCGCAGGGGATAACGCATTTCTAATGCTTCAACAGGTGTATTTAATGTATTGGTCATGTGAGTTTGTACACCACTTAAACCATTTGTACTAAAACCAGCACCCATGCCGCCACCAATAGTTTCATAATAATCCCAGGCTTCATTTTTTAAATCACCTGAAGAACCCATGGCGATATTATTCATACTGCCATGGCTTGCTGCTGGAATTTTTTCTGGAATAGCTTTTGCCAAAGCGCCCATTACCACATCAACAATTCGTGTACTGGTTTCTACATTACCAGCAGCAACTGCTGCCGGGCGGCTGGCATTTAATAAGCAGGCTTCAGGTGCTTTAATTATAATAGAGCGAAAACTCCCCGCACATGCGGGAGTTTGTTCTGGCATCAAGCAACGAAACACATAAAATACAGCAGCGGCTGCTACAGATAATGGACAATTAATATTGCCCTTAACCTGTTGCGCAGTGCCTGTGAAATCCACGCTTATTTCAGCCTGATTTATTTTTATGAAAACTTTAATGAGAATATTTTTTTGCCCCATGCCATCATCATCCATAACATCCTCAAAATAATAACTTCCATCCGGTATGGTTTTTAATGCGTCAGTCGCCAGTTTTTCTGCGTAATAATTAAGTAATTTTAAAGAGTTAAAATAATCATCAATACCGTACTGTAAAACAAGTTGCTGCAAGCGTTTAATGCCACGTCTGTTAGCACTAATTTGTGCAGAGAAATCCCCCATTGATTCAACTGGGTTTCTCATAAACTGCATTAACTCATCCATAACATCTGTTTTCAGCTGATGATTTTTTACAATAATTGTTGGCGGAATCACTCGCCCTTCTTCATGCAGGCTTTTTGATACAGGCATAGAGCCCGGACTATCTGCGCCAATATCTGCATGATGGGCGCGATTAACCACAAAGCCTGTTAATTTATTTTTAATAAATAAGGGCGCAATAACCGTAACATCAGGTAGGTGTGTACCACCTAAATAGGGATCATTGAGCATAATCATATCGCCATCATGCCACTGGATATTGGAAACAATATCTTTCATTGCATAAGCCATACTGCCCAAATGCACTGGAATATGAGCAGCCTGAGCACAAAGCTCTCCCTGTGGATCAAAAACAGCACAGGAATAATCAAGCCGATCTTTTATATTGGGCGAGAAAGCCACGCGTCGAAGCACTGCCCCCATTTCATCACAGACCGATTCTATACGGCTGGCAAAAATACTGAGCGCAATTGCATCCATTAATAAAGGCTTAAAGATAAAAGATTATTTGTGAGAAAATTCATATATTTATTATATAGCACTAACATTTTCTGCAACGCCATTTTTTCTTTCCAACAGCTTAATAAAAACACAATTCTTAACAGAGTTTATTTCTTCTGCTAGGCTTGCATATTCATATGAAAAAATAAAACAGGATACCCATATGCAAGACAATCAAAACCACCCAACATCTGAAACAGATTTTTCTGCAAGCCGCCGCAATATTCTACTGGGAGCAACAGCCGCTGCTACTGTTGCCAGCCTGGGGTTATCCACTAATGCAAATGCTGAAATGGATCACCACCACATGCATACTGTTCCTGCTAATCGCCAGAAAGTAATTGATACCTCACATGACTGTGTTAAAGCTGGCCAGGCCTGCATACAGCATTGTATTGATATGTTCAAAATGAAAGATACTTCTATGGCTGAATGTGCAGATTCAGTTCAGGAAATGCTAGCTACCTGTACCGCCTTATCACAACTGGCATCTTATGATTCAAGACACCTGAAAGGCTTTGCCAGAATCTGTATCGATGTATGTAAAGACTGCAAAAAAATCTGTGATAAACATGCCGATAAACATGCCGCCTGTAAGGCATGTTCAGAATCCTGTGATGATTGCATCAAGGCATGCAAGGCATATATTGCCTAAGATTGTTCAGTTTTAAAAAACAGCATTTTTTAGCAGGTATCCTGCACTTAAAAACACAGGATACCTGCTAAAAATACGCTGGCGCAACATAACCCTGTTAATTTTCTTTCCTGCAACGCTCTCAATTAATATAAATTTTTACCTGCACTGCCTTATTTAAATCATTTATTACTTGAAAAATCCCCCCATCTAACATATCTTTAATGCCTGACTATTTTGGTAAGGTATTAAGTTGCTTATATTTGAACTTGATTTCTAAACTTAAACCCCCCACAGGAAAATATTATGAATCCTTTAATGACAATCAAAGGCACTCTGGCCGTTGGTTTTATTCTCGCTCTTTTAGTGGCATTTGGCCTGGGCAATGGCCTTGATGGCTTACGCTTTGTAATCTGGCTGCACGTTCTGGCTGGTGTAGTATGGATTGGACTGTTGTACTACTTTAACTTTGTACAGGTTCCCGGTGTTGGCAAAGCACTTGCCGAAGCTAATGATGGCGGCCCCGGCCCTGCTGCAATCAATAAATACGTAGCACCAACCGCACTGCTATGGTTTCGCATGGGCGCTGCTATTACCTGGCTAACAGGTGTTAGTGGTCTGGCACAAATTGGCGGCGGCATGCAGGGCATTATTGATGCCTTCACATTTACGAATGGCATGGGCGTAATCGGCCTGGGCTCATGGCTGGGCACTATTATGCTGTTTAACGTATGGGTTCTGATCTGGCCTAACCAGAAGAAAATTCTGGGTCTGGATGGATTAACTCATGACGCTGATGCTATTGCCGGCGCAAAGAAAGTCGCTTTACTGGCTTCTCGCACCAATACGGTATTATCCATCCCCATGCTGTTATGCATGATTGGATATGGCCACGGTATGGCATTCTAAGTCAAATCTGACATAGAACGATAAAAACGGCAGGATTATCCTGCCGTTTTTTTTGCCTTAATCTGCAAACATCCAAATAACGGACAGGCAATATTCATCGACTAAAAGTTTGAATTAACCACATATACAGGTATAATTTATCGTTTCGCGGCGTCTTTTGACTGCCGTTTTTGCTTTTATAGGGTTAAATAAAAAAACCCATTGAGACACTTAAAGACATGCCAACATCTGAACACCTGATGACAAATTACGCCCCTCTACCTGTCTGCTTTGAGCAGGGTAAAGGCATTATGCTGCGTGATGATCAGGGCAATGAATATATCGATGCCTTATCCGGTATCGCAGTTTGTGGTCTGGGGCATGCACACCCCGAAGTAACTAAAGCCATTACCGATCAGGCAGCAAAGCTCCTGCATACTTCAAACTTATACTGCATTCAACGCCAGCAGGAACTGGCCGATAATTTGTGTGAAATATCGGCTATGGATAAAGTCTTCTTTTCCAATTCAGGTGCAGAAGCCAATGAAGCCGCTATTAAACTGGCTCGTTTATATGGCCACAATAAGGGCATTAAAAATCCCGCCATTATTGTGACCGATGGCAGTTTTCATGGCCGCACCATGGCAACATTATCAGCCACTGGCAACCGCAAGGTACAGGCAGGGTTTGAGCCTCTGGTGCAGGGCTTTATCCGCGCTCCTTATAACGATATTGAAGCTATTCGTAATATTGCTGATAACAGCAATGAAGTTGTTGCCGTGCTTATTGAACCAGCTCAGGGCGAAGGCGGCATTAATTTATTAGATGCAGATTTCCTGCCTCAGCTACGTGAAATATGCGACCAGAATAACTGGTTGCTTATGCTCGATGAGATCCAGACCGGCATGGCGCGTACTGGCGAATGGTTTGCCTTTCAGCATAGCAACATCACACCTGATGTTATGACATTAGCCAAAGCTCTGGGTAATGGCGTACCTGTCGGCGCATGTATTGCAAAAGGAGAGGCTGCAAATGTTTTCCAGCCGGGAACTCATGGCTCAACTTTTGGTGGCAACCCCATGGCCTGTGCCGCGGCTAATGCGGTTATCAACACCATAAAAAATGAAGATCTAATCAATCGCGCAAAAGATCTCGGCAATAGATTTATGGATGGCTTCATTAAACAGCTGGGCGACCTTGATGGCGTTAAAGAAATCCGTGGTTTTGGCCTGATGATTGGTATTGAGCTGGACAGAGATTGCCCAGAGTTAGTCAAACAGGCACTGGATCAGAAGCTATTAATTAATGTAACTGCGGGTCGTGTTGTTCGCTTGTTACCTCCTCTTATTTTAACCAATGCTCAGGCTGACCAGATTATTGATCATGTCAGCGCATTGATTAAGACCTTCTTGAATTAATTCTCCGGAGACGCCCATGGCGACACGGCACTTTTTAAGCTTACTCGATTTATCTTCTCAGGAATTTACTCAAATACTCAAACGAGCCATTGAGCTAAAAGCCATGCATAAAGCAGGAGAGATTCACGAGCCTCTAAAAAACAAAGTCATGGCAATGATTTTTGAAAAATCATCCACTCGTACCCGCGTTTCTTTTGAAGCAGGCATGACCCAGTTAGGCGGTCACGCCATGTTTTTATCACCCCGCGATACCCAGTTGGGTCGTGGTGAGCCCATCGAAGATACTGCCCGTGTTTTATCCAGCATGGTAGATATCATTATGGTGCGTACGTTTGAGCATGAGAAACTTGAAAAGCTGGCAGAATATTCATCTGTACCCGTTATCAACGGTCTGACAGACTGGGTCCACCCCTGCCAGTTATTAGCCGATATGCAAACCTGGATGGAACACCGAGGCGACATCACTGGCCGCACAGCAAGCTATGTAGGTGATGGCAATAATATGTGTCACTCCTATATTAATGCAGCTCGACTGCTCGACTTCAAACTAAATATTGCCTGCCCTGAAGGCTATGACCCAGATGCTGAACTGGTTAAGGCCGCGGGCAACCGCATCACTATTTTCCGCAACCCGGAAGATGCCTGTAAAGGCAGTGATTTAGTAGTAACAGATGTCTGGGCCAGCATGGGCCAGGAAGAAGAGCAGAAAATACGTGAAAAGGCTTTTGCAGGTTTTCAGGTTGACCAAAAGCTTATGTCTCTGGCCAATGATGATGCTTTATTTATGCATTGTCTGCCCGCACATCGTGGCGAAGAAGTCAGTGCTGATACTATCGATGGCAAACAAAGTGTGGTCTGGGATGAGGCCGAAAACAGGCTGCATGCTCAAAAAGCATTGATAGAATTCCTGTTATCAAAATGATCCTGAACTGGACTGCTGACGTGTTCTAAGATCAATATATTCTTTCAGCACAGATTCTGAATCTTTTGCAAAACCATCAAAACAAAAAGCAATACCATAAGCATCTCTGCTGCCAATAAAAATAGACCGCATCACCTTACCCTTAACGTATATGCGCTTAAACTCCTGACTAAAGGGCAGATCAAAACATAAGTCAAATACCAGTCCCTCATCCGCAGGCGCACCATATTCAACATAAATACCACCAATTGATATATTAACAGCCTGGGCTTTTATAAATTCACCATTACTCAGACGAATAGTAACCCCCTGATTTAAGCGAAACCGAGGGTGCGCTCTATTTTCTTTAGCTGTTTTTTCAGCAGCCTCTAAATCTTCATCCGTTTCATCTGTCATAAACAATACACTTTATAAAATCAGTCTCTAAAATTAACCTGAACCTGGAAAAATCAGTTGGGCACATGCATAGCAGTCGCATACAATACGCACCTACTACATAACCCGTAACCGAGATTCATCAATTAATGAAATTACTGCCCAAATATTTATTTATTCTATCTATTTGGCCGATTCTGCTTTGTGCTGAACCTGAAAACAGCACATACACCCCATGGGCTATGTGCGCGGACAAAAATATATCCATGTCTAAATATATAGCACCTGAATCCTTCCCTGAACAGAAAAAAAATGAAACTCGCGTAAGCGCCCAGCAAGTTGAAAATACAGCAGGCAATATCACTATTTTTACGGGCGATATATTAATCGAACGTGATCAATTACGAATACGTGCAGACAAAGCTTTATATGACCGCAGCAAACAGAAGCTGGATATCAGTGGCAATATCCATATTGACTCACGCTCTATGGCTATTGATAGTGATACCGGCTGGTTTGACATCAAAAATAATAGCGGCGAATTTGAAAACAGCCGTTATTTCTCACCCAATTCACACTTGCAGGGAGCAACACCAAAACTCAGTATAGAAAGCGACAGACAAACTTTACTTATTGATAGCCATTTCTCAACCTGCCCTCAGCAGCAGGAAGACTGGTATCTGAACACCGCCTATTTAAAACTGGATCACGAAGATGAAGTAGGTACAGCCAAACATGCCGTCTTATGGTTTAAAAACATCCCCATTTTTTATTCGCCCTACATTAGCTTCCCACTGGGTGAACAACGACGCTCAGGTTTTTTAATGCCCAGCTTTGGCACATCCAGTTCGCGAGGTGGAGAAATTAGCACACCCTGGTACTGGAATATTGCGCCTAATCAGGATGCCATTATTACGCCCCGCTATATGAAAAAACGCGGCATGCAATTAAACACTGACTACCGATATCTCACTCATTCCAGCAAGGGTGAGTTAAATATTGAATACCTGGATAAAGACCAGCAACTAAAAGAGCAGCGCCACCTGATTAAATTCACCAATCATTCAGATATAGGCAATAATATTGATGTGGATTTATTAGCCAGTGATGCCTCTGATAGCAACTACCTTAAAGATCTGGGTGCAGGCATCAGCATAACCAACACCACACATCTGGAACGCACAGCAACAGTAAAATATTCCAGTGAATCATGGACATTAAGCTCACTGATTCAGAGCTATGAAACTATTGATGAGAGCATTGATATAAGCAGCCGCCCCTATCGACGACTTCCTCAAATAAAACTGGATGGAGCAGACACTTTAGCAAACACCGATATTATCTGGTCTTTAAATAGTGAATGGGTTGAATTCGAACACGAAAGCAATAACAAAGAAAAAGGCAGCCGTTTTGATATTTATCCTAAATTAAGCTGGCCATTACAGGGCAGCGCCTGGTTTATAAAACCTTCAATTGGCCTCAGGCATAGCCAGTATAATGTAACAGATAGCACAAACACAGATATTAGCATTGAAGATCGCAACCTGAGCATCACCAGTATTGATAGTGGATTATTTTTCGAACGAGAAATAAATAATAAATACATTCAAACACTGGAACCCCGTTTATTTTATCTGTATGTGCCTTTTAAAGACCAGTCAATGAACCCCTTATTTGATACTGGAGAATATGAGTTTTCTTTTGCTCAATTATTCCGTGAAGATCGCTTTACTGGCATTGATCGTATTGGTGATGCCAATCAGTTTACCCTTGCGCTCACAAGTCGTTTTCTGGGCATGAAGACAGGACAGGAATTATTAAGCATAAGTATGGGGCAAATCTTTTATAATAAAGATCGTAAAGTTAGCTTAAGTTCAAATCCTGTAGCAGCACCACAAACACAGATAAAATCTGACCTTGTTGCAGAAATTAGCGGACACATGGGCAACTGGAATCCAGTTGCAACAATACAGAAAAGTAATATCAATAAAAAAATCAGTAAATTTAATACTCAATTACATTACCAACAGGGTAACAATAAAATTTTTAATCTTGCTTACCGTTTTCGCCGCAACAATGCCGATAGAACAAAGAGCCTCGAACAAACCGATATTTCACTTAGCTGGCCAATAAAAAACAATTACTCAATGCTAGCCAAATGGAATTATTCAGTTACTGAAAAAAGAGACATAGAAACGTTATTTGGCATTGAATATGAATCCTGTTGCTGGGCAATGCGCCTTGTAGCTCAACGCTATTTAAAAGACCCTGACACTGACAACCCATACAATTCATCCCTTATGTTTCAACTAATACTAAAAGGTCTGGGCAGTGTCGTTCACAAAGAAACCACAAACATACTTAATCGAGCTATCCTGGGATATCAATCGGAATACTAATTATGAAATTACATTACAAGCTACTTCTTTCACTTTTATTATTACTTTCAGCACTATCATCTCAGGCATTGCAGCAACTGGATTATATTGTTGCTGTTGTCAACGAAGGTGTCATAACCAACCAGGAATTACAGGATCGTATAAAAGATTTTGAACGCCAGATAAAAGCAAAGGGCAGCGCAATACCTAATGCAAAAATAATGAGGAAGCAGGTACTTGAACGCATGCTTCTAGATAGTGCACAAATGCAACTGGCAAAATTACAGGGTATTCATATTGATGACATCACATTAAATCGCATGCTTGAGAATGTTGCGCGCCAGAACAAAATGACATTGGATGATTTGCGTATTTCATTACAGTCCGAAGGTATAGATTTCGAACAGTTCAGAGAACAAACACGTAAAGACGTTACTATCCGCCAATTACAAAAACGCATGGTGTATGATCGCATTCGTATTTCAGATCAGGAAGTAGAACAATTCCTTGAACAACAAAAACAATCGGGTAAAGATGCTAACGATAAATATCATATCGCCCACATACTCATAGCAACACCCGAAGCTGCATCACCTGATGATATAAAAGCAGCCTATAAAAAAGCAGAGAAAGTCATTGACCTTATTAAAAATGGCGAAAATTTTCGCAATATAGCTCTTAAATATTCACAGGGGCAGCAGGCACTAAACGGTGGCGATCTTGGCTGGCGCTCTGCCGCAGAATTACCCTCTCTTTTTCTTAATGCAGTTAAAACACTTGAAAAAGGACAAATCACTACACCACTACGCAGCGCCAGTGGATTTCATGTTCTGAAATTAATTGATAAAAAATCACAGCAATATCTTGTTAAACAAACGCATGCACGCCACATTTTAATTCGCTCCGATGAAATCACTTCAGAAGAACAGGCACGTAAAAAAATGACTGAATTAAAAACACGTTTAGACAATGGCGAAGACTTCAAGAAACTGGCAAAAGAATTTTCTCAGGACCCCGGATCAAAAAATAATGGCGGCGACCTTGGTTGGTCACCAGAAGGTAGCTTTGTTCCTCAATTCGAAAAAGTAATGAACAGCCTGAAAATAAAACAGATATCAGAGCCATTCCGGAGTCAGTTTGGCTGGCATATTTTACAGGTACTTGAACGCCGCCAACAGGATGAAACAGAACAGCTTATGCATGCCAAAGCAAAAAAATCTATTAAAAAACGTAAATCTGAAGAAGAGCTTCAACTCTGGTTGCGCCGTATCCGCGATGAAGCTTATG
Source organism: uncultured Thiotrichaceae bacterium (assembly GCA_964522445.1). GTDB lineage: Bacteria > Pseudomonadota > Gammaproteobacteria > SZUA-229 > SZUA-229 > CAZFUY01. The sequence continues at coordinate 3,938 of CAZFUY010000026.1, read as the reverse complement.
TCGAATATAAAGACACACCATAATGCATCCTGTTATTGCTATCACGCCGGGTGAGCCAGCAGGTATCGGACCAGATATTGTTCTGCAACTGGCACATAAAGAATTTAATGCCAAACTGGTTTGTTTTGCCGACAGCCATTTATTACTGCATCGCGCACAACAATTAAATATTAATATTGAAATAAAAAATATTACCGACATCGATCAGTTAACCACACATACACCCGGCCAGCTTCAGGTCATACATATTCCATTACAGGTTCAGGCGAAAACTAGCGAGCTAAATTCTAAAAATGCAGCCTATGTTCTCGACTGCCTGAAACAGGCCGTGCAACATATTCAGAACAACGCGATTAACGCATTGGTAACAGGCCCTGTGCATAAAGGCATTATTAATGAGGCCAATATCCCTTTTACAGGTCACACAGAATATTTAGCTGGATTAACACACGCTACTCCAGTAATGATGCTTGCAACAAAAAACTTACGCGTTGCATTAGTAACAACTCATCTACCCCTTAAACAGGTCAGCGATGCAATTACCAAACAAAAATTAGAGCAGGTAATTCGTATATTACATTATGATCTTGTGACAAAATTTTCAATTAAAAAACCTGTTATTCTAGTTTGCGGATTAAACCCTCATGCAGGCGAAGATGGGCATTTAGGCTCTGAAGAAATTGAAATTATTGAACCTGTACTTATAAAACTTCAACAGGAAAATATAAAACTACGAGGGCCACTCCCCGCAGACACAGCTTTTACACCTAAATATCTTCAACAGGCAGATGCTGTTTTAGCAATGTATCATGATCAGGGTTTACCCGTGCTCAAACATACAGGTTTTGGTCACGCCATTAATATCACTCTTGGCCTGCCTATTATCCGTACATCCGTTGACCATGGAACCGCTTTAGAGCTTGCCGGCACGGGCAAAGCAAATACGGGCAGTTTAAATGCGGCGATTGAGTTGGCTATTGAGTTGAGCAGAAAATCAATATTTAGCATACAATAAATATCCTTAATTATTTTTTTGTTAAAACTTAAAATCACCCTCACCCCGACAGTAGTGCTTACGACTTAAATTATGCAACATATCGCTCGCAAACGTTTTGGACAAAATTTTTTAACTGATACTTCAGTTATTGATCGAATCATCCACAGCATTAATTTACAGACAGATGACAGGCTTGTTGAAATTGGCCCAGGGCTGGGGGCTTTAACCTGCCCACTACTTTCTATTACCGGCAAACTGGATGTTATTGAACTGGATAGAGATATTATCCCCAAACTCAGGCTTAATTGTGGATTAAAAGGCACATTAAATATTCATAACTGTGATGTCTTAAAATTTGATTTTGCTGAATTAATTGAAGACGATAAACAGCTTCGTATTATCGGCAATCTACCTTACAACATTTCCACTCCCATTATTTTTCATTTAGTTAAATATGCCAGGCAAATTAAAGACATGTACTTTATGCTGCAAAAAGAAGTGGTCGAAAGACTGGCAGCTAAACCCGGCAGTTCAAACTACAGTCGTTTGTCTGTGATGTCTCAATACCATTTTAAAATTTCACCTTTATTCCTGGTTCCACCTGAATCATTTAGCCCAAAACCCAAAGTTGATTCCGCTATTGTTTGCTTACAACCCTACAATACAAAACCAGTTAATGTTAAAGATGAAAAAGCATTCGCATTACTTGTCGCCCAGGCTTTTTCTCAACGCAGAAAAACAATCAGAAATGTCCTGAAAAAAATCTGCACAGTAGAACAACTGGAAGCAGCAGGCATAGCTCCCAGCCAGCGACCACAGGAAATTAATCTGCAACAATTTGCTGATCTTAGTAACATTATTAATAATTAATAAACCTGTAAGAATTTCCGGTCTATTTTGTAGTCATATCTGCTAAGATAAAATCATTATATTCAGCGGTACAGCATTATGAATAATAACGACTACAAGATCAGCATAGAAGTTATACCTGCCTACATCGATGAACAATCCAGTCCAGACCTGGGACATTATGTTTTTGCCTATACTGTAACTATTACCAACAATGGCAAACTTCCAGCAAAGCTACTAACTCGACACTGGGTTATCACCGGCTCCGATGGTATCACTCATGAAGTCAAGGGCGACGGAGTTGTTGGTGAGCAGCCTCATCTGAAACCAGGTGAAGGATTTCAATACACCAGTGGCACTATGATGAAAACACCCGCAGGTTCAATGTCCGGCAGCTACCAGATGCTTGCAGACGATGGTTTCCAGTTTGATGCTGATATTCCTGAATTTTATTTAATAGCGCCCAATACACTACATTAATGTCATTAAAATTTAGCTATACACTGTTAGCACCTGTTTATGATTCTATTGTTTCAGGACCAACTGAGAAGATTCGCATTGAAAGCCTGAAACGCCTTGATAAATTTAAAGATAAAAAAATCCTTATCAATGGTATTGGCAGCGGATTAGATATACCTTTTCTTCCTGCAAACCATGACTATACAGGCACCGACCTGACACCATCAATGCTATCTCAGGCTCAACAACGTATAGAAAATTCTGCATTAAAAATTAAGCTGGAGCAGGCTGATGTTATGCAATTACCCTATGCAGATAACAGCTTCGATATAGTTGTTATGCATTTAATTCTTGCCGTTGTTCCACAGCCATTAAAAGCACTTCAGGAAACCAGTCGTGTATTAAAACCCGGCGGAAAAATTTTTATTCTTGATAAATTTATACGCCCAGGTCAACTTGCTCTTTCAAGACGCTTACTAAACATTTTTATAAAACATATTGCCACCCGAACAGACGTTGTGTTTGAGTACCTGCATAAAGAATGTGATGAATTAAAATTAATCTCAGATAAACCCGTATTAATGAATGGCTGGTTTAGAAGCATCGAGCTTGAAAAAGAGGTTTACGAGTAATGGCCATCTATGCAATTGGTGACATTCAGGGTTGCTTTAAACAATTACAGGAGCTGCTTGAAAAATTACAGTTTAACGCAGACAAAGACAAACTCTGGTTTGCAGGAGACATTGTTAACCGCGGCCCTCATTCACTGGAAACACTCAGATTTATCAAATCACTTGGTAATACCGCTATCACTGTTTTAGGAAATCACGACTTACATTTACTTGCTGTTGCTAATGGCCGTGGAAAACAGGGGAAAAAAGACACCATAAAAGATATTCTTGAAGCACCTGATCGAGAAAAACTACTCGACTGGCTTATTCACCGCCCACTCATGCACTATGATAAAAAACTGGATGTATGCATGGTACATGCAGGAATTTATCCCGACTGGTCAATAAAAAAAGCACTGGGTTATGCCAGTGAGGTTGAAGCCACATTACAAAGTACAAAAAGCCACGAATTCTTTCGCCATATGTATGGAGATAAACCACCCAGATGGTCAAAAGATCTTAAAGGCTGGGATCGACTACGCTTTATTACCAATGCATTTACCCGCATGCGTTATTGTGATTACAAAGGAAATTTAACATTACGCGACAAAGGTGCTCCAGGCAAACAGCCACCGGGTGTATTACCCTGGTTTCATATTCTGGATAGAAAAGCAGTAGACGCCCGGATTATTTTCGGGCACTGGTCAACTTTAAGCAACCCTGAAGTTGAAAACCTTTATCCACTTGATACTGGCTGTTTATGGGGAGGAAAGCTAAGCGCAATAAAAGTAAACAAAAAAATGAAAAAGATAGTTAGTGTAGACTGCCCTAAATCACAGCCTATTACTTATGACCATGGACATAAAAAAACTCTTAATTTTAATTAAGCTGTAGGGTGGATCAAGCGTAGCGAATCCACCTGTTTTGCTAATTTTGGTGGATCCGCTACGCTTGATCCACCCTACAGGTGCATAGGAACAATAAAATTAATGCTTGCGCATATATTCAACAATTCGAAAATC
>CAZFUY010000025.1:8810-29146 GCA_964522445.1 uncultured Thiotrichaceae bacterium | reverse complement strand
AATGCAAAAATTATACATTCTGTCAGGGATGCTATGGATACCTGCTTCACGATTTATAAACATGGTTTTTATGACGGTCATGCTTATGCGGATGATTTGAATGATCTTGGTGAATATTACAAGTTATATGATGACTTAATGTTGCACTGGAATAAAGTACTGCCAAATACGATCTATAAAGTTAGATATGAAGATATGGTTGCTAACCAGGAAGAGGAAACAAAACGATTGCTTGAATTTTGTGGTCTTCCATGGGAAAAAGAGTGTTTGTCATTTTATAAGACAAGGCGAAAAGTACATACTGCGAGCGCGACACAGGTTAGACGTGGAATTTATAAAGATTCAGTACAGTTGTGGAAACGCTATGAGAAACAGTTGCAGCCTTTAAAAGAGGTTTTGAGATATCAGAATAATATGTAATTGTTTATATTTTATCTGTTTAATAATAGTATTAATTTCGATGTAGTTTGATAGTGTAAGCATTATAAAACAGTAAGAAATTACCCTTGTAAGTAATGGATCTAAAAAATCAGGCTTTATAAATGAATCAGAATAACTCCATGCCAGCTAATAATGCTTGCCATCAGAATAATCAGTCTGAAGAGGTTCAGGTTAATAAAGTTAAAGATTTATTATTAAGCAAGGAGTACGACAAAGCAGAAAATCTAATCGATAAAGCCTGTAAAAAATGGCCCGAGGCCAGCTTTTTTAAGTTAGGGAAAATAGAGTGTCTTATTAACGCTCAACGTGTCTCAGAAGCGGTGGAAAGTTTTGAAAAGCTTATCATAGAAAATCCAGAAGATGCTTCGGTAAGAGCGGCTGCTCCTGCATTATACCGTCTAGCTAAAGATTATAAAAAAGCTTATTACGCGACTATTGGTCTTCCTGATAATGTGCGTAAAAGTCAGGTGATTTATAACATTATCGTAAACTGTCTCTCAAGTTATCAATTTGAAGAATATGCTGAGCAGTTCGAACTTGATATTTTAGATTTAATTAAAAATCCAGATACGGGTGACAAGGTTGGTTTAGCTGCAACCACGTTACTCTCTCACAAGTATAAGTTGAATCAAGATGCTATAAAACTAGATCTGCGCCAGGTTGCCAATGATCCCCTGTTGCATGCAGTATTAACCACAGTGCATATACAGGAATACAAAGTCGAAAGGTTTATTCGACTGGCGCGTAAGACAATTTTGTTATCATCATTAAAAATAATGGAAGTTCCTGATAGTTTGTCTCCTCTTGTTGCAGCTGTATGTATGCAAAATTTCCGTAATGAGTATGTTAATTATGTAGATGCAGAGGAGGAAGAAACTCTTCAACAATTACTGGTTACAGTTGCGGAGATAAATGCCAGTGATGACTGGAACGTGTCTGATATTGAAGGATTATTGCTGCTGCTTGGCATGTACTATAAGTTATATGATCTTCCTGTAAGAGATAAACTGCTTTCATTTCCCATTGAAACCTGGCCAGAAAATTTAGTTGCTGTTGCCCAAACAACACTATTTAATATTCAGGAAGAAATGAGCTGGCTGACGAAAGTTAAATCTATCGGTAGTATTCATAATGAAACATCTGTAAAAGTCCGAAGCCAATATGAAGAAAATCCATATCCTCGTTGGCATCGACTTTTTAAGGCGAAAAATAAACTTAATTATTTTAAGTATCTTACCTCACAGCTTAATCAGGCTGATAACTCTAGTTTTAATTATAAAAATCGTGTTTACCCTCCCCGTATTCTAGTGGCAGGATCTGGTACTGGTGCTCATCCACTAAATATTGCTGCGAATTTTGAATGTGAGATAACGGCAATTGATATTTCCAGACGTAGTATTGCTTATGCAATGATGATGCAAAATAAATATAAAGTAGATAATGTTGATTTCTTTCAATTAGATATTCTCGAACTAGAGCAACTTAATGCAACATTTGATGCTGCTGAAAGTTGTGGTGTGTTACATCACATGCTAGAGCCGGAACAGGGGCTGCAGTCTATAATTAAAGTTATTAAGCCTGGAGGCACATTAAAATTGGGGCTTTATAGTGAGCTGGCTCGTCGTAGCTTTATAGAAATAAGAAATATGTATTTAAAGTCAGGCATGGTTGCCACTGAAAAAAATATTCGAGATGTGCGACATGGAATACTTAGCTCAACCGAGATGATAAGTAAGTACTCATCACTTTTAAATCTGGGTGATTTTTTCTGTACCAGTGGTTGTAGAGACCTGCTTTTTCATGAGCAAGAACACCGCTACACAATTCCGCAATTACAGGTGATTATAAAAAAATTCCGTCTAAAATTTCTGGGTTTTGTTTTTACTAATCATATGATCCCTGCAGGTTTTATTAAATTATATGGTCATGATAAGTTGAGTGATCTGGATGTATGGCATCAATTTGAGAAGAAAAATCCTGATATATTTATTGGTATGTATCAGTTTGTTGTAGAAACACCCCAAGATTAAAGTGATTTCTTAAAAATTAATGAATATTAAAAAAGCATTAGATAATGCAAAAAATAATTTCTATGAAGGTGATCTTCAGTCAGCAGAAAAGAAATTAAAAAAGATATTATCATCAAATTCATCTCATGTAGATGCAAACCTCCTTCTTGGTCTGGTGTTTCACAAAAAAGGTGATTTTAATAATACTATTAAAATGTTTGAGAGAGTTGTGGCTGTTAGGAATGATCATGCTGAAGCGTACAATAACCTGGGGGCGGTATTAGAAAAAGTAGGGGAATATGATAAGGCTATATTGAACTATGAGTCTGCTATAAAGCATAAATCGGATTTTTTAAATGCATATGTGAACCTTGGCCTTCTGCTTAAAAGATTAAATAGATGTAAAGAAGCAATCAACTATTTCAATATGGCACTGCAGTTAAATCCAGATATGGCTAGCAGCCATTATAATTTGGGAGCGACATGCGATAAGCTGGGACAAATAGAGCAGTCTGCATATTATTTTGAAAATGCTTTAAAACTTGAACCTGATTATGATGCCGCAATGATGGGGCTGGCTCGAGCTATGCGGGGGCTGGAGAAGTATGATCTGGCTGCGAAATATTATAATAATCTTTTAGTGAAGAATCCTGATTATAGTGATGTGCATTATAATCTTGCCGTGACTTTGGTTGAACAGGATAAAATAGAAGAAGCGCTTACACACTACAAAAAGACACTTGCTCTTAACTCAAATCATCCATTTGCCCGAAATAACTTACTTCAAACATTAAATTTTGCCAGTCATGTCACAGATGAAGAGAAATCTATTGAAGCTAAACTTTATGGTGAAACGGTTCGTTCTTATGAGTCAAAAATATTTGTTAATAGTTCTGAACCTGAAAGAAACTTAAAGATTGGATTAGTTTCAGGTGATCTTTTGGAACATTCGGTTTCTTATTTTCTTAAAAGTGTTCTTACAGAATTTGATTCAAAGTCAGTTTCATTTTTTGTTTATAGCACCTCAAAAAAAGAAGATAATATGACCAGATATTTTAAATCAATATTAAATAACTGGTTTGATGTTGTTGAATTAGATGATAATAGTTTAATTGATTTAATAACTCTGCATGGTATTGATATATTAATTGATTTATCAGGTCATACTAAGAATAATCGGTTACCTGTGTTTGCCAGGAAGCCAGCACCGATTCAAGTTACATGGTTAGGTTATTCAGCTACTACAGGTGTTGATGCCATTGATTATGTATTATCGGATAAGTGGGTGATACCACCAGATGATGAATTCTATTTTGTTGAGGAGCCCTGGCGTTTGCCTGATAGTTATTTATGTTTTACTCAACCAGATGAGAATGTAGAAGTAGGTGGGTTGCCTGCTTTATCAAAAAAAATAATAACTTTTGGAAGTTTTAATAACCTGAGTAAAATAAATGATTCTGTAATTGAATGCTGGTCAAAAATCCTTAAATCTATACCTGATAGTCGTTTGTATTTAAAAAATAAGAAGCTCCTGAAAAGAAGTGTTCGTGAAAAAACACTTAAAGATTTTTCTAAATATGGCATTTCTTCTGAGCGACTAATTTTGGAGGGTATTAAACCAACGAGGGAGCAGCATCTGAAAACATACAATGTTATTGATATTGCTTTAGATACATTTCCTTATGCAGGTACAACCACTACTGCGGAAGCGTTATGGATGGGAGTGCCGGTGCTATCTATTAGAGGTGAGGCTTTTATTTCTAATGTTGGTGAGAGTATTTTAGAAAATACTGGGTTATCTGAATGGCTTGCAAATGACATGGATGATTATGTCAAAAAGGCAATCAACTTTTCGTCTGATTTGAAATACCTTTCTAATTTAAAATGTAAGTTACGTGATCAATTTGTGAATTCGCCTTTTTGTGACACAAAGCAGTTTGTTAATAATCTTAATGTTGCATTTAGAAATATGTGGAAGATATGGTGTGATAAGCAGAAAAATTAACAGGCCTATTTTATTATAGTTAAGTAAAATGTGTTAAAGATGGTTTGATAGTCTGTGAGGTAATATTAGCCAGGTTTTTCTGCTGTTAAATTTAAACTAATAGCAACTCCTTTGTACTTCATGTTGCTTGTATCATTAAAAAGGCCAAAGCTCTCTACTTTTACTATATTTATATATCCAGCCCCTTTAAGAAAAGCTACGAGAAAGTCTTCATTTAAGCCAACTGTGTGATAGTCATATTTGTCGATGTGACCACCAAACATCATTCTCATAACGAAGAAACGTTCGTCAACTGTTAATTTGTCTTTTGATAGGATAAGTGCTGATAATATATCCAGGTCGGGAACGCTGATATATATTTTTCCTCCTGGTTTCATTACGCGACACCACTCTTTAAGAGTCGATACTAATTCAACTTTATAATCCAGATGTTCGACAATATGTGAAGCATATATTTCAGAAAAAATACCATCATCGAATTGTGATAAATTATTTGCGTTACAGGCATGATCAACATGCTGGCCTGGAGTGGCATTTAAAATTTCCCATCCATCTGCCTGTTGCTTTCCTCCTATATGTAGTCTTCTTTCCATTTATATGCCTTATTTTAGTTCTTAATATTATTTTGATGAGTGTTTGATGTGGAGAGCAATGCTAAGGCGCAGGGAATAATTTTTTATTAGTAACCAAAGATATTAACAAATTTACCAAATTTTTCCTGATAAAGTGCTTCAATATCTTCACCAATATGCTCCAGTGATTGTGCCATTTTTCCTTCACCCACAAAGGAGGCGTTATTAGGTAGATCTACATAAATATTTTTTCTACCCTGATTTTTTTCTTCTGTTTCAAAATTGCGTGCATTTTCAATAGAGCAATGTTTAACAGTCATCTCTATTCTGGAATCATCGGGTTCCATTCCTAAAAAGCTGACGACACGTTTCAATGTATTGGCGGTGTCAGTTCGTAAGCCTTCATAAGTTATATATATATGAGGCATCTTATTTGTTGAATATAACCAGCTTGCTATATGTTCAGGCCAACTACCCATGTTCATTTGACGCCAGCGTGGTACTCCGAGATTATTTATAAAAGCGGTAGAGAACTTTCTTAAGTCATCATTATTTCCGTTTGCCCCAAGATATTTTGCGTTACTTAATAATACATCTCTTGGGTTGCGCAATATATATATGAACCCAATTGTAGATTCTTTATAGGGATGATTATCTGAAAAACAGAAATGTGTTTTAATAATTATTTGTTGATCACTATTAACATCTAAATCACTGTTTTGAGCTAAGAGTTGATGAAGATCTGGTATGCCTTTCCCTATTACCTCGCTATTTTGTGATTCGCCAAACAGGTAAGTATGCAAAAGCAGTCGTATGAATGTATTACCTGATTTAGGATATGACGCCAACCATACAACTTTCATAACTTTTCCTAAAAAAGTGAATTTCTACCAAGATTCAAAGTAATCTAATGTTGGGTTTTAACTGACAGTGCCCGTCAGCCACGTATTTAATTTCGTCAAAGACTACCATGTTTCTTTAAAAAAGGCTCATTAGGTGCAAGTGTTTCATTACGCAATGAAGTTTAATTTTATGTAAATTTTTAAGGGCAGAGTCGATATCAGTAAGGTAGCACTATATGCTTTGTAGGCGTGCCTTCAGGCGTACATTTATGATTTTATTTTATAAATTTTTTTTGCACACCTTTGAAGAGAGCCTACACAAAAAGCGCTTAACTTATGGGTATTTTGGGTGTTTTTAGTATCTGTATAAATAAATTCTAAATTACTAATGAATGGGTTTTGTTAATAAAGTACATTTATTTAACTAGAAATAATAAATATATTTATAAATCAGAGTTGCTGAAAGTGAATTATTTATAATAAAATCAATAACATAAGCATTTCCTAAAAAGCACAAATAATTTCAAAAAATACCTAAAGTAAATCAATAAGCCGCCGATAACTTCTGTGAGAGCAAAAAAACGTATTGAAAAATACATTCCAATTAACTTCAGATTGCTCCATACGCTAATGAAATTGCTAACAAGCACTGAAGAACAGGAGAATAAATATGGCACAGGTCATTAACACAAACATTGCATCTCTGAATGCTCAAAGAAATTTGAACAAGAGTCAGAGTTCTCTTCAATCGTCACTACAAAGACTGTCTTCAGGTTTGCGTATTAATAGTGCGAAGGATGATGCTGCGGGTCTTGCGGTATCTAATCGTTTTACCTCGCAAATAAATGGTTTAAACCAGGCTGCTCGAAATGCGAATGATGGTATCTCGCTATCGCAAACAGCTGAAGGTGCATTAGCAGAGAGCACCAATATTCTGCAACGTATTCGTACATTGGCCATTCAGTCAGCGAACTCCACTAACTCGGCTTCTGACCGCTTAGGTCTTCAGTCAGAAGTTAACCAGCTGGTTTCAGAGCTGGATCGTATTTCAAACAGCACAACATTTAACGGGTTGAAATTACTGGATGGTTCATTTACCGCTCAGTCATTCCAGGTAGGTGCGGAAGCTAATCAAACCATTAATATTAATGTTGAAGGCGCAACGGCCAGTACACTAGGTATAAATAAAGTCAGCACAAACAATGCAACTAATGGTATTTCTAATGCAACTAACAACGGTAATATTGTAACAGGTAGTCGTTCAACAGCGGCTGCTGATGAAGCTACTGCGGTTGCAGTAGGTCTTGTTGCTCAAACGATTACTACTACAGACATTGATGGTAATACAGATTCCGTTACATTAGCGACAACAGATAATACTACAGCAGAAATATTAACTGCAATTGGTACTAATCTGAATGGTGTTACTGTTGCAGCATCTAATACAAACACTGCAACCTTAGATTTCTCATCTACAGCAGTCGGTAATTATGATCAGGTTAGCTTTACATTAGATACAGGGGCTGCAACAGATGCTATCTCTTTCACCAGGGATACTACTAACTTTGCCAACTTCGAAGATCAGCTAGTTTCAGTTATTAATGCTAATGCTTCAACTACCGGTTATAAAGCTGCAACAACATCCACTTCAGGTGAGGTTGTACTAACCAGTGAAAGCACTTCAGGTGCAGCTGCTATTGGTATTGAAGACTTTATTGTCAATGAATCGGCTTTGATAAATGTTAATACATTTGTTGCTGCAGGTGCAGGTGAAACAGTGTCATTTGAAATGACGGCTGCTACTGGCACTATTTCTTATACAGGTAATGGTACAGATGCCACAGATGCGGCAAATCTGTTAACAGCATTACAGGCTGATGCTGGCTTTGGTACTGCATTTACAGCATCATTAAATGGCACAGATACAGTAGATATTCAGGCCATTAATGGTACAGCTTTAACTATTGCTACCCTTGCAGGTACAGGTACAAATACAGCAGGCTTTGATGTTGATACTAATGCTGGTACCAGTTTGGCTGCTACAGAGGCTGCGGATATTACCTTGCTTGAAGGTACTACAGCAACTACAGGTGCAGTTATTGGCGTGGATGTAAATGCCACATTAGTTTTTGATGGAAAAACACTAACGGAAAATGGCAGTGATTCAGCAACTAAACTTGCAACCATTGATTTTACGGTATCTGATGGCTATACATTGTCAAACAGTGTCACGGAATTAGCAGGCGGTATTTTACCTGTAACGACTGCTAATGGTGCAGCGACAACCACACGAATTGGTTCATCTGATGTTACAGGTGGCAATAACGTTGCGGCACAAACATTAACAGTAGCAGGTGAAACAACATCTACAGTAACAGTGGCGGCTGATGCTTCGGCAAAAGCAATAGCTGCTGATGTTAATGCTATTGCAGATAGCACAGGTGTGAAAGCAACTGCTACCACAACTGCAACCTTAGGTAGCTTGAGCCTGGATGGTGTGGTATCACTAACACTTAATGGTAAAGCAATATCAGCTAATGTGACTACAACGGATCTTAGTACTCTGGTGAGTGCTATCAATGACAAAACAGGTGCAACAGGTATAGTTGCTGTTGCCAGCATTGATAAAACGTCTATCACATTAACTCACTCAACGGGTGAAGATATCACCGTTCAAAACTTTGATAGCTCTGTGGCTGTATCTGGTGCAGGTGGCCAGACAGTAACAGCAACTGTGACAGGTGGAACAGGTGGTGCTACAACACTATCGGCTGGTGGTATTAATGATGGTAGCCGAGACTCTACAGTGGTAGGTGGTCAGGTAGAATTCAAATCAACAGGAGGCGCATTTAGTGTTAGTTCTTCACTTGGTGAAGTATCTAGCAATCTGTTCTCTGGTAATGCTAATGACTTACAGGCCAGTGCTAATCAGAACGTGAGCAGTATCGATATTAGCTCTGCTACAGGTGCACAGTCTGCAATTGATATTGCTGACGGTGCTTTAGCAACGATTGATAGTCTTCGTGCAGATTTGGGTGCGATTCAGAATCGATTTGAAACAACCATCTCGAATCTGAATGTTACATCTGAAAACCTGAGCGCTGCACGTAGCCGGATTCTGGATACAGATTTCGCGGCAGAAACTGCGAATCTGACTAAAACACAGATTCTGCAACAGGCCAGTGTAGCCATGCTATCTCAGGCAAACTCATTACCTCAGTTAGTATTGAGTCTGCTTCAGTAAGCCAGGGACTGTATATTGAGAAGGGTGTTTAAGTTTAATAATAGATTTAAACAGGGTGGCCGGGACTTTTCGGTCACCTTTCCCTTTATTAAAATCAGTACAGATGTACTAAAATTATTAATAGAATAGGTGTCGTTATGTCTACTGATAGCATTAGTAATCAGAGCATTAAAGATATACCGCAAAAACCAGCAGCAGCGGCTGTTGTCCCTAATCGGCAAACGGCTGCAACTGAATCCGGCAAAGATTTACCGCAGCAGCCTGAAACCAGTACTACTGTAAGTAAAGAAGAGCTACAGGGTATTGTTGAGAAGTTGAATGAGCATGTACAAAATGTGCAGCGTAATCTCAATTTCAGTGTTGATGATTCAAGCGGCAAAACAGTGATACGTGTTGTTGATACCAATACAGAAGAGTTGATTCGACAAATTCCATCTGAGGATGCTTTGCGTATTTCACAAAGTATTCAGGAGCAAATTGATGGAAGTGATGGATTAATATTATCCGAATTTGCATAGTTGGCTTTTATTTTGCAATAGCTTTCTGAGAGAGTTTAATCAGAGGTTACAATGGCTACCATTTCAACATTAGGCGTTGGCTCCGGTCTCGACATAAATGGTCTGTTAGAACAGATCGTCGCGGCTGAACGTGCACCCACAGAGCGAAGGCTAAATCTTAAAGAAGCTGAAACACAGGCTGAAATTACAGCTTATGGTAGCCTTAAAGGTGCGCTTAGTTCTTTTCAATCCTCTCTTTCTTCTTTGTCCGTTGAATCGTCTTTTTCCAGTTCAACAGCGAATATAGCTAATAAAGATTTATTTTCAGCAACCACAAGTAGTATTGCCGACCCTGGTACTTATAGTGTTGAAGTGGTTAATCTTGCTCAGGCACATAGTCTGGCATCGGTAGCCACTACAGGTATAGATGATGTTATTGGTACAGGTACATTAACCTTCAGATTTGGAACTACCGACTATACCAGTGGAACAGACACATACACTTCCTTTACTGAAAATACAACACGCTCCAGTCAAACAGTTACCATAACTAATGGTAATAACACGCTATCAGGTGTTCGTGATGCAATTAACGATGCCAATATTGGCGTTACAGCAACTATTGTTGATGATGGTTCGGGATATCGGTTATTGATGACATCAGATCAGCCCGGCTTTGACAATAGCCTTGAAGTCACAGTTGATGAAGGCGGTGGTGCAGCAGCAAATATTGATACAACAGGTTTATCTCAATTAGCATTTAATAGTAGTGCCACTAATAGTGAACAAACTCAGGCGGCACAGGATGCAGAAATAACAGTAAATGGTTTACAGATTTTCAGAGAAAGTAATTCTATAACAGGTGCGATACAGGGTGTGACCCTGGATTTATTATCTGCAGATGTGGGTAATCCAACGCAGCTAACCATTTCAAGAAATAACTCTAATATTGAAAAAAATGTCAGTGATTTTGTAACGTCTTACAATGAGCTGGAGAATTTACTTACAGAGCTAACTCGTTTTGGTGGTGAGTCGGGGCAAAGTGGACTTCTTCTTGGTGATTCTACTGTACGAATAATTAAAACAGAGTTGCGTAGTCTTATTTCCAGTTCAATAACAACAAGTGGTAGTTATAACTCATTAAGTTCTATTGGTATTACAACCAATAGAGATGCCACATTGTCACTTGACTCTACAGCTTTATCAAAAGCAATGAATGATGATTTTAGCTCCGTCGCAGAATTATTTTATGCTAAAGGTGTTGTTACTGACTCTGATGTGGAGTACATAAGTTCAGGTTCACAAACCAAGGAAGGTGATTTTGTTATTAGCATATCAACATTGGCAACTCAGGGATTGATCAGTGGTGAAAATGTAACAGGCCCTATCGTTATAGATTCAAGTAATGATGATTTTAGTTTTACTGTAGATGGTTTTTCCAGTGGTGTAGTTACAATTACAAATGCAACATACAATGATATGGATGCACTGGCACAGGAAATCCAGAATAGGATTAATGCATCCACTACATTACAAAATGCGTCTACCAGTGTTACCGTAAATTACTCAACAGATCATTTTGAAGTGACTTCAGATAAATACGGCAGTGACTCTGTAGTTACAGTGGGTACAGCTAATAGTAGTCTGGGATTTACAACCAGTGCAACAGCGACAACAGGAGTTGATGTTGCTGGAACTATTGGAGGAATAATAGCAACGGGATCAGGTCAGCGTTTAACAGGCTCTGGAGATCTTTCTGGTTTGATTGTAGAAGTTACAGGAACAACAACAGGACGTCGAGGAACAGTAAACTTTAACCGTGGTTTTGCTGGAAAACTGGATGCCATGATTAGTGGTTTTTTATCTACAACAGGTATCTTTACTAATGAAACAGACAACCTTGATCAACAGGTAAAAGATATTGCCAGTGACCGTGAAGCACTGGATAAACGTGTGAATGCATTAGAAACTCGTTATAGGAGGCAGTTTGCTGCACTAGATGTTTTGATTGGTTCTTTACAGGTAACAAGCAACTTTTTACAGCAACAGTTAGACAGTATCCCTGATATTCAGACGAAGAAATAATAATTTTTAGAAAATACATACCACTTACAATAACAGGAAAACATTATGTATAAATCCACAGCTATGAATGAATACAAGCAGGTAGGAACAAAAGTGGCAGCTGAAACAGCTGACCCACATTTACTTATTCAATTATTGATGAATGGTTTTGTTGAAAAAGTTAATGCCGCTAAATTTCATATGAACAATAAAGATATTGCTGCTAAGGGTGAGAATATAAGTCGTGCAATTGCCATACTGGATGGCTTAAAAGTGTCTCTTGATATGGATAAAGGTGGTGATATAGCAAATAACCTGGCATCGCTTTATGAATATATGCAAAAGCAATTACTCACGTCTAATCTAAAAAATGATACTGACAACCTTGATGAAGTGATTTCGTTGATGAATGAAATTCGTGAAGGCTGGAATGCTATTCCACAAACTGATCGTCAGGCTTTTGCTGCAAAGAACTAGCATGATAATGTTAACCTCTTTAAGGAACAGTCACTGGCTGAGAATTCTGGATTTATCGGATCAGATGTATGCCTATGCCAAAAAAGATGAGTGGCAAATGGTTCAGGAAATTGAAGCTGAGCGACAAAAAAAAATAATAAAATTTTTTGGCTCGGGTGTTAAGAGTGAAGCTGAAGATATGGCTGAGAATATTAAAAAACTTCTTCAGTCAGACAAAGAACTGATGGGGGCTGGCCTTCAGGCAAAATCCAGAATAACAGATTCTTTAAGTTTATTAGGGAAAAGTAAAAAAGCGATAGGTGCGTATGCTGCGCATATTGATTATAAACCGGGGTGAATTTTTGCTACAGGAGTTATTTCAGGGTCGGAGTCAAATTTGATTACCTTTATGACAGGCCTGAACAGGCGAAAGCAATTGAATTTGGCTTTGACCTGGCGATGAAGAAAATTTATCTAAGTCTGTGAAATAAAAAGAAAAAACAAATGTCATTATTTTGACATTTGATAAAAATCTGCTTTACTCATAAAGACTGTTTTATGAAAAGAGCTGTAAATGACATCAGAAGAACCACAAAAATATATCCTTCTTGCCGAAGACAATACCCAGACTTTCAATGAAATTAAATCTTTAATGACCTTTCTGGGTTATGAATCTATCTATGCCTCTGATATCGATAGTCTTGCTGCAGCTCTTGCAAGCCGTGACTACATGGCTGTTTTTCTTGGGGCTTATAGAAATGAAACGGTTCAAAAGCAGGCCATTAATATAATTAAAAAATCTTCTGCTTCATTGCAGGTGATTTTATTAAATCAGCCAAAAGAAAATTATGAAAAATATCGTGAGATGTGCTCCTGTATTATGGCTCATCTTGATGTTCCGCTTACTTATGAACCGGTTATGGAAGCTTTAGGCCGAGCCAATGAATTTCATGAGCGCAATCAAAAAGAAGGCAGTGCTTCCTGTCGCGATATAATTGGCAAAGTGCCAAAACTGGGAGGAAATAGTCCTGCTATTCAATACGTAAGAACCCTGATTGAGCAGGTGGCAAAATCTGATGCCAGTGTGCTTATATTGGGTGAATCTGGCACGGGTAAAGAAGTGGTTGCGCGTAATATTCATGCGCTTTCTAATCGCTGTAAACACAGTTTTGTACCTGTGAACTGTGGTGCAATACCGGGTGATTTACTGGAAAGTGAATTATTTGGTCATGAAAAAGGTGCGTTTACGGGGGCTATTAGCTCACGTCAGGGGCGCTTTGAGCTGGCTGAAAAAGGCACCTTATTTCTCGATGAAATAGGAGATATGAGTTTACCCATGCAGGTAAAATTACTGCGGGTATTACAGGAACGAACATTTGAAAGAGTTGGCAGTAATAAAAGTATTAATGCTGATGTGCGCATATTAGCCGCAACTCATCGTAATCTGGAAGATAATATTAAGGATGGAATATTTCGTGAAGATTTATTTTATAGACTTAATGTTTTCCCTATTGAATTGCCTTCTTTGCGCGAGCGTCTGGAAGATGTGCCTTTTTTATTGCAGGATCAGATTGAACGTTTGCAAAGAGAAAATAGAGGTTCAGTTCGCTTAACCGCAGGTGCAGTTGAAGCATTGTGCCAATATCAATGGCCGGGCAATGTGCGTGAACTGGCCAATCTGGTTGAGCGGCTTGCTATTTTGTATCCGGAAGGCGTGGTGGATGCAAAGCAGCTGCCGCCAAAATATATCCCTAATTCATCAGTTAAAACTGCACCACCCTTTAATCCCGCTATGATGTTTGCATCAACGGATGAAGAGCTGGATGCTGATAATGATCTGCTGGATACATTAGTTAAGTCTGACATTAATGTGGAAGCAGATGTTACAACAGATACTGAGCTTGCTGCACAAACAGCTGCTCAAATATCAACCCAGATGAGTGATGAAGGTCTGGATTTAAAAGAACATCTTGCTCAAATGGAAGTCCAAATTATTCAGCAGGCACTGGGGGCAACTAATGGTGTTGTGGCTCATGCGGCTAAATTATTGAAAATGCGCCGAACGACTCTGGTTGAGAAACTTAAGAAATACGATATCAGGTCTTGAAATGAAGTCTTTAGTCGTTAGTCATGTGATTTAATAGAATCTATATTGTCATCCCGAGCGAAGCCGAGGGATCTTGTTACCTGGGTTAATAAGATCCTTCGGCTTTGCTCGGGATGACAGGTAGAAAAAATTAGTCATACTTTATTGAAAACCAAAGCAATAAAATTGACTCCAATCTATAGCCTTTTCTATAAGCAACTGAAAACAATAGCTTTATGAATCTGGCATAAATCCTGCTCAATCCTTTATAACTCTATAAAGGTGACAAAAACACGTCATGAGCAATACAGCCAATTTAATACAACAACCCGTACATGAAATAAAAGACCAGCAAACCTTAATGGCTGCTTTTCAGCAGTTCAGTCATTTATCTGAACAATTGCAAAACTCATATCAGGCGCTTGATCATCGTACCGAAGAATTAACTAAAGAATTAGCCACGGCTCGAAATGAGCGTTTAAAGCAGTTAGCTGAAAAAGAAAAACTGGCTGATCGTTTAGAAAAATTATTAGCGGCATTACCTGCAGGTGTCATTGTTGTAAATACCAGAGGTATTATCCAGACGGCTAATGCAGCGGCAGAAACCATTTTTGATCAAAGCCTTGAAGGTAAAAAATGGCAGCATGTGCTTTCAGTCAATATTAAACGTACTGAAGCACAGGATATTATTTTAAAAAATGCCAATGTAATTAGTATGACTTCACAAACACTGGAATCAGATGAAGGTGAAATTATTTTAATTAATGATGTAAGCCATACACGTATGTTACAAAATCTGGCTGATCGTCAAAATCGATTAGCAGCAATGGGTCAAATGGCTGCTGGATTAGCACACCAGTTACGCACACCTTTATCATCGGCTGTACTTTATGCATCACAAATGGAAAATATAAATCTTCAGCCTGAGCAACAGGGTCGGGCAGTTGAAAAAATTCGCACCAGCTTACGTTATCTTGAAAAATTAATTAATGATATGTTGATGTATGCAAAAGGTGGTGAGTTTGCAGATTCTTCTTTTTTATTGAATAAGCTACTGGTCTCATTTTATTCGCGTATTGAAACACAATTACAGCAAAGTAATACAAAATTAAATATTAATAATCAGATGTCTGATATTTCTTTAAAGGGTAGTCTGGATGCGCTGGTGAGTGTATTAACTAATCTGGCAGAAAATGCACTACAGGTATGTGAAGAGAATTGTGTTATTGAACTGAGTGTTTATCAGCAGGCTGATTTTGTCATTTTAGCTATGAAAGATAATGGTCCAGGTTTAACTCAGGAACAGCAGCTGCATATTTTTGAACCCTTTTATTCAGAACGTATTAACGGCACAGGCTTAGGCCTGGCTGTAGCGCAATCTATTGCACAGGCGCATCACGGTGATTTGATGGTTAAATCAGAACCTGATAATGGCTGTACTTTTTATTTATGTTTACCTCTAAATCAGGGGGGTGAGCAGTTTTTACCCAGTGGAAAAATGACTACAAAACTAAAAATAACTGGGCAGAATAATGGAGATAGTAAATGAATCATAGCGATATTCTTATTGTTGAAGATGATCAAAATTTAAGAGAAGCAATAACCGATACGTTACAGCTTGCGGGTTATTCAGTTGTTGTGGCCGAGCATGGTCAGGCAGCACTGGCACGATTTAATGAGCAAAAATTTGGTATGGTAATTACCGATGTACAAATGCAGCCTATGGATGGTATGGAACTGTTGCAGTTAATACGCAAACAGAATCAGCAAATTCCGGTTGTAGCTATGACAGCCTATGGCACTATAGAAAAAGCAGTAGAAGCGATGCGTTATGGTGCTTCAGATTATCTTGTAAAGCCTTTTGATGCGGATGCTTTACTTGAAGTGGTTAAGCGTTTGATGCCTCAACAGGAAAAAATAAATGATAACGATGGCCTGGTTGCTATTGAAGAAAAAATGCAATCATTAAAAGTATTAGCAGCCAGGGTGGCTAAAAGTGAAGCCACTGTTTTATTGTGTGGTGAAAGTGGTGTTGGTAAAGAAGTTTTTGCGCAATATATTCACAGTCAGTCAAAACGTGCATCGGGTTCTTTTGTTGCTATTAACTGTGCGGCTATTCCAGAAAATATGCTGGAATCTGTTTTGTTTGGTTATGAGAAAGGTGCTTTTACAGGTGCTTATCAGGCGCATCCAGGAAAATTTGAACAGGCGCAGGGAGGCACTTTATTGCTAGATGAAATTTCAGAAATGGATGCTGCTTTGCAGGCCAAACTACTACGGGTGTTACAGGAAAAAGAAGTTGAACGTTTAGGTGGCAGGAAAGTAATTCCACTGGATGTTCGAGTGCTGGCAACAACTAATCGTAACCTTAGAGAAGAAGTTGCATCAGGGCGTTTCCGCGAAGATCTTTTTTATCGTTTAAGTGTTTTCCCAATTCAGATCCCACCGCTTAGAGAACACATCGCTGATATTGTTCCCATTGCTGAAAAACTATTAGCAAAACATAATCCATTACCTGATGAGATTATATTAACTGCATCGGCACAGCAAAAACTGGTTACTCATCAATGGGCCGGTAATGTGCGTGAGTTAGATAATGTTATTCAACGTGCTTTGATTCTAAAAACATCGAATGAAATAGATGCTGAAAATATTTATTTTGAAGTTGAAGAAATGACAAATATGTCTGAAGAGTCAGTGCAGATTGATGATGTATCGGATTCGGTTTTAGTCAGTGATCTTAAAGATCGTGAGCAACAGTTAATTTTAGAAGCATTAAAAGCGGGTGATGGCAGTCGTAAATATGCGGCAGATCGTCTTGGTATTAGCCCAAGAACATTACGTTATAAATTAGCGCGTATGCGTGATGCTGGAATAACAGTTTAAATGCAGGAGAGTTAATATTATGAACAGCATAAATGTAAATCAACTATTAGCCCAGATGCGAACAATGGAAGCACAGGCACAGCTGAAACCTTCGTCTGTTTCTGATGCTGGATTAACAACACAGAAAACAGATTTTTCAGACGTATTGAAACAGTCGATTGATTCAGTAAATGAAACTTCAATGATTTCTTCAAAAATGGCCGATGCGTTTGAAAAAGGTGACTCTGATGTCAGTCTGGCACAGTTGATGATTTCAATGGAAAAAGCCAGTGTTTCATTCCAGGCAATGACGCAGGTTAGAAATAAATTATTAACGGCGTATCAGGAAATTATGAATATGCCTGTTTAGAACGATATTTAAAAAGTTAATTTTTGTCATCCTGAATTTGTCGACAAATTTTGTTTTTGATGATGCCAGATATTTTGGCGAACTCATGATGACACAATAAAGAAAAATTAAGAAGGTAGTTAAAATGGCTCAAAGTGGAATATCTGCTATCCCAATTCCAAAATTACTTGGCATGATTTTCGGAATTGCAGTAAGTGCTGCAATTGGAATAGGCGTTTTTTTC
Source organism: uncultured Thiotrichaceae bacterium (assembly GCA_964522445.1). Lineage (GTDB taxonomy): Bacteria > Pseudomonadota > Gammaproteobacteria > SZUA-229 > SZUA-229 > CAZFUY01. The sequence continues at coordinate 11,472 of CAZFUY010000025.1, read as the reverse complement.
TGGGGAACAGCACCCAATTATATGGCTTTATATTCTGGTCTTGAAGCACGTGATGCCAGCGAAGTGGTTGCATCATTACAGTCTGCGGCGATACCTTATAAATTAGATGGTGCGACAGGTTCAGTTATGGTGGCAGCAGGTCGTGTGCATGAAGCACGATTAAAACTGGCAGCACAGGGTTTACCAAAAGGAACAGGTGTTGGTATTGAAATGCTTCAGGGTGAGCAAAGTTTTGGCACCAGTCAGTTTGTTGAAAGTGCGCGTTATCATCATGCTATGGAAACAGAATTAGCCAGAACTATTAGTACCATGGCAAATGTTAAATCGGCACGCGTACATCTGGCTATTCCAAAACGTTCTGTTTTTGTGCGAGAAAGAACCGCACCCAGTGCCTCCGTTTCTTTAAATTTATATGGTGGCAGAGTTATTGAGCAGGGGCAGGTGAATGCTATTATTCATTTGGTCGCTTCCAGTATTTCACATCTTTCAACATCACAGGTTACTGTTGTTGATCAAAATGGCCGTTTGTTATCGGCAGGTGATATGGGTAGTGATGCGGCTATGTCGGGCAAGCAATATGATTACACTAAAAAAGTAGAAAAAGATTTTGCAAAAAGTATTGAGCGTTTACTTGAACCTATTGTGGGTATGGGCAAGGTGCGAGCAACCGTTAATGCAGATATAGATTTTACTCAGGAAGAAAGTACAGAAGAATTATTTAATCCAGAACGTCAGTCAGTGCGCAGTGAACAATCCAGTTCGAGTTCACGTTTTAGTGGTCAGGGTGCATCGGGTGTGCCAGGTGTTTTAAGTAATCAACCGCCCGCTGCTGGAACTCTGGTTCAGGGTGCAGGTGCTGTTGGTGGTGCTCCGGCAGCAGCCATGCCGCTAAATAGTAATAAAAACACCGTGCGTAATTATGAGCTGGATCGAACCATTCGCCATAAAAAACAGGGCAGTGGTCTCATAAAACGTTTAACAGTCGCGGTGCTAGTGGATGACCACACTGTAAAAAAAGGTCGGAAAACTGAAAAAACGCCTTTAACTGAAGAAGAGATGAAGCGTATCACCACATTGGTACAGCAAACCATTGGCTATAATGAAGAAAGGGGCGATAAGGTTAATGTTATTAATGCACCGTTTACTCCGGCAGAAGTAGCGGAAGCATTGCCAGAGCCTGGTATGCTTGATCAGCCCTGGGTTAGAAACATCGGCAAGCAGGTATTGACGGGTGTAATATTATTGGTACTGGTCTTTGTTGTAGTACGCCCTGCTGTTAAGAGTCTGATTGACTACACACCTCCTGCTCCAGCCTTACCGCCAGCAGCTGTTTCAGCTGAAGAGCAGGCAAGATTAGAACATCAGGAAGAAGCCATTCCAATGCCTTCTGATCATGATCAGAAAGTGGACTTTGCCAAGTCAATGGTGGCTCAGGATCCGCGTAAGGTTGCTAATGTAGTAAAAGAATGGATAGGTAATGAAGGTTAAAAATAAATATGGCTGATGATCTTGATAATGGCTCACTGAATGGTGTCGAGCGTGCAGCTGTTTTATTAATGGCTATGGGTTCGGATAACGCCGCATCTGTACTCAAACATTTGAACCCAAAAGAAGTTCAGGTGTTGGGTGGAGCCATGGCAAAAATACAGAATGTAAATAGAGCATCCATGGACGTTGTTATGGATGAGTTTATTGGTGAAGTTAATAATCAGACAGCTATGGGCATAGGTTCAGAAGACTATGTTCGCGAAATGATGGTTAATGCTCTGGGTGAAGATAAAGCCAAGAGCATGATTGATCGAATTCTAATTGGCAGTGGCAGCAATGGGCTGGATGCATTGAAATGGATGGATGCTCGTGCTGTTACAGAAGTTATACGTCTTGAACACCCACAGATTATTGCCATTGTTTTATCCTATCTTGAATCAGATCATGCTGCAGAAGTTCTAAATTTATTACCGGAAAGGGGGCGTGCAGATATTGTTATGCGCATTGCATCACTGGATGGTGTTCCGCCAGCAGCATTAAAGGAACTGGATCAGATTATGGAAAAACAGTTTGCCGGTCAGCAAAATGTAAGTCAGTCATCAATGGGTGGATTTAAAACGGCTGCCAATATGCTTAACTTTATGGATTCATCGGTTGAAAGTGGCATTATGGAAACTATTGGTGAGCATGATCAGGAAATGTCTGACAGTATATCTGAGTTAATGTTTGTGTTTGATAATCTAAATGATGTGGATGATCGAGGCATTCAGGCACTGCTTCGTGAAGTTTCATCGGATATGTTAACTCTGGCACTTAAAGGTGCGGATGAAGAAATTAAAGAAAAAATTCTCAGAAATATGTCAAAACGTGCGGCTGAAATGTTACGTGAAGATATGGAAGCGCGAGGCCCTGTTCGCTTAAGTGAAGTAGAAGCGGCACAAAAAGAAATTATTGCTACGGCTCGTCGTCTTGCGGATGAAGGCGATATTGTACTTGGTGGTGGTGGTGAAGAATTTGTTTAAAGTATAGTCGTAAGTCAAAAGACGGAGTTTGTCATCCCGAGCGCAGCCGAGGGATCTTACTACCCGGGCATTAAGATCCCTCGGCTGCGCTCGGGATGACATAAGACATAAGACATAAGACATAAGACATAAGACATAAGACATAAGACATA
>CAZFUY010000025.1:4814-8710 GCA_964522445.1 uncultured Thiotrichaceae bacterium | reverse complement strand
GACATAAGACATAAGACATAAGACATAAGACATAAGACATAAGACATAAGACATAAGACATATATGAGCAAACCTTTCTCAACAGAAGAAGATAATATCAAACACTGGATACTTCCCGAAGTATCTGGAAAAATTGTCGGCGCACAGGGTGAAGAAATACGTCCACAAACAGTGGAAGATATTGAAGCTGTTTATGAAGAAGGGCGCAAGCAGGGTTATGAAGCAGGCAAGGCAGCAGTGCTTGCTGAAGCAAAAAAAATAGCAGGCATGTTGCGTTTTTTAGAGCAACCATTAAAACAGCTTGATGAAGATGTTGAACATCAATTAACTGAGTTAGCTATGACGGTTGGTCGTTTGTTGCTAAAAAAAGAATGTGCTACAGATGCAAACCACATTAAAAATATTATTCATGAAGCATTAGACTTTTTACCCCTTAAGTCACGTAATATTCGTGTGCGATTAAATCCTGAAGACATTCAGTTAATGGAAGAAGCAGGAGTTGATATTAATGCGGAAGACTGGAACTGCATTGCAGATAACAGTGTTACTCAGGGCGGTTGTCAAATTGAATCTGATCAATCACATATTGATGCCAGTTTAGAAACTAGAGTGCAGCAGCTAGTGGATCAACTAATGGAGCATCGTTCTGATATCGATGAAGGTCAGCTCTAATGCAAGCTCATACAACACGCTGGGCCAGGTGTTTATTGCAGAAACAACATCATTTGCAAGCGCCCGAACCCATTGTTGAAGGCCGCTTAACACGCATGGTGGGTTTAACGTTAGAAGCTATCGGTTGCCAGGCAGCAGTGGGTACAAGTTGTGATATTGTCGCACCGGGAAATCATCATATCGAAGCAGAAGTGGTTGGTTTCTCAGGTGACAAAACCTACCTTATGGCCATGGGCGACAGCCGTGGTTTAGTGCCCGATGCACGTGTTATTCCTATTGGACATTCCAGTGAAATAAAAATATCTGATGCTTATTTAGGGCGTGTTATTGATGGTCGCGGTCGGCCATTAGATGGCATGGGGCCAATAATTGCAGAAGAATTAATGCCGTTGGCCGGGCAAAAAATAAACCCCCTGGCAAGAAAACCTATTAATGAACCTTTGGATGTAGGTGTGCGCGCCATTAACTCTATGTTAACTGTGGGTCGTGGACAGCGTATGGGGTTGTTTGCGGGAACAGGCGTGGGTAAAAGTATTTTGCTGGGTATGATGACAAAATATACCAATGCCGATGTAACGGTTGTTGGCCTTATTGGTGAGCGTGGTCGAGAAGTAAAAGAATTTGTACAGGATATTTTAGGACCACAGGGATTAAAGCGCGCAGTTGTTGTTGCTGCACCTGCTGATTCATCACCGCTGGTTAGAATTCATGGTGCAATGATGGCTACTACGATTGCTGAATATTTTCGTGATCAGGGAAAAAATGTTTTGTTATTAATGGATTCATTAACGCGTTTTGCACAGGCACAGCGTGAAATTGGTTTATCCATTTCAGAGCCACCGGCAACAAAAGGTTATCCGCCTTCGGTCTTTGCTCGCATACCCCAACTGGTTGAACGAGCAGGTAATGGTAGTGCAGGGCAGGGTTCTATTACTGCTTTTTATACAGTGTTAACCGAAGGTGATGATCCTAATGATCCAATAGCTGATGCGGCTCGCGGTATTTTAGATGGCCATATAGTTTTGTCTCGTCAACTGGCAGACATGGGACATTACCCAGCGATAGACCTGGAGTCATCGGTAAGCCGTGTTATGCCCATGGTTGTTAAACCCGATCAGTTAAAGTCTATGCATCGAATCAAGCAACTATACTCATTGTATGAGCAGAATCGTGATCTTATAAATGTAGGCGCTTACCAACAGGGCAGTAACCCGGCTATAGATGAAGCCATTGCATTAAGGCCGGAGATTGATAAATTTATGCAGCAGGAAATTGGTGAAGCGGTGAATTTTAATTCCAGTATACAGCAGCTGGCACAACTGGCGGCAGCGAGAGCTGAAGCTGGTTAGTGTAAAAAAGTGCAGTTGAAATTATGCGATCAAAACGAATGCAACCTGTTGCCAGGCATGCCGATCAGAAAGAGCAGGATGCCGCCCTTGTATTTGTACAGGCACAGAAAGATCTTGAAGCGGCGGAGCAACAACTCCAGCAATTATTTTCTTATCGTGAAGAATATACTCAAAAACTTACCGATCAATCTGTTATGAATATGCAGCGGATACGAGATCATCAACTGTTTGTAGAAAATTTAGGTAAGACCATTGATCAGGTTTATCTGGATATCGAAGATAAAAAAAATATTTGTGAATTAAAAAAACAGGCCTGGTTAAAATGCCGATCACGTAGTCATGCATTAAATTCTGTTGTGGAAAAATATAAGCTTGAAGAATATAAACATCAGCAACGATTAGAGCAAAAAGAACAGGATGAGCATGCACAGAATTTAACAAATAGAAATCGTAAGTCATAAGAAAGATCCTGTCATCCTGAGCGAAGCCAAAGGATCTTGATCTTTACAGCACCAAATCCTCGACAAGCTTGGGATGACAAAAAATCCTGCAATACTCTCTCATAACTCTTTCATAATTTAGAGCTAAAAACTGGCGCACTATTTGCACTTTAATTGCTAACCCCTAAAACAGGTGCAATAAAAATGCAAACAAACTCGCTGCTTAATGTACAAACACCCCCTGCTAAAAAGTCTGAGCCTGCGTATAAATCAGAGTCAGAAAGCGCATCTAAATCCTCAAAGTTTGATCAACATTTAAATAAGCAAATTGATCAGAATAAGCCAGCAGAGACCAGGTTAGACAAAGAAAATGTTCATGAAAATCAGCAGTATAGCGACAATGAAGAGGTTGTGGATTCAGAAGTCGTTGCTGAAGAACCTGTCTCTACAGAAGAGGCCGGTGTAACTGAAAACATAATATTAGTTGATGAGCAGCATCTTGAAATAGAAAATATATTGTCGGTTGATATAGAAGAAAGTTTACCTGAAGACCAAATTGTCGCTATGCCGATAAATGAACAGAGTCTGCCGCAAACTGGCAATACATTGCCGCTTGATCAGTCGCTTAAACAGACAAAAAACACAGCTTCAATTAATACTGTAAATGATAAAGCATTAGCAAATCAGCAGACGGCTAAACAGCCCTCTCTGGCAGAGGCTCTGCTTGCTGATGATGGTAAAGAGGATTTTTTATCTAAAGAATTTAAGCCCTTGTTAAAAAATGATCAACTCTCAACCAGCCAGGTATTACAGGCAAAAGCAGGTTTCAGTGTAGCTGCACTGGTTAATAATGCTACTGTGCAACAACAGGTGCCGTTAAGCACTGCGCTAGCCTCTATTAATATGCAATCAGCAACTGCTACTGAATCCTTAACTAATGCAACAGTGACCAGTGCCATATCTGCTCCTGTACAAAGCTCGGTATGGTCACAGGGGGTTTCTGAACGTGTAGTCTGGATGGTACAGAGTAATTTCCAAACGGCAGAACTAAAACTTAATCCTGCTAACCTTGGTCCGCTAGAAATAAAATTATCTGTACAGGATGATAAAGCCTCCGTTACATTTATAACAGCCCATGCACCTGTTAAAGAAGCCATAGATTTGGCCATGCCACGGTTGCGTGAAATGCTGGAACAGCAGGGATTAAATTTAGTGGATGTTGATGTTTCCCAGTATTCTGATGCGCGTGATGAACAGGCTGAAGCATCATCTGGCCAGGGGGCTTCTGTTGATAATGGCTTATCTGATGGTGAAGAATTAATGAAGCATGAATCAATGCTTCATGTGAATGTAGATAATGGTTTGAGTGTTTTTGTTTAAACGGTAACTTGAATATTTTATGGTATGTGTCTGTAAAATGCCTGAGTTAAATCTG
>CAZFUY010000025.1:0-4714 GCA_964522445.1 uncultured Thiotrichaceae bacterium | reverse complement strand
ATTAATTAATCAATCAAAGCAATCAGGGTGTTTCTTTTCCAGTAAATCTGTAACACACTTTAATAATACATGTGTTTCAACAGGTTTTTCCAGAAAACCTCTAATGTTCATGCTGGCAGCTTTTTCTTTGTCTATTAAATCACTGTGGCCAGTACAAAGAATTATTGGTAAATCTGGTTTTAATTTTAAGAATTTTTTTGCTAATTCTTCACCCGTTATAATGGGCATAGTTTGATCGGTGATAGCTATGTCAAATCTTTCAGGATTGCTGGAAAAATCTTTTAATGCTTCAGTGGGGTCAGTGAAAACACTTGCTTTATAGCCAACTTGAGTAAATAATTCACCCAGGTATGCGGCAATTGTATTTTCATCATCAATAATTAAAATGTGTTTATCTGTATCAATTGGTTTTTTAACAGGTTTAGTGTCTGTTCTGGTATCAACGGGTTCAATATCACCTGTTGCGATTTTAAACAGTATGTTAAATATTGTTCCTTTGTCAGATGTTTCAATAAGAATATGACCATCTGATTCATGAACAATACGATGAACAGTTGACAGGCCTATGCCATACCCTTTGCCATCTTCTTTTGTTGTAAAATTTGAATCAAAAACATTATTAATAATATTTTTGTCTATTCCTGTGCCTGTATCGGCCACAGATAACTGTACATAGTTACCAGAAAAAGTTTTATTACATGAGTTGCATGTGGCGGTAAAATCATTGCATTCAGATATTGATATAGTAAGAGAGCCTTTTCCAGACATGGAGTCGCGGGCATTAATTAATAAATTCATAATAACCTGATTCAGATTTGTAGGGTCTGCGTATACGGCTGGTATATTATTTTCAATGTATTTATTAAATGTTATTGATGCTGGTATGGTTGAACGTAGCATATTAAGTGTGTCATTAACTAGTTCGGGTAGTAAAGTAGCGCTATGAATATTTTTTTCTGTCCGGCTATAATTTAACATTTGTGTGATAATGTCTTTTGCTCGGAGGCTGGAATTATTTATTTCTTTTAAGTATCCAGGAATATTTTGTGTGTTATTTGTTTTTGTGTTTTCTATGGCTAATTGGGTAAAGCCTAAAATACCAGCAAGAATGTTATTGAAGTCATGAGCGATGCCCCCTGTTAATTTTCCAAGCGCTTCCATTTTTTGGGCTTGCTGTAGCTCCTGTTGTAGTTTTTCATGCTCTTTTTTTGCTTTAGCAAGTTCAGTTATATCTTCTCCAGAACTTAAAATGGAAATTACATTCTTATTTTCATAGACTCTTGTGTTATTCCATTTGATTAATCGTTTCTCTTTATTTTTTGTAACGATGTTATAGATGTGTTGATTTAGTTTGTTTTCCAGATCTTCTGTTATATCATTTTCTAAATAAAGAGAAAAATTATTCTTCATTATTTTTCTTGATTTTTCAGCTATAAAATTATCAAACCAGTTCATGCCTAATAAGTCATCTTGTGAGTAGCCTAATATTTCTGATACTTTTTTATTGGCGAGTATTATTTCTCCTCTTTTATTTAAGGCAAGAATAATAACATCTACAATATTAAGGTATTGTTCTGATGTTTCTTTTTCTTTTATTAAGGCGTTTTCAGCCTGTTTTTTAAAAATAAATTCAGCAATTATATTGCTAATTGATTGTACAAAATAATATTCATTCTGGTCAAAAATATGTTTTTCTTTGGAGAGTAAAGCAAGTATGGCTATAGGTCGTTCTTTGTCTCCTATTCGATTGAAAATGGCAGAGGTTGCATTTTGTTGTAATAAAAAATCAGGCATCTGATAGCCGTTATCTCTATTCATTTCATCTACAGTGACAGGTGTTATGCTATTTAGTGTAACCATGAAAATATTTGATGTTGGTTTATCAAAGACTATGGTTTTATTGTTTTTATTGCCTGTGAATCCAATGATTGTATCAGTTAAATAAACCTCTCTATCATTGCATGGCTTAATAATTAAACCTGCTGTCATATTCATTGCGCCAATTGCCATAGTAATGACCTGCTCAATAAAAAACTGAATATCGAGTTTTCCTATAAGTGATTGCTGGCTAAGAATAGCTAACAGGCTTTGTAACTGTGCTCTTTTTTTAGATGTTTCTAATGACCTTTTTCTCGTTGTGATATCGTTGTAAATTGCCAGGTAATACAGATCGTTACTGGAGCTGTAATAAGATGTTATGCTTGTTTCGACCCAGTAATAGATGCCTTTTTTATTAATGTTACATAATTCACCTTTCCATAGTTCTTCGTTTTTTATAGTTGCCCATAAATTCTCATAGAATTTACTGCCCTGTTTGCCTGATTTTAGTATTGAGTGGTCTTTACCCAGCAGTTCTTCTTTGCTGTATCCAGATATAGTGCAAAAATTATTGTTAACATAAATAATTTTGCCCGAGCTGTCTGTAACAGAAATAATAGAAGTATCTAAAAGAATCTGGGTAAGTGGATTTGAGGGTATTGGAAAATCCATTGTTTTTTATAATATTTATATTCGAATTTTATTGAAGAAGTTCTTCAACCTTGTTTCTGAGTTCATTGATGTTGAAGGGCTTTTCCATTGTATAAGTAGCCCCCACAAGTTTGGCAATGGGCAAATAATCAAATCGTCCTTTTATGCCGCCACCACCGGAAATAGCTAATATAATCATGTCAGGGAATTCTTTCTTAAACTCCATGATTAGATCAATACCATTTTTTTCTGGCATCACAAGATCGGTAATTAATAAATCAATTTTATTGTCTTTTGCAATTCTTTCTGCGTCGATAACTGTTTCTGATGTAAAAACTTTGTAGTTGTTTTCCAGTGTGCCGGATATAACTTTTAGTATACTTTGTTCATCGTCAACAACGAGTATGTTCTGCATAGTGATTATCCTTTTCAGTATCTTATGAGCTAAAGCCCGCTCCTGCAGTTATATGTGATAGATTAAAATAGTTCTACTTCGCCATCATTCATTGATTGCTGATTTACAGGTTTTTCATTTAATGCTTCAAGGCTTTTATTGACATCTTTCAGGCACTGTTCAATCTTATTGCTTGCGGTATTAAGAATACATTTTTGTTCTTCAATGTCATCAACCTGTGAAAATTCAGCCTGGAATTCTCCCGGTATTTTAGCTAATACGCTTAGTGCCTGTACACGTTTATCCATATGATCTACAAGTTGAATAATAATATCTTCAAATTGCAGGGATTGTACTGCCTGATTAACATGCCTGTTTAGTGAGTCAGATATGGCGGATATACTATCTAACTGTGAACTTGTTTCATTGTTATGTTGTTCGTACTTCTGGATTAGATTGTCCAGACTGCTTTTTGATGTCATTGTCATTTGCATGTCTGTTGAAGCCATAGAGCCAACCAGGTTTGCTGCAGTTTCAATGGTTTCGCCTGTGTGCATAAATTGACTACGTATCTGGTCACTAAAGCTTTTGCTGCGCTGAGAAAGTGATCTTACTTCGTCTGCGACTACTGCAAATCCGCGCCCCTGCTCGCCTGCACGAGCTGCTTCTATTGCTGCATTTAAAGCAAGCAGATTGGTTTGCCCGCTAATAGAGTCCATTTCATCCAGTAAGCTCAGAACCTTTAAATAATCCTCTTTTACTTCATTTAGTGAAGTTACCAGGCTCATACTTTGTTTGCTCATTGTCTGTACATTATTAACAAATGAATGCAGAGTATTGGTTGCTTCCTGAGCCATATTTCGTATGTCTGTACTATTTTCAGATTTGTTTGATGTGCTGGAAATTAATCCGAATACCATGTCTTTTTGCTGTTCGGATTCTAATTGAAGACCCTGAAAACTATTTATTAATCCGCCAATGGCATTATTGAGAATGCCCTGGATTTGAGTGACTTCACTTTTTAACTCATTTAGCTGATTTTTTATTGTATCTCCAGTGCCATTTATAAGGTTTTTAAAGGCGTTGAGTACGGTGTTGTCATGCTGATTGCTGGTTTTGTCAGGTGCATTATGCAATAGCTGATAATTGCCAAATAGAGCAGCAACAAGTAGCAGTCCCATGCCTGAGTATATTATTATGTTTGATGAAAGCCAGAAACTCAGGCTTATTGTGATTATAAAAATTATGATGCCAGGTGCACTGACTGTAATAAATGTTCTTTTATCCATGATCCCTGTCTATGCTTTTATTGTAATAACGACCATTGCCATGATGGAGACTGGATATAAGTATAGCTGTAAATTTGACTAATTGTGGTGAGTTTATAAGTCTGTAAGCTATCTTATTTATACCCGTAATATAACTATGTTTTATATTTAGTACTGAATTAGTATTAATGATAAAAAGAATGTGAAAATCAATCAGATATGGAATATCTGCACAGAATGGTCTATATCAGTCAATTAGGTAATAAGGTAAAAGCCGAATTTAAGGGGATATATAAATGGCGAATATTCTAGCTGTTGATGATTCATCATCAATGAGACAAATGGTGTCTTTCACGCTTAAGGGTGCTGGGCATAATGTGGTTGAGGCTGTAGATGGTCAGGATGCACTGAATAAGGCAAAAAGTCAGCAATTTGATCTAATTGTTACAGATGTCAATATGCCGGTAATGGATGGTATTGAGTTTATTAGAAACCTGCGTGGTGAGTCTAATTATAAATTTACGCCTATGTTGATGTTAACCACGGAATCATCGGCAGATAAGAAAGGTGCAGGTAAAGCAGC
>CAZFUY010000024.1:0-29306 GCA_964522445.1 uncultured Thiotrichaceae bacterium | reverse complement strand
GACTGAGCTTCGGCAAGCGCCATTTGAAACTTACTGGTTAATCGATCCATTCTCATGACATTTATACTCTCAAAAATTTTCTATTGATTATAAAATGTGGGTGAATAAGGTAATTTCAAGGCTAAATTAAGATGATATAAGCTAAGGTGTCGGAGTCAAAGTTGAATACTAATATATCAGGCTTAATATAAAAGTAGACAACTTTGATTCCAACACCTGTAATTCATTTTTAACTGGGAAAATAGCGTTTAAAAAATACCTTTGGTGACAAAGATTTACTAAAAATATAACCTTGCCCAATATCACATTTGTTCTTTTTAAGGAATTCCCACTGAGCTTCTGTTTCAACACCCTCAGCAACAACCTTTAATTTTAGCTTATGTGCCATAGCAATAACCGCTGCTGAGATTTCCATATCATCTTTATCATGGGGAATATCTGTAATAAAAGATTTATCAACTTTAAGGATATCAATTGGCAATCGTTTTAAATAACTTAATGATGAATAACCCGTACCAAAATCATCAATACTTATAGAAATACCCAGCGCTTTTAACTGTTCAAGAACATCAATAGAATGATCGACATGATCCACTAACATGGTCTCAGTTATTTCAAGCTCCAGTTGAATTGGCTTGAACCCGGTTTTATCTAAAACATTTTGTATCAAATCTATTAAATTCAGATCACGAAACTGACGTGCAGATAAATTAACAGCAAGCTTTAATGCAGGCATACCTGCACCTTCCATCAAGCGCCATTCACGACAGGCGTTTAGTAACACCCATTCACCCAGCGCAATAATTAAGCCCGTCTCTTCTGCAACAGGAATAAATTCATCAGGGTAAATTAAGCCATGTTCTGGGTGCTTCCAGCGCACCAGTGCTTCTGCACCAATTAGCTCTCCCGTATCTATCGATACCTGAGCCTGAAACTCTAATAATAATTGATTTTTTTCAATAGCCTGCCTTAATTCATTTTCAATAATTAAGTGCTTCTGAACTTTACTGTTCATTTCTTCGGTAAAAAACTGATAATTATTACGCCCAGAGGATTTGGCTCGGTACATTGCCATATCTGCATTTTTTAATAAAATATCTGCATTTAAACTATCATGTGGCGCAAGTGTAATGCCAATGCTGGGAGTAACTATTATTTCATGCGTTAATAAACGAATCGGTTTATTCATTATTTTTAATACTTTTCTTGCCACAGAAGACGCACCTTCCATGCCGTCAATATCTGTCAGCAACATTACAAATTCATCTCCCCCCATGCGTGCAACAGTATCCTGATGACGCACACACTGGCATAAACGATCCGCAACCTGCATTAATAAAGCATCACCTACATCATGCCCCAGAGAATCATTAATACGTTTAAACTGATCCAGATCGAGATACAGCAATGCAGCTTCATTTTTATTACGTTGAATAATTTTTAAAGCCTGTTCAAGGCGGTCTCGAAACAGCAGGCGATTTGCAAGCCCCGTTAAACTATCAACATACGCCAGTTGTTCCATTTTTATTCTGGCTTCTTTTAATTGTGAAACATCTTCACTCACGGATACGAAATGCGTTATTCGACCATGATCGTCTTTAATAGGGGAGATAGACATTAAAGACCAGAACAGCTCACCATTTTTCTTTTTGGCATGTATTTCACCATGCCAGTTTTCACCTGATGTAACCGTTCCCCAAAGGTCAGACATTATTTCAGCATCAATATCAGCCGACTGTAAAACACGCGCATTCTGACCAAGAACTTCCTCATTTGAATAGCCTGTGGTGTTGCAAAATCCAGGGTTAACATATTCAATATCAGCATCCTGATTGGTAATCATCACCATTGTGCCACTGGTTTCAACCGCGCTGGATAGCATCTTAAGTTTTAGATCCTGTTTTTTCTGCTCGGTAACATCCATAACACCAAAAATACTGCCGCCATATTCATAATTAGAATCAATCATTGGTGATGCCGCTATGGTGACATGAACTCCGTGTCCATCTTTATGTAGCAGCTCAAAATTATAATTTTCACTCGCGCCCTGACGACGACTTTCAAGTTTCTGTTTTGATATTTCAATACCGGCTTCATCCATAAAATAGAACAGGTGTTTACCGATCATCTCTTCTATGGTGTAACCAAGGATGTCAGCCATTTGAAAGTTGATATATTGTGTATAGTTATGTCGGTCAACAACCCAGATGCCTTCGTGTAAATTTTCGACAATTTGCTGATAACTATTTTCACCATGACTGATATCCCGCATAACGGTAAATACATGCCTCGCCCAGCCTTTTTTATCTCGACTTAAAGCTGCAGCAATCACCTCAACATCAAGCCAGTTTTTATTTTTATGCTTTATTCTGAAATCACAGACAAGGCGGCGGTCTTCACCTGAATACAGGCGATTAAACGTATTAATCACACGTGCATGGTCATTGGGGTGTATTTGCTGGCCCCACCAGCTGTGAAATATTTCAGCCTCGGGCATTTCAGAAATATCATAGCCCAGCATCTTTGCCCAGGCTTTACTAATATGAACACAGGGATCTGGCGGCAAATCATAATCACAAACACCCGTCTTACACAATTTAAGTGCGAGAGCATTACGGGTGTTTTCATTCAGTTGATGAGGTTCTTTAGCCATTTAGTATCGGAAATTATATATTCATACTGATAATAGTCTGGAAATTAGAATTATTCCGTAGAGACATCACTTAATAATGTGTTTTATCAGGCATTCTCATAAGCTTTAGAAAAAGCATTCCACAAACAAGCCCGCAGATCATTTAAAGACTTTACGCTTAAAAAGATCTGTACGACGGCTAACCAGCCGATCAAGAAATAGCAGACCATCCAGATGATCCAGTTCATGCTGAATCGCCCTTGCTTCATAACCTGCACTTTCTATTTCATGTTGCTGACCTGATTCATCCATATAATGCAGTTTGATTTTCTCTGCTCGAATCACATTACCAGTAAAATCAGGTACAGATAAGCACCCTTCTCTTCCTTTGGCCATGCCTTCCCAGTCAGTTATTTCCGGGTTAATCATAATCATGTGGCCATGATTCTCGACAGGTTTACGCATATTGGACACATCGACAATAACAATACGTTTTTGCATGGAAACCTGTGGCGCAGCGATGCCAACAGCACCGGGGCCTGCCAGGCGTGTTTCTTCAAGCTGACGAATAAAGCTGAGAATATCATCATCAATATTTTCAACTTCTGCAGAGACCTGTTTCAGCATATCATCGGGATAGGTAAGTATATCCATCGATGACCTAACCTCTTAATGTATCAATAGACATTAAGCTCACTTCAATATCATCGTCTAAAGATTGCACCGCTTTTTCCAGTGCAGCTATGCCATTTTTCGCATTGCCTTCGATGGACATAATATAAATGGGTTTATTTTCATCACCACCCACAGCGGTTTCCAGATCAATGATATTTAAACCCGCTTCAGCAAGCACACCTGTAACCTGTGCAACTATGCCTGCACGGTCAGCACCATAAACTGTAACCTGAACATCCGGTTCAATATGATGTGTTTTTGCTTCAACATCATTATCGATATGCAAATGCAAATTCATCGACTGAATAATGCCTGCCAGAATATCCTGCAGATTTTTATTATCTTCGTGACTCACTCGCAACATAATGGCAAAATTTCCGCCCAGCCTCATCATCGATGCTTCTGCCAGTTGACAGCCACCATCAAATAAAGCCTGAGAAACAGCCGCGACAATACCTTGCTGATCAGCACCTACTAAAGTTAATACAGACCATTTCATTTATGTTCTCCAGATTAAGCTTGCCATGCGACCTGTTACACCATCACGCCGATAGGAATAAAAACGTTGCTGATCAGTATAGGTGCAAAAACCACCACCATAAATTTTATCGATACCGATATTCTGTAATCTTATTTTTGCCAACTGATATATATTTGCCAGCCAGTGCCCCGGTTTGTTTGCACTGAATGCCAATGCTGTTTCAGGTATTTCATTAATAAATTTTTGCCGAACTTCATCTCCCACTTCAAAAGCATCAGCTCCTATGGCTGGCCCTAACCAGACTAAAATATCCCGGCTATTTTCTTCTAGCGCATCAATGCTGGCTTCAATAACACCAGCCTGCAAACCACGCCAGCCAGCATGTGCTGCGGCTACTTTTGTACCCTGCTGATTACAGATTAATATGGGCAAACAATCTGCGGTCATTACCACGCATACTTTATTTTTTTCTGTGGCAAAAGACGCATCGGCCTGTGGCGTTTTATTGGCATGAGTCGCATTAATAATCTGGACACCATGTACCTGTTCCAGCCATGCCGGTTCTGATGGCAAATTTAATGATTTATATAATAGCTGACGGTTCTTTTTTACATGCGATGGATTATCTTCAACATGGAGTGCAAGATTAAAATGGGCATAAGCATCTTCACTCACGCCCGCTTCACGTGTTGTGCAAAATGCTTTTATATTTTTTGGTGCAGGCCAGTCAGGTTTAATAAAGTCCATGATAAGGGTCGACTTCTACATCCTCTGCATCTTTGCGCAATATTTCTATTAACTGCCACATATCCTCTGGCAAGGGCGCATGCCATTCCTGATACTCACCCGTTGCCGGGTGTTGCAGGCCTAAACGTCCGGCATGTAAAGCCTGTCGTTTAAATTTACGCAGCATATCTTTCAATTCATCAGATGCACCACGGGGCAATTTAAGTCGACCACCATAAACAGAATCACCCACTATGGGATAATTAATATGGCTTAAATGTACACGAATCTGATGTGTGCGACCTGTTTCCAGATTAACTTTAACGCGCGTATGCCCCCGATAACGTTCACTCACTCTATAATGCGTAATCGCTTCTTTAGCACCTTCTTTTACTGCCATGCGTTTACGATCTCTGGAATGCCTGCCAATGGGTTCATCAACCGTTCCACCCGCCGTCATAACACCCAGCACAATGGCCTGATATTCACGGTGAACAGTTCGAGCCTGTAATTGATCGACCAGATTTTTATGCACTTTTAAATCACGCGCAACAACCAGTAAACCCGAAGTATCTTTATCCAGCCGATGCACTATGCCCGCTCGGGGAACTTCTGCCAGAGAGCTATCGTGATATAACAGGGCATTTTGCAGCGTGCCATCTCTGTGTCCCACCGCAGGGTGTACCACCAGGCCAACTGGCTTATTTATAACAATAACCTGCTCATCTTCATAAATAATATCCAGTTTAATTCTTTGCGGCTGGCAAATATCATTAACAGGCTCAGGTTCCACATGCACTTCGATGGTCTCTAAACCCTGCACTTTATGTTTGGCTTTAAATGTTTCACCGTTAAGCAAAACTCTACCGGCTTTAATCCAGAGCTGTAAACGGCTGCGCGAGTAATCGGGAAATAATTCGACTAATACAGCATCCAGTCTTTGCCGGGCTAATTCTTCGGGAACAATTGCTGTTAAAATTTCTTCTGTCATAGGGTTATATTAACTGAACTTGGGTATAATCCTGCATTCTAACCCATTACACTATTTTGGACAGTTTACTTCGATGCGTTTAATTGTTTTATTAGCCCTCTCATTATCTATTTTTGCCTGTAGCGACGACACCACCATTTCTGACCCCTATGCTGACTGGTCAGCAAAAGACTTTTATGATGAAGCCAAACAGTCACTTGCAGCAGGCGAGTTTCAAACAGCGATCAGCAATCTGGAATCACTGGAAGCCCGCTTTCCATTTAGCCCCTATGCAAAACAGGCTCAACTGGATGTCGCTTATGCCTATTATAAGTTTGAAGAACCCGATTCCGCTATTGCAGCGGCAGATCGTTTTTTAAGACTTAATCCCAGAGATCCCAACGTGGATTACGCCTGGTATCTAAAAGGTCTTTCTAACTTTACTCGTGGCGCTGGATTTATGGATTCATGGTTTCCACGCGATCTTTCACAACACGATAGCAAAACACTGAAAGATGCCATTAATGATTTTTCTACCCTGATACGCCGTTATCCAGACAGCAAATACTCGGGAGATGCCTTTAAGCGATTAGTTTATTTAAAAAACAAACTGGCCGAACATGAAATTCATGTGGCTGATTATTATCTAAAAAGAAAAGCCTGGTTAGCCGCTGCAAAACGCGCGCAATACACAATAGAGCATTACCAGCAAACACCTTCTAGCCGTAGAGCTTTAGAGATTATGGTGGTGGCTTATAAAGAATTAAATTTGACTGATTTAATGGCCGATGCACAATCTGTGCTGGATGCTAATCCGATAGAAAAAAACACAGTGGTTATTGAATAACACTTTGCAGGAGCAACAAAAAAGCCGCTCCTGCAATTTAATTAATATGAGACCTGAATCTGCAAAGGTATCAATATATAACAGATTTTAAATCGCATCCTTGTCTGTTTCACCAGTACGGATACGAATGATACGCTCAATTTCTGAAACAAAAATCTTACCATCGCCAATTTTACCTGTGCGTGCAGCATTGGTTATTGTGTCTATACATTGATCAACACGTTCTGCTTCAAGAACAATTTCAATTTTAACTTTAGGAATAAAATCCACCACATATTCAGCACCACGGTATAGTTCTGTATGGCCTTTCTGACGACCAAAGCCTTTAACTTCTGTGGCTGTCATGCCGGTGATGCCAACTTCAGTTAATGCTGTGCGAACATCATCCAGCTTAAAGGGTTTGATTATAGCTTCTATTTTTTTCATTCTGTTCCCCTGATTTGTTTTGCGCAGGTTTAAATTTACTGGCATTAATTATTGCGCCTTATAATAGCGCATATTTTACTTTCTGCGATAGCCAGATGTTATTGGGTATCGTCGATCACGACCAAATGCACGTTTTGTTATTCTTACACCGGGTGGTGCCTGACGGCGTTTATATTCATTAAGCTGCACCATACGTATGACCCGTTCTACTGTTTCTTTATCGTAACCTGCCGATATAATTTCAGCTTTAGGCCTGTCCTGCTCGACTGACATTTCCAGTATGGCATCTAATACACTGTAATCAGGCAAGCTGTCCTGATCAACCTGATCAGGCCTTAATTCTGCTGAGGGTGGGCGATCCAGCACACGCTGCGGTATGACTCTGGATATGCTATTACGGTAGTCACACAGCTTATATACTAAAACTTTAAATACATCTTTTAGCGGCGCAAAACCACCGGCCATATCACCATACAGGGTGCTGTAGCCCACGGCCATTTCACTTTTATTGCCTGTAGTTAATACCATGCGTCGTAACTTATTGGACAGTGCCATAAGTATTACACCTCGACAACGCGCCTGAATATTTTCTTCTGTGGTATCTGCTTCTGTATTTTCAAAAGAGTCTTTTAAGGTATCTAAAAAAGCATTGAAAGTAGGTTCTATGGAGATAATTCGATAATCCACAGCCAGTATTTCTGCTTCTTCTCTGGCATCATCCAGACTCATCTGTGCGGTATATCTTGAAGGCATCATAACCGCATGTACCTGATCTGCTCCCAGTGCATCAACGGCTATGGCCAGTGTTAGCGCTGAATCCACGCCACCTGATAACCCAATCACTACACCATCAAAACCATTATTGGTGACATAATCCCTAACCGATGTGACCAGTGCTTTGTAAATATTGGCTTCTTCAGATTGTGGTTGATAGAAATCGGTATTAACCGCTTCGATATGTTCCGTTGCATGCAGTCGGTATTGCAACTGGGCAGCTTCAAAATCAGCACCTCGCCCCACCAGCTCACCTTTGGCATCCACTACCAGCGACTCACCGTCAAATACCAGTTCGTCCTGCCCTCCCACAATATTGAGATAGAACATGGCCATGCCTGTTTCTGTATTACGCTGCTTTAATACATCGATACGTTGCTGACTTTTATTACAGTGATAAGGCGATGCGTTAAGTATTAACAGTGCCTGCGCACCTGCCTGTTGTGCCTGATATGCAGGCTCTTTGCTCCAGATATCTTCGCAGATACTGAGGCCAATTTTGATACCTTTTAGCTCAATAACAACAGCACGATTGCCTGCTGCAAAATAACGTTTTTCATCAAATACGGCATAGTTGGGCAGCGTATATTTATCATACACATCCAGTAACTTGCCATTTCGTCCCCAAAAAGCTGCGTTATACAGATGTCGCCCATTATGCCTGACAGCACCAAATACAATATCTATATCCGCCACAGACGCTATAATTTTACCCACAGCGGCATCAATCTGATTAATGAATCCCTGACGCAACAATAAATCTTCTGGCGGATAGCCTGTTAAGGCCAGCTCAGGAAATACCACAAGATCAGCACCCGACTGGCGTGCATGCTCTGCCAGGGTTATGATTTTCCTTGCATTGGCCTGAATATCGCCAACCAGGAAGCTGTCCTGGATCAGATTTATTTGAATAGATTCAGTCATATATTAAACTTGCCGCATTTGTGAAAAAAACACATACAATATGTAGGAGAGACAAAAGCTCTGCACCTACCATTTTCAGGATCAGGCGAGAATTTTATCAGGAATAACCCATATTATGTTTAGAAATCTGTTTTTACTTATTGCTGTTGTTGCTATTTTCTGGATTGTGAAAGTGCTAATCAGGCGGTCTAAAATACCCTCTCAAAATCACATCACCAGCAAAGATATGGTGCAATGTGAACACTGCAGGGCATATTTACCCAAAGACGATGCTATTGTTATGGATAATAAAAACTTTTGTAATCAACAACATTTAAATGACTGGAAAGCAGACGCTAACTAAATGCAGGCCACTAATACTGAAAACTATATTTCCATAGATAACGATGCACAAACATGGCGTCCGTTACGGCATTTTAATTACTATCGCCTCACCCTTGCATTAGCTCTACTACTATTTTTTTACAATAAAACACTAGAAGGATTTCTTGGTGCAGCGCACCCACAAGGATTCCTGGTGGCTAACAGCCTGTTTTTTCTCACCAGTCTAATTTATATTTTTCTAGGTCTTAAAAAAAACACATCATTTGAATCACAAATTATCCTGGCTAATACCAGTGATATTTTTCTTATTACCTTAATGATGCACTTTAGTGGCGGACTCGGTAGCGCCCTTGGCATGCTACTTATTATTAATATTGCCGCCACGGGTACTTTTTTATCCAGCCGTGACTCATTCCTGTTTGCAGCCCTTGCCTCAATCGCCGTACTCAGTGAACAAACTTACGCCTTTTTTGAAAATGCAAGCGTAGCCTATAAATACACAGCAGCCGGTATACTGGGCATGGTATTTTTTGCTTCCAGCATACTGGCTTCAACGCTAAGAAAACGATTACTTGAATCTGAAGCACTTTCCAGTCAACGTAAAACAGATTTAATTAATCTTGAAAAACTAAATGAACATATTATTCAAAATATGAGAACTGGCATACTGGTTGTAGATAACGATGGTTTTATTCGCATGGTCAATAGCTCTGCCGAAGAATTGCTGGGCAATATCTCTCTACAGAAAAAACCTTTATTAGAAAATATATGTCCAGCACTGGAAAAACGTTTTTTTGAATGGCAGGAACAACCCCAGATGCATCATAGAGCAATACGTCAGGAACAGGGCTTACCCGATATACAGCCCGGCTTTCAACAAATTGAAAGCACATCAACAAATCAGGGTGATACCATTATTTTTCTGGAAGATGCAACGCAGTTAAACCAGCGTTTTCAACAAATAAAACTTGCTTCTCTGGGCAGATTAACAGCCAGCATTGCTCATGAAATACGCAACCCCTTAAGCGCTATTAGCCATGCAGCTCAATTACTGAATGAATCTGAACTTAATGAAGCCGATAACAAATTAACACAAATCATCAACACACACGTTCAAAGACTGGACAAGATAATACATAATGTACTTCAACTTTCTCGCCAGCAAGCCAGCATGCCTGAAAGTATTGATCTTGAAATATGGCTACTCACTTTCAAAAATGATTTTTGTAATAGCATAAACATAGATACATCACAGATAGAAATTAAAATTAACACAAAGCAAAAATCAGTCTTATTTGATTCAAGCCACTTATATCAGGTAATTAATAATCTTTGCAGCAACGCAATAAATCACAACAACAAAGATAATACATTGGCTCATATACAGCTAATTTACGATTACGACAAAGATCTAAACCAGCCTTTTCTGGATATTATGGATAATGGCCCAGGCATTGACCCCAGGCTGGCTCAACAAATATTTGATCCTTTCTTTACAACCAGTTCAAAAGGCAGCGGACTTGGTCTATATATCTCTAAAGAAATTATAGAAATAAATAGAGCCAAGATTCGCTACATAGAAAACAATGAGACAGGCAGTTGTTTTAGAATATACTTTCTTTCAGCCAATAGAGATTAGTTTCGGACTTATATCTTGTGACAAATAAAAAAGCTTTAATTATTGACGATGAACCTGATATTTGCGAACTAGCAGAAATCACATTGTCACGCATGGGGATAGAGACCTGCTCTGCAAATGATATTGAAACTGCAAAATTTTTGCTATCCAGTGAATCATTTGATCTGTGCCTTACCGACATGAATTTACCTGATGGCAACGGCATTGATCTTGTAAAGCATATTCAACAAAACCACCCCAATATCCCAGTTGCTGTAATTACAGCTTATGGCAATATGCAATTAGCGGTTCAGGCATTAAAAGCAGGGGCATTTGATTTTGTTTCTAAACCTGTCAATCTGGAAGTGTTACGCAATTTAGTAACATCCGCTATGAATTTGCCGGGCGTACAAAATGAATTAAACCAAACCAGCCAGGGACAAGAAAAACTATTAGGCAACTCACCACCAATACTGGCCTTACGCAAAAAGATTACCAAACTGGCACGAAGCCAGGCACCTGTTTTTATTCATGGGGAATCAGGTTGCGGTAAAGAGCTAGCCGCTCACTTAATTCATGAACAGGGCTCAAGAGCTGATCATCCTTTTGTGCCAGTTAACTGCGGCGCTATACCTAATGAACTTATGGAAAGCGAATTTTTTGGCCATAAAAAAGGCAGTTTTACAGGCGCTACAACAGACAAGGATGGCTTATTTAAAGCCGCAGATCAGGGCACATTATTTTTAGATGAAGTCGCCGATTTACCACTTTCTATGCAGGTTAAACTACTTCGTGCTATTCAGGAAAAAGCGATACGTGCTGTGGGTGATCATACAGAACACAATGTTGATGTTCGCATATTAAGTGCCAGCCATAAAAATCTGTCTGAATTAGTCAAGCAGGGAAAATTTCGTGAAGACCTTTATTACCGTATTAACGTCATTGAACTTAATGTTCCCAGCTTAAGAGAACGAGCTGAAGATATTCCTTTATTAGCTGAATATTTATTATCCAAATTATCTAAAAAATCAGGCATGGACCAAATACCTGCTTTTGCACCTGATGCAATTGAATCATTAACCAAACACACATTCCCCGGCAATGTGCGTGAGTTAGAGAATATTCTGGAACGTGCTTTGGCTTTAGCGGATGAAAACATTATTCAACTGGATGATCTTCAACTGCCTGCTATATCAACAACTGCACCTATCACCGAGCCCAACCACATCGCTAAAGAAGAAAGCACAGAGAGTAATTTAAGTCTGGCTGATCATGAAAAAAGTGCTATCGTACAAGCACTGGAACAAACTCGCTGGAATAAAACAGCTGCTGCAAAATTACTGGGATTAACGCTAAGGCAGTTGCGTTATCGGCTAGAAAAGTTTGGAATTGAATAAAGCATTACTTATTCTAAATCGCTCACTAAGTATCCGCATCCAATAATTTCATCAAATAATTACCATATTCATTTTGCTTTAAAGGTTTTGCCAATGCCTTAAGTTGATCAGAATTAATATAACCTTTTCTATATGCTATTTCTTCAGGACAGGAAATTTTCAATCCCTGCCTCTTCTCAATAATTTCAATAAACTGGCTTGCTTCTAAAAGTGAACCATGTGTTCCTGTATCCAGCCAGGACATCCCCCTGCCCATTAGTTTTACCTGTAACTTTCTGTGTTTTGAATATTGTTTAATTAAGTCAGTAATTTCAAGTTCACCTCGGCTAGATGGCTTTAGTTCTTTCGCCAACTGGCAAACTTTATTATCAAAAAAATAAATGCCTGTAACAGCATAAGTAGATTTTGGTTTATCTGGTTTTTCTTCAATACTTAAGACTTTTCCATCTTCATCAAATTCAACAACACCATATGCTTCAGGGTTATTAACAGGATATGCAAAAACAGTTGCACCTTCTTTTATACTTGCTGCATCAGATAAAATTTTTCCAAATGAGTTGCCATAAAATAGATTATCACCCAGCACCAGGCAACAGGAATCATTTCCTATAAATTCTTCGCCAAGAATAAATGCCTGTGGTAAACCATCTGGAGATTCCTGTATTTTATAGGATATATCCAGACCCCAGTGCCTCCCATTACCCAATAACTGTTCAAATCGTGGAGTATCAACAGGTGTTGAAATAATTAATATTTCCTTTATTCCTGCAAGCATTAATGTGGACAATGGATAGTAAATCATTGGCTTATCATAAACAGGCAGCAGCTGCTTGGACACTGATAATGTCAGTGGATATAATCTTGTACCTGAACCACCCGCTAAAATAATGCCTTTCATTTATCTTCCTCCTGCAAACCTAAACGTTCCAGTTTATAACTACCATCTAGTACACGCTGACACCAGTTGTTATTTCCCATATACCACTTAACCGTTTTATATAACCCTGTTTCAAAAGTCTCCTGCGGCTTCCAGGATAATTCTTTGGTTAATTTTTCACTATCTATCGCATAACGTAGGTCATGGCCTGGACGATCAGCCACATAAGTAATCAGGTTTCTATGCGGCTTATATTTTGATTCAGGCAACATTTCATCCAGAATATTACAAATATGAGTCACCACTTCAATATTAGTTTTTTCATTGCAACCACCAATATTATACGTTTCACCTGTTTTTCCTTTTTCAAGAATTAACCTTAATGCAGCCGTATGATCATCGACATACAACCAGTCACGTACATTTTCACCCTTGCCATATATTGGTAATGGCTCACCTTTAACTGCATTTAAAATAACCAGGGGTATTAATTTTTCAGGAAACTGATAAGGCCCATAATTATTTGAACAATTAGTAATTAATACAGGAAATCCATAGGTATGAAACCATGCTCTTACTAAATGATCCGATGAAGCTTTGCTTGCCGAGTATGGAGAACGAGGCTGATACGGAGTTTCTTCAGTAAAAAGGCCTGTATCACCAAGGCTACCATAGACTTCATCTGTTGAAATGTGGTGAAATCTAAACTGTTTCTTTCGTTTAGTATCCAGAGCTTGCCAGTATTGTTTTGAAACATCTAATAGATTATATGTTCCTACAATATTAGTCTGAATAAAATCAGCAGGACCATCTATGGAACGATCTACATGAGATTCAGCAGCAAGATGCATAACAGCATCAGGCTGATGTATATTAAATACCTTCTCTAACTGTACTTTATCTCGAACATCCGCTTTCTCAAAACAGTACCGGGAATTAGATTGAACATCTGAAAGTGATTCAAGATTACCCGCATAGGTCAGTGCATCAATATTAATGACCTGGTGATCTGTTTCATTAATATATTGCCTGATTAATGCAGAGCCAATAAACCCTGCCCCACCTGTTATAATTATTTTCAATGCTATTGCCTCTTCGATAAAAAAATATTAAACGTGCTAAATATTTTGTATTTTATTAAAACAAATAACAATAAACACATCTTGAAAATATTCTTTATTCCTGACTATAAAACTTCTATTTATCTACAAAAAAATTATTTATAGCGTTAACAACATAATTTTGCTCTTCAACAGAAATATCATAATAAACAGGCAACCGCAGAAGACAACTACTTATTTTATCCGTTACTGGAAGCCCCATATCCCCCGTTTTTCCAAATTTTATTCCTGCTGGCGACGAGTGAAGCGGGATGTAATGGAAGACAGCACTAATATTTTTATCTCTCAAATAATCAATTAACTCTGTGCGCTGCTCAATATTCTTACAAAGAATAGCAAGCAAGTGATAATTAACTTCATTACATGGCAAAATTGTAGGTAATGTAATTAAATTTCTTTCTTCTAAGTGCTTAAGATGAAGCATATAATATTCTACAACTTTTTTTCTTTGTATTATTACCTCATTTAAGTTTTCCAGTTGTGCGAACAGAAATGCCATTTGAAGTTCTGATGGCAGATATGATGAGCCCTGGTCAACCCAATTATAAAGCGCCACTTCTCTTCTAAAAAAAGCCTCTCGATTAGTACCTTTTTCTCTAATTATTTCAGCTTTCTCTATAAAGTCTGGATTATTAATTAAAAGAGCTCCCCCTTCTCCACACATAATATTTTTCGTTTCATGAAAGGAAAAACATCCAAAATCACCAATTGATCCAGAGTGTTGCCCATAATGGTAAGCGCCTACGCTTTGCGCAGCATCCTCAATAACATACAAACCATTCTCTCTGGCAAAATCATTAATTTTCTTCATTTCACAACTTTGCCCAGCATAATGGACAGGAATAATCGCTTTGGTTTTTTCTGTTAAGCAACTACTTAATTGAGTTTCATCCATGTTAAATGTTTTTGGATTTATATCACAAAATACCGGCACAGCACCTCTTAAAACAACAGCATTTGCAGTGGAAACAAAGGTAAATGAAGGCATTATTACTTCATCTCCCGGCTTAAGATCAATTAATATACAGGCCATTTCTAGAGCAGCAGTACATGAATTAGTCATAAGAACTTTTTGGCAGTGAGTAATATCCTGCAAATAAGACTCACACAATTTGGTATAGCTTCCATTACCACTAATATGCCCTTTAATTACACTATCTGCTATATAAAATAGTTCTTTTCCTGCAACAAAAGGTTTATTAAATGGAATATCATACTTGCTCATAATTAGCTGCCTACAAAAATTATTTTCAGAGGAAAACGTATAGAATTTATACCTGAATTTCTTATCAAACTTGATACGCTATAACTAATTATAGCTTTTTTTAAACTCTCTATTGCCAGCACCTTAAAATAAAAGATCTGTTCAAGTAATATTTCTTTGTAAGATACTGATTGCCTTCCAGACTAATCTGCCACACATTCGACTTAAAAAGTTAATCACTCTTTGCGTTTGAATCACACCGAAAAACAAAAAATTTTAAGGCTATAAAAAGAAATATTGCCACCACTAAAATTGCACCTGCCTGAATCCATTGATGTGGATACCCAAGTATGTCAACCATTATAACGAGTATTGTAAAATTGATAAGAAACCCAAAACAGTGCGTTATAACATAACGAGCCCCAGAACCAAGCAGGCTTCCTTTATATGAGAATGTTAACTTGTGGTTTCCAAAAAAACTAATTATGGCAACAATTACATATAATAAACTCATTGTTAATTTTGGAGTCCCTCCTAAATAAGTAATTAAAAAATAAACTGAATAGCCCATTAGATTACTAGCAACACCAATAACACCATAACGAAATATTTGTATAAGTGAATCCCTATTCATTAATGCTAACAAATATATTACTCACTTAACATCCATTGACTCATTCATGTATTGCTGCTCTAAGACTAACAGGTCTTTACTTCTAGCCTTTTTTTTCCTGGCTGGAGATCCTACATAAATACTCCATGGCAATGTATCCTCTAACACTAATGACATCGCACCTATTGAAGTGCCTTCTGATAAAGTTATTCCAGGCATGATGATGCTACCTGCACCAACAATTGAGTGTTTTTCAATCGTCACTTTTTTCTTGCTTATATCTTTATATTTCTCTGGTATTGTTGAATTAGTCATTGTTCTGCCACTATAATCATCTGATTGTGTAAAGACCTGTACTCCATATGCAATAGTAGTAAAATCTTCAAATACAATCCCTTTTTCACCACCAGCAACTAAGCATTGCGGTGTGACGTGTACATTTCTACCAATTTTAATATTGCCAGAAATCACACAAAAATCATCAATTCTAGAATTATCACCAATTTCGATTTCCTCACAATTATAAATATTTGCGCTAACACTTATCTTAACGTTCGTGCCTATACGTTTAAACCCCATATCTTCAAGCTCTAACTGCGTATGGTAAGCCATTCATCATTCCTCTTTAAAGGTAGTCTCTTCAATTAAGTACAGCGGCCTACTTTTTGACTCATCAAAAGATTTTCCAATATACAAACCTAATATACCTAAATTCGCAAACAACAAGCCACCTATAAAGTAAATAGACACAATTACACTTGTCCAGCCTTCAACAGGTATATAGAAGAGAAAATAACGAACAACCAGCAAAGACGCATAAAGTAGAGATAAAAATGACAATATAAACCCAAACTTAATAGAAAGTCTTAATGGTTTATTTGATTGGGAGACAATACCATCAATAGCTAAATCAAGTAATTTTCTAAAGGTATATGATGTTCGGCCTTCCTCTCGCTGCGCATGCTCAACATCAATATTTACACGCTTAAAGCCAACCCAGTTAACAAACAAAGGATATGAACGATGCTGTTCTTTCAGCATCCTTAATTTTTCAACCACTTTAAATGAAATAATACTAAAGTTTGCTACAGAAGCATCAACCTTACTTTCTGTAAAATAATCATAAATTTTATAAAAAATTGTCGAACTTAATCGTTTAAAAAAAGAATCTTTTCTTTCTATTCTTCGACCAAAGACAATTTCATAACCTTCATTCACTTTATTATATAATTTTACTATTTCTTCAGGACGATCTTGCAAATCACAATCCATGACAACAACCCATTCCCCTGCCGCAAAATCAAGACCCGCTGTAATCGCTTTATGCTGCCCAAAATTACGAGAAAGATTTATACCTCTAACTCTTTTGTCATCATAAGCAAGAGTTTTAATAACATCCCATGCATCATCAGGGCTTGCATCATTCACCATTATTATTTCAAAATCATCTGTTATTTTTGATAATGTTGTTCTTAGTCTTTGATAAAGAACATGCAAGCACTTACTACAACCATAAACAGGGACAACAACAGAAATATGCACGCTATTCATTATATTGTTCCACATATTGATAAATCATATTAATGAAAAAGACTGAATTAAATCCATCTTAAATAATAAAAAGAATATTCAAAATATCTTTTTATTAAAAATATTTTCACAATCACCGCTATAGGGTACAATGTAGTCTACAGATAGCTTGCTTCTATAATTCACTTTGGCAAGCTTTTCTTCTAATTCACTCTGATAAGAAGGCAAAAATCTATTTAATTCAGCCTCCTGTTTGATTATATCCAGAAGTTGAGAAAAAATATAAATTTTATCATAGGCCACTTTGCGCTTACTAACAAACTTATTAAACGTATAAAAATAATACAGAACACCTTCTGCATCAGAATAATTTTTCTCTTTTATCAGAGAATACGCCATCATTAAAAAATCATAATCATTCTGACGTTTAATTGATGAAAAAAGAGTTATAGAATTTTTATAATTTTGTGAATTTAACGCCATATAGGCTGCCAAGCGCCGACTACTATCCAACGGTAATTTTTTTAAATTCAGTGAGTCTAGAAAATCCTTCTTGCTTTCATGCGATGTATAATCCTTTATAAAAACTAAAATTGATTTTAATGCATAGGTATCAGTACTAAATATTTTTTCAGCCAGTAAAATCTCACTTTTAATACCAGAAGCTAATTGCTCTCCCCAACACATAGGCAATACCATTAGCTTACTAGCAAGAGGAAAGGATATTTCTTTATTTTCAGAAAAAAGCAGGAAATTCTCATCAGCAAAATTCAAATCCAGCTTGTCATTATCCTTAAATGACAACAGCCTATATGGTGAATTCTTATAAACAGCATATTGTATATCATTATTTTCTATTTCTTTTTTAAGAACATCAGGACTATTAAGCATATCAATATTATGCTTTACAAATTCAATGGGGTATAAAATATTAGTTCGACCATCAAAATATACTTTAAATTCGGGTGCTAGCTTATTAATAAGATAGCCGCCGCCCCCCATAAAATTCAATATATTACCCCCATTTTGGTAACGTTTTAGATAATCAGCAACTTGTACAGGGTATTTTTTTTCATGAAAAGAATATTCATTTTTATGCATATCAAAAGATGCAATAGAAAATTTAACAATATAGTACGAACTTAGCAAAGACATGGAAACAGATATAAACAACAAAACATTTCGACGCAAAGGACTAAAGTACAACTGAAACCTTGACCAGGAAATTTGCCCAAGAAAATACGCTAAAATACAAAAATTAACAATAGAAGTTGATGCTATTAGCCGTGACGTTGACCATGAAAAATAAGTCAACAACATCACGATAAACGCAAATCCGTATTGTTTTTTTACTAAAGACCAGACTGCAACATAAAACGACAATACCCACGAAAGATAAACCACTTTATTTGTTGAATATACGTCATACGTAGGCCTATATTCCAGCGTATATTTACCGAAATCATCTGTAAATACAGAAAATATTGTCACAAGAAAATGCTGGCCACCATGTCTCATAAAACCTATTACAAAAATAAGTACACCCCATAAAAACCATTTAAGCCAGCTAAAGCTTTCATCACCATGAATTATTTTATTAACGGCTTTTTCAAAGAATAAGCCAAAAACTATAATGTAACCAAAAATAGGTGAATGATAATTCACCCAAAAAAGCAGCAATAAACAAATAAATAAAAGTTCCTTTGTCGCAAAGGATTTCTGCGCCCTTAGATAAAGCACAAGACATATAACCATTAGTACATTTGATAACACCTCAGGCCTGATCATTAACCGGAGACTCGCAAGATAGACTACAAAAGGAAGCACTAAAAAAACAACAAACCATGAAGCCCTTATTTGCCTAAAATACTTGTAAAGGACAAGCATAAATAAGGTTATATAAAATATCTTAAAAAAGTAAAAACCATTATTTTCATTAAAAACGGACACAAAAACATGCAGAATTATCTGGAATAAAGCAGGAACTGTAGATATTTCTTTACCCTGAAAGGTAAAGCTATAATGATCAACCCAGGGAGACAATCCATTGTCCAGAAAATCTTTTCCCATTTGAAGATGCCAATATGCATCAAGCGAGTACGTGGGATATAAAGCTATAATCGCTAGTAAAATATAGTAAAAGAAAAAAATAAATCCAATGTATAATACATGTCGATTATTTTCACTCAAGTTTAGCATTTTTACGGCACTTTCAATTTTAGAATATATAGTATGATATAAAATTTATATTTTTATATCATAATTAATAGTCTGACCAAATACAAAAACCCCGCATACTATAGCGGGGTTTTTATTTTAACAATCAAACTGGTTACTATTATAAACCAGCACCATCCTGGCATTGCAAAAGAGTAGCGGCATTAGTATCATTAGTCGCTGCTGTATATGTAGCACCACCAGAATTATCAAATGCTGCTGTAACCGCACAAGTACCATCATTCCAGGTTAAGTTTCCAGCTGCAGCCGCAGCAAATGTGGCCGTTGCTGTCAAATCAGCTACACCATTAACATCATTATTTATACCATTTCCCTGATCACACCCAAAACCTGTGTTAATACAAGCCGCAGCTTTACCCACATAATTTTGCAAACCACCCATTGCGGCACCACCATGAGAAATAGCAACATAGTCTCTATATGCTGGAACAGCCACTGCTGCCAGAATACCAATAATCGCTACAACGATCATTAATTCGATTAATGTAAAACCCTTTTGGGCTGCTGATTGAATATTATTCATAGTTATTCTCCTTGCTGAGAAATTGAGTTAGAGATTGTGCAAAAAATATATGCTGCTTTTTTGCAAAAATTATCCAGCCTCTCTATTTTGAGGTTAATAAGAGTGTAGCAGAGCTCATGCCAATCTCAGGAAACTATAAAAAACAATGTAAATAACTATTGAAATCAATAATTTAAAATCACACTCGAATCAACACCCCTCTAAATACCCGCGTCCTAAGCTATAAATATTTATGTTAAAAAACAACAGAATTGTAACAATCTGACAATTAGGTTTTAAGCTCACACCATATAAGGTGGTAATTTCAGTTACAAACTTTATTTTAGACCTTTAAAATTTATCATATAGAACACCCTATCTACTCTAAAATAACAAAATATATATATTAATAGCTTTAGGTATTTAACTTAATTAATCGGTAGCGTCGCCAATACAATCTGCTATTATCAATAAACAATAATAAAATACCTTTAACTGTCAATTAGATACAATAACTATGAAACTGGGCGGTCTACTCAATAAACTAATACTCGACGGTCTGATTTCTGAAGAAGACGCTACTTCAGCTCACGAAGCAGCACAGAAAGAAAAGAAATCTATATCCCTGTATTTAGTAGAAAACAATAAATTACCTGCCAATAAAATAGCAATGGCTGGTGGGCATGAATTTGGCCTTCCGATACTTGACCTGGATGCAATTGATCCTGAGTCCATCCCTAAAGATCTTGTCGATGATAAGCTAATTAAAAAGCATCATGCTTTGCCTTTATATAAAAGGGGAAACAGACTTTACATTGCCATATCTGACCCCACTAATCTTATCGCCACTGATGAAATTAAGTTTCATACAGGCATTAGTACCGAAGCGATTCTAGTTGAAGCAGATAAATTATCCAAATTCATAGATAAGCTGTTAAATGAAGCTGAAGATAATTCCATGTCGGGCATGTTAGATGATGACCTGGAAGATCTTGATTTTGAAGATACCGAAAAAGAAGATAAGAGTGAAGATGAATCTGAGATTGATGATACACCTGTCGTTCGTTTCGTTAATAAAGTTCTTCTGGATGCTATTAAAAAAGGGGCTTCTGATATCCATTTTGAACCCTATGAAAAACGTTATAGAGTACGACTGCGTATTGACGGCGTATTAAGAGAAGTAGCATCACCTCCTATCGCTATGGGTAGTCGGCTTTCTGCCCGTATTAAAGTTATGTCACGCATGGATACAGCTGAACGACGCATCCCACAGGATGGACGTATAAAAATGCGTATTTCTAAAAATAAAGCCATCGATTTCCGTGTTAATACCTGCCCTACACTGTTTGGTGAGAAAATAGTTTTACGTATTTTGGACTCATCCAGTGCTCAACTGGGTATTGATATGCTGGGTTATGAACCTGAACAGAAGCAGCTTTATATGGATGCACTGGCTAATCCTTACGGCATGATTTTAGTTACCGGACCAACAGGTAGTGGTAAAACAGTTTCTTTATATACCGGACTCAATATTCTTAATACTGAAGACACCAATATTTCAACCGCTGAAGACCCCGTAGAAATAAACCTGGAAGGCATTAATCAGGTTAATGTTAACCCTAAAGTAGGCTTTGATTTTGGAACAGCATTACGGGCCTTTTTAAGACAGGATCCTGACATCATTATGGTAGGTGAAATTCGTGACCTTGAAACTGCAGAAATTGCTATAAAAGCAGCACAAACAGGTCACATGGTAATGTCCACTTTACATACTAATGACGCACCTCAAACCCTTGCCCGTCTGGTTAATATGGGGGTTCCTCCTTTTAATATTGCATCAGCCGTTAATTTGATTATTGCACAGCGATTAGCACGACGACTTTGTGAACATTGTAAAATTAAAGATGATATTCCTAAAGAGGCCTTGCTAGAAGAAGGCTTTACAGAAGATGATGTAGCTAATTATTTAAAACTTTATAAAGCGGTTGGTTGTGATCAGTGCTCTGATGGCTATAAAGGACGAGTAGGCATTTACCAGGTTATGCCACTATCAGAAGAGATGGGTAGAATTATTATGACAGGTGGCAATGCTATAGATATTGCTGACCAGGCAGAAAAAGAAGGTGTTCCTGACCTGAGAAAATCAGCTTTATTAAAAGTTAAATCAGGCGTAACAAGCCTTGAAGAAGCTAACAGAGTGACCAAGGATTAATTATGGCAGCACGAAAAACTCAGAAAAAAATATCCTTTACCTGGGAAGGCACTAATAAAGAAGGTAAAAAAGTCAAAGGACAGATGTCCGCTGCAAACATAAATTTTGTAAAAGCTAATTTACGTAAACAGGGCATTGTTCCTAAAAAAGTTAAGAAAAATTCATCATCAGCAGCAAGAGGCAAAAAAATAACCACTGAAGACATTGCTGTTTTTAGTCGTCAGTTAGCGACCATGATGAAAGCAGGCGTTCCTCTGGTTCAATCATTTGAAATAACAGGTGAAGGCCATTCAAATCCTGCCATGCGTGAACTAATATTTGCAATAAAAAATGATGTGGAAGCAGGCGGTACTTTTGCCAATGCTATCAGGCAACACCCACTATATTTCGATGATTTATTTTGCAACCTGGTTGAAGCAGGCGAACAATCAGGGGCTTTAGAAACTCTATTAGAAAAAATTGCAACATACAAAGAAAAAACTGAGCAGCTAAGATTAAAAATTAAAAAAGCATTAACCTACCCAACTATTGTTATGATCTTTGCAGCAGTTGTAACTACTATTCTTTTAGTCTGGGTTGTACCAGTATTTGCTGATATGTTTAGCAGCTTTGGTGCCGAGCTACCTGCATTCACTCAATTCGTTATGAATATTTCTAATGCACTGGTAGACACCTGGTACATAATTGCTCTTATTATAATCGCCACAATAACAGGATTTAAGCAAGCATATAAGCGATCACCCGCTCTAAGAAACAATGTTGATAAATTACTACTCAAATTACCTGTCATATCCAATCTGACACATAAATCAGCCATTGCTCGCTTTTCTCGAACATTATCCACTATGTTTGCTGCCGGTGTTCCATTAGTCGAAGCAATGGATTCTGTCGCTGGAGCTTCTGGTAACCGAGTATATAGAAACGCAATACTAGTTATCCGTGATGATATTTCAGCTGGCCAACAACTCCAGGCAAGCCTGTCTCAATTCCCTGACCTTTTTCCTAATATGGTTATTCAAATGGTTGCTATTGGTGAAGAGTCTGGAGCACTGGATTCAATGCTGTCAAAAGTAGCTGATTATTATGAAGAACAAGTTGATGCTGCCGTTGATAATTTAACAGCAATGCTGGAACCAATGATAATGGCATTCCTTGCAGTTGTAGTGGGTGGACTTGTTATATCTATGTATTTACCACTATTCAAAATGGGATCAGTTGTAGGGTAATGTTGTTTTTAGAAACATTACAAGTTACCCCATGGTTCTTTTATACAGTCATTATATTTGTAGGACTTTCAATAGGCAGCTTCCTGAACGTTGTTATTTATAGGCTACCAGTAATTCTAGAAAAAGAATGGAAACAACAATGCCAGGAATTCCTTGAACTGGAAGTATCCAAACAGGAAAAGTTTAATTTATCTTTTCCCGCCTCTACATGCCCCAGCTGCCAACACAAAATTCGTTTCTGGGAAAACATTCCGGTTATCAGCTACCTGTTTCTTAAAGGAAAATGCTCTTCCTGTGGAACACATATATCTCTGCAATACCCACTAGTTGAAATTAGTACCGCTATTCTTTCTATAATAATTGCTTATCATTACGGTGTAAGCTGGCAAACCGTTACAGCATTAATGCTCACCTGGTCATTAATTGCTTTAACTATGATTGATATTCATAAACAGTTATTGCCCGACAACATCACCCTCCCCCTGCTCTGGCTTGGCATTATCTGCAATATATCGGGCCTGTTTACTGACCTGGAATCCTCAGTCATAGGCGCTATATCTGGATACCTTGCTTTATGGTCTATTTACCATTTATTTAAAATACTAACCGGCAAAGAAGGCATGGGCTATGGCGATTTTAAATTATTAAGCGCTCTTGGTGCATGGATGGGATGGAAAGTTTTACCACTTATTATTGTGCTTTCATCTTTTGTTGGTGCAATAATAGGTATCGCTATGATTATTTTTGCTCGACATGATAAAAGCATTCCTATTCCCTTTGGTCCTTATCTGGCAATCGCAGGCTGGATCGCTCTACTTTGGGGTGATGCAATAACCAAAGCCTGGTTAGGCCCTTTCTAAACCCATGCTTATCATTGGTTTAACCGGTGGTATTGGCAGCGGTAAAACCACTGTTTCCGATCTTTTTTCTGAGCTTGCTGTTCCTGTTATTGATACAGATATCATTGCACGAGAACTCGTTGAACCCGGTCAGGAATCATTAAAAAAAATAGTTAAAGCATTTGGTCAATCGGTACTGAAAAACAATAACGAGTTAGACCGTAAAAAACTGGCTGACATTACATTCAAAAACAGTGATGCCAGAAAAAAACTGGAAGATATTCTTCATCCTGAAATTCGTCAGAAAATACTAACTAAAATAAAAAACCTGTCTTCACCTTATTGCATTGTCGTTATTCCATTGCTTTTTGAAACAGGACAGGCAGAACTTGTTGATAGAATATTATTAATCGATTGTCCTGTTGAAACCCAGATAAAAAGGGTAAAACAACGCGACCAGAGACCTGAGCAACAAATACTGTCTATTATCAGCACACAAACTCCTCGAAAAATTAAGCAACAAAATACCAATGACATTATTAACAACAATGACAGCATTGAACAACTAAAGAATCAGGTCACAATTTTGCATAAAAAATACCTGGATTTAGCTTCTAATACGGCTTAAATTACTGTTTTTGTAAAATTTGTGTCACAATTGGGATCGTTTTATATAGCAACTTCTAACAGTATGACCAATCAACTTATTTTTGAACAACCGCTAAATGAACGCATTCGTACATTTCTGCGTCTTGAACATTTATTTAGCCAGTTTGAGCAACACCTTTCTCATGACTCTGCATGGGATACTCACAGCGCTCTCAAAGCTGTTATCGATATTCTTGGCATGGTTGGTCGTGGAGATATAAGACGAGAAACTATTAAAGAACTGGAAAGACAAAATATTAACTTAAATACATTTATTGAAATTCCTGATATCAATCATGGTCGCTTAAGCATACTTATCGACAAACAGAAAGAATGCATTCATAACCTCCATGCCATTCAGGGAAATATTGGTCAGAATCTACAACAAAATGAATTATTAAATGCCATTCGACAAAGGATTACCGTACCGGGTGGTTTATGTGATTTTGATTTACCCGTTTACTCTCACTGGCTTAATCAATCTTATGAACATAGAAGAGCCATTCTTGAAGAATGGTTTACACCTTTTCTGGCGCTCCAGGAAGCAATTAAATTAATATTACAGGTAATCCGTGACAGTCATGACTCTATCGATGAAGTGGCTGAAAACGGTTTTTATCAGAAAAACATTGAAAGTAATCAACAATGCCTGCTTATCCGCGTAACACTAAACGGCGACTCAAATATTTTTCCTGAAATTAGTGCAGGAAAACACCGTTTCTCTATTCGTTTTCTTAAATCACACAACCCTGCTCATCGCTCAGAACAGGTAAATCAGAATATTAAATTTAAGTTAGCCTGTTGTGTTCTTTAAATACCCAGGGATACTCTGATTAAGCATGGTTAGAATTAGGCTGGTTTTATTAAAATTTATTTTTGTTGAAATAAAAAATCCGCATACCATTGAACATTATTAGCTCTTATTTTTAAACGACTTATCCAGTCATTTCTTCCTAAGCTACAAACAGGTAAAACAGCTTCTCCAGACCAGCTATTACTAGCCATTTTGCTTAAATGAATTACATTCATTCCCATATCCATATTTTCCATTCTAAAATCAACCAGAATATCTTCAATATCATTATCAGAAATCTCAACATAAATCATAAATGGTTTTAATGCGGATGGCTTTTTCTTAAATTTAAATTTCACCTGATAACTTAGATAGCTCATAACACATATAGATAATGATGGATCACATAAATCATAATCCATTTTTTTCAATTCAATAGAGCTATTTTCCTGGCTTCGCAATAACTGCCCAAAGTAATATGAAGCAATAAAAACCAGCAGAAAAACAATTAGAATATATTTATTTTTCACTACACCGAATTAATCCACAGAGAAGAAATAGCAGCAATACCCTGTGCGCCAGATTGTTTTGCATCATTAAAATCAGAAACACTCATCCCGCCCAGAGCATAGACAGGGCAACTAACCTGCTGAGCTAAAGAAGAAAACTTTTCCCATCCAATACCCGGCACACCAGGGTGACTCGATGTTTCTTTTACAGGAGACAATAATAAAATATCCGCGCCTAACTTCTCAGCCTGTTTCATTTCAGATTCGTTATGACATGAAACTGATAATAATTTTTCTTTATTAACAGGTCTTTCGCTATATTCAAACAGTGCCTGGCTATTTAAATGCAGCCCATTTGCTTCTGACTGATTGAATACATCAACCGAAGTATTTAATAAAAGTATTGCATCATATTGATCACAAATAGACTTTGCTATTCTGGCATATTCAATATACTCAGCCATGTCATCCATATTCTTACATCTTAACTGTACAATTCGCGTACTCTTTTTCAATGCGGATTTAAGCTTTTCTTTAAAATTATCCTGAGAATTAAACTTCCCTGTAATCATATAAAAGCCCGGTAACTGAAGTGCTTTTATAATAGACATATTAGCCTCCGGAAATTTAGCAGGATTTAAATCAGAAATACTTTGCCAGCAGACGGGCTGTCCTTCCATACCTTGAGGAACCCCTGAATACTCTCGTATGAGCCAGACATCCAGCAATACTGATTTATCAGCATATTGATGTTTTATTCTAATAAGAGGAACTGGACGAGTTATTTCTATATTCAGTTCTTCTTTTATTTCACGACTTAATGCCTGAAGCACATTTTCTTCCGCTTCAACTTTACCGCCAGGAAATTCCCAGAAACCACCCTGGTGAACTTGATCAGGTCTTTTAGCAATTAATACCTGCTGATTCTTATTTACTATTGCAGCTACAGCAACATGGACGATCTTATCTGGCATACCTTAAGTTCGGTATTCTGCATTAATTTTTACATAGTCATAAGATAAGTCACTGGTCCATATGCAGGCAGATGTATTTCCATTTTTCATATCAACTGTAATAGTGATTTCATCTTCAGACATTACTTTCTGTCCCTGCTCTTCTGTATAGTTCTGATCTCGACCACCATTTTTTACAATACAGATATCACCAAGATAAATTTCTATTTGATTTATATCCATATCAACACCAGAACGCCCTACTGCTGCCAGAATTCTCCCCCAGTTTGGATCACTGGCAAACAATGCTGTTTTTACCAAAGGGGAATGAGCAATGGTATAAGCGACATCACGTGCATCCTGTTCTGTTTTTGCATTTACAATATCTAAAGTAATAAATTTAGTAGCGCCTTCGCCATCACGAATAATCGCCTGGGCAAGATACTCACACACTTCAGTAACAGCATCGAGTAACTGTTTGTATTGCTCACTATCACTTATAATTTCTTTTGCACCTGACTGGCCTGTTGCTAGCAAAACACTGGCATCATTAGTGGATGTATCACCATCAACGGTAATAGAATTAAACGAACTTTTTACTGCAGACTGCAAACATTGATTAAGCATTTTTTGTGAAACAGCTGCATCCATTGCAATAAAAGACAGCATGGTTGCCATGTTTGGGCGGATCATGCCTGAGCCTTTAGTTATACCTGTAATTGTTACTTTTTTACCATCAAGATTAATTTGTTTAGAAACACCTTTTAACAATGTGTCTGTTGTCATAATGCCTCGCCCCGCATCAAGCCAGGCATCTTCTTTTAAGCTGGAACAAAGCTCAGAAATATTTTGAGAGAACTTTTCCATTGGTAAATTCTCACCAATAACACCTGTGGAAAAAGGTAACACTTCCGTTAAATCACAATGTTTTTTATCTGCAACTAACTGACAACTCATTAAAGCATCGTCCATGCCCTGCTGTCCTGTACCTGCATTCGCATTGCCAGAGTTAATAAGTAAATAACGTGGAGATATTTTAGATAAATGATTTCGGGCAACAGTGACGGGGGCCGCACAAAATGCATTTTTTGTAAATACAGCAGAGCAACGACTGCCGCTAGCCATCTCGAACAAGACAAGATCTTTTGCCCCTGAAGATTTTATACCTGCGGAGATTGCCGCGCTTCGAATGCCTTTTACAGGTAAGAGTTGTTCTGGTTCTTTTAAATTAACTGCCATATTTTTATAACAAAATAATAGTTAAGACAACTTCCCATGACACTGTTTAAACTTTTTACCTGAGCCACAATAACAGGGGTCATTTCGACCAATTTTCTTATCCTGGCGAACATAAGGCTGATGATGCTCCTGCTCTTCTTCTGCTCCGGCCTCTTCCTGCATAGCATCAATATCTGCATGTTCATAATTCATTTCAACAGGAGTTTGCTGCGCCTGCTCAAGCGCCGCCATTTCTTCTTCTGAACGAAGCTGTACTTTTGATATCATGGATACAACTTCCTGCTTAATCCTTTCTAGCATTTCTGTAAACATTTCAAACGATTCACGTTTGTATTCCTGCTTGGGATTTTTCTGTGCATAACCGCGCAAGTGAATACTTTGGCGAAGATAATCCATTGCAGCCAGATGTTCTTTCCAGTGATTATCTAATACCTGAAGCAATACATATTTTTCAAAACGGCGCATTTCTTCAGCACCAATAATTTCTTCTTTCTCTTTACATACTTTTATAATTTCATCGAGTATTTTCTGACGCAATGTTTCTTCATTAAGATTATCATCTTCATCAAGCCATTTCTGAACAGGCGCACTGATAGCAAATTCTTCTTCAAGATTTATCTGTAATCCTTCCGTATTCCATTGCTCCTCAAGACTTCCTGCAGGGATATAATTTGCAAACAGAGTTTCAACTACATCTTCACGTATTGATTCAATGATTTCAGATATATCATCTTCCAGCATCATTTCATTACGCTGACCATAAACAACTTTACGCTGATCATTCGCTACATCATCATATTCAAGTAACTGCTTTCGAATATCGAAGTTATGACCTTCTACTTTGCGTTGCGCATTTTCAATGGCACGAGATACCCACGGATGCTCAATTGATTCGCCTTTTTCCATACCCAGTTTTTTCATTAAACCAGAAACACGATCTGATGCAAATATGCGCATCAAATCATCTTCTAATGATAGATAAAATCGTGTTGAACCTGCATCACCCTG
>CAZFUY010000023.1:0-29492 GCA_964522445.1 uncultured Thiotrichaceae bacterium | reverse complement strand
ATAGCCTTTGTCCAAACCACCGCCTCAGGCGGTGGATATACAAGCCTGATTATAATTTAAAATACTTCACTATATTATTTAGCTTATCTGCCTGATCAATAAGCTCATCACTGGAAGTGGTTAATTGTGATATACGATCCACCGCATTTTTACTTATATCCTCTATATGCTCTATATTGCGATTTATTTCTTCAGATACGGCCGCCTGCTCCTCCGTTGCTGTTGCAATGTGATTATTCATATCACTAATTTCTGCCACTGATTCTACAATTGTATCCAGAGAAGATGATACTGCAGCAGTTTGATCAACAGCAGTTTTAGCCTGCTCTCTGCATACATTTGTTACTTCCACTGCCTGACGTGAACCAGATAATAATTTCTCAATCATCTGATTAATTTCTTCTGTTGATTCATGCGTTCGACTGGCCAGCGCTCTCACTTCATCAGCCACCACAGCAAAACCTCGGCCCTGCTCACCTGCACGAGCAGCTTCAATTGCTGCATTTAATGCAAGTAAGTTAGTCTGCTCAGAAATACCTCTAATTACATCCAGAATAGCCGTAATAGATTCACTATCCTGCTCTAGCTGATGAATAGTACCTGCTGCTGTTTCCAGCTGAGAAGCCAGTTGCTGTATTTGTGTAGTTGCCTGGTTAATTAACTGTTTACCCGAATTAGCTTCATTGCTTGCACCAGTAGATTTATTAGCCGCAGTATTTATATTTTTAGCCACTTCCTGAATTGTTGCTCCCATTTCATTCATAGCTGTAGCAACCTGTTGTGTTTCAGCACGTTGATCCGATGTATATCCACCGGCATAAAGTGTTGTCTGTATAATTTCATTTGATGTAATCGTTAATCGATTAGTTGAGTTAGATATTTGTGAAATTATATCAACCAGATGCTGGCGTAACTCTTCAACTGACTGTAGCAATTGCCCTATTTCATCATTACTGCTTACATTTATACTTACTGTTAAGTTACCTTCAGCAACTTCATTAATACTTTTAACTGCCACTGGCAAGGCGGATAAAGATCGATTCATAACAGAAAATAGTAATGCAATACCAGAAAAGATAGCCAGACTACCAATAACAAAATAATTTCTGGATGACATCACAACTTCATGCTGTTTAGCCAGATCAACAGACATTCTGTTTACTGTATCTTCTAATAATCTGTCAACCTCAATTGACATTTTCTCAG
The DNA here is from genome assembly GCA_964522445.1 of uncultured Thiotrichaceae bacterium. Taxonomy (GTDB): domain Bacteria; phylum Pseudomonadota; class Gammaproteobacteria; order SZUA-229; family SZUA-229; genus CAZFUY01. Next base: position 28,286 of record CAZFUY010000023.1, on the reverse strand, counting down.
CCACCGCATCAAATTCAGACATCATTTTATTGCCACCAGCAGGGCCTTCATCAATATACGACTGCGCCATTTTTTTGCCCGTTTTATAATATGCTTCGAAGACAGGTATCATACTTTGATACTGCTCTGAATTTTTGTTATCTAACTCCGTTAGTTCCTGAATCAACATTCTAAATTTAGTAGCATTATTTTCTGCCTCATCAAAACCATCATTTAAACCATCCAGAGCACGGGTCGCGCTAATATCTGTTAGCCATTGCTGAACCTGAACAACTGTTAATTTTAATTTATGAGTTTTATTTAAGATAGGAACAGCAATATGCTCAAGATTTTCAGTCTGCATAACAATGGTAGAATTTTTTAAGAAAATAAAAGCTGTCTGTATAAAACCAATTACTGTTAGGATTGCAATTAACACCAGAAAACTTTTTCTTAGACCCCAGTTATCCATATCCAACCAGCCTGCTTTTAATATAATGCTTTGCTAATATTCATAATTCCAGACAGATAACATTTTGTTAAAAACGATCTGGGCAGAATCCCTCAAATAGCTATATAGTATGAAATTTTATTAATAACAAGGACATTCCAATATTTTATTCATCACTCTCCTGTAAAATACACAAACATAATAATTAAAAATTTACTAACCCGTACAGCCATGAAAGATTAGTACTATCTTTAGTATTTTATCTGATTAAACTTCTGTCAGAACCACACCGCCATATATCTCAATATTAAACACGATTATGAATCATCCTTTGGCATACCACGTCTAATTGCATCTGCCATTTCCTTTCCAGACGAATATCTTTTTTCAGGTTTTTTTTGCAAAGCCTTATTTACAATGCGTGTTGCACTTGCAGGTAAGTCAGAGCGGATTTTTCTTATTGATTGATGTTTTTCATTGGTGATTTTATAGGCCAGATTACCAATACTATCAGCATCAAAAGGCAGATTACCTGTGAGCAACTGATAGAAGCTAACACCTAATGCATAAATATCTGCATGTCCATCCACATTAGCTCCCGTCATTTGTTCAGGTGCCATATAAGAAGGACTACCCATAAAACTTCCTGTTCGCGTTCGCACACTATCTGTAATTCTTGCAATACCAAAATCTGTGATTTTAATTTGTCCATTTTTCGGGTTATACATAATATTACTGGGTTTAATATCACGATGCACAATATTTTTACTGTGCGCATAATCAAGTGTTTCTGCAACTTCGGCTATAATTTCATAGACTTTTCTTACAGCTAACAATTGCTCTGTCTTTGTAAATTCACCGAGTGATACACCTTCGACAAAATCCATTGCGATAAAAGCAAATCCCTCTTCTTCACCAACATCATAAACAGTAACAATACCAGGATGATTTAAACGACCTGCAGCTTCAGCTTCACGGAAAAAACGTGATTTAATAGTTTTAATTTCACTTTCTGAAAACTGAGAATAGTCCAGTGTTTTAATTGCAACCTGCCGATTTATTTTAGGGTCTTTACCAAGATAAACAACACCCATTGCTCCTCGCCCCAACTCTTTTTCTATCTCATATCGGCCAAAAACAGGCAATTGCAATCCTAATTCTGGCATAACCAATGTTTTAGCTGCCTGTATTGGGGTTAACATTTCTGTTTGTGTGCCAGATACACCCGATAAACTTTTCAGGCGTTTTTTTACGTCTTTATAATTTCCATTACGAACATTCAACTCACCATAAAGATGCAAGGCTTTGTCATACTGACGACGACGTTCAAATCCCAGACCAATTTCATAAAGCAGATCAATTACATCAGTTGTTGGTTTACACTTTAATAAACTGCTTAATGCTTTTTCATGATCTCCTTTCTCAAACTGATTTTGAGCTAATTGCCACAAAGCTTCATGTGACATTAATTTAAAATGCTCCAGACGCATTTCTGTTATGCGTTTTAAATGGATAATGGCATAACCAAATATAAGATAAATATATAAAGCAAGTAAAGACAACCATATACCTTCGGTAATTAATAAACTGTATTGAGCAATCAAACCTAATAAAACAAGAATAACGCTAAGGAGAATACCTGTTGCCTTACTTATTTTTGGCAAAACAACAGAGACAAATATAAAAACAATAAAAAGACCTGCCGTTACTATCCAGTTTGAAAGTTGTGGCGCATGATATGTAGCACCAGAAATTAAGTTTGAAAGACTATTGGCCACACCTGCTAATTGTTTTTTATCATCACCAATAATAATTATTTTTTTTGAAAAAATATTAGGTTGTTTATTTAGGGAATCACTAAATTTAAGAACATTTATTTCTGCATTACGATTTGTTAAATCTGAAAAATATTCAAATATTTCAGCATTATTATTTGTTTTAATAATTTCAGTTGCTAATTTTATACCCGTGTTTTCTATCCAGCTTATTTCACTATCAGCCTGCAGGTTAGCATATAAACTTAAAACCAGATCAGGAATATAACGGCCATCTGTAGCCTCAAACCATAATAATGGTTTATTTAATGCGTACTGCTTTAAGGATAGAGGCAGACGCTTATAGGCATAATCTTTTCCATCCACTTTCTCATTTAGAATATTACGTTCAGACCTTGAAACCCTGTTCCAGTATTGTTGCCATATTGGTAATATCTGAGTTTCACCTGCCTTATCAGGAAATGAATAGTAACCCTTCTGATTATTCTGGCTCACAATACCTGTTTTTACTTTATAACGCTCAAAAGTCCAGGCCAGCTTATTAAGCTCTCCTCGGGTAAATTCCCATGCAGGGCTTTCATCTTGCTTCTTCTTTGCCTGTTTTTTCTTTTTGTCATTCTGCTCAACTCGCTGATAATCCAGCGACGGCAATGGATCCATTAAAACAGCAATACCCTGTGCTTTAGCTTTATACAACTTCCTTATTAACTGACGTAAGTCACTAATACCCTCTGGGTTATTGTATACATCTTTAGGTAACTCTATGAGTATTACATTATTTACTTCTTCAGGTACGGGTAGCAAATGCGTACCCAGCCGAAACATCTGACTGTTTAACCAGTCTGTCCAGAGAAAGCCCGGCGCAGCAATAGCTACCAGAAGCCCCACAATTAATGCAGCGCCAGTATAAGATTTGAATCTAAATAATATGGATCTGGAGTCAGAATACATCTATTAATAGTTGTTTTTTATGCTTAGATATATTTTAGATGGGTTTGGGTAAATAGCTATATTCTGAGAACAATGTTTTCATAAATAGCTGAAGCACTAATGTGTAAGAACGGCCATAGATGTGGGCCTGCTTGCATCCTGTTGCGGATATTTAAGATTATTTATTTACCCAGTTAGTCTGTTTTGCTTTGTGTAATTTCTGATAACCCTCAAGCAATTTATTATGAATATTAAAGCCCTGTAAACTCAGCCCCGGACTATGCAGTCCATGAAATATTTCTTTGCCTTCAATTAAATCTATAGCCACTTTCACATTATCATCGCCGTACATTAATTTAAGGCTATCTTCATAATCATGATAGTTTTTATCATCATCTAATTTAATTTCAAGTAAAGCCTGTAAACAGCGGTAATAGCGAATGCGATCATCATTTAACTGATCCATATGCAAACACCAGTCATTCCATTCTATAGCCTGTTCATAATCCTGAATGGCCAGGCATAACATGGCTTTCAATTCACCTATTCGTAAGCTGGCCCATGCTGTACCTGCATCGGGTGCAATACCAATAAACTCAGCCACACGTTGCACATCATTATAGGCATCTTCTTCCAGACGGTTTAATATATCCTGCCATTTTTCTTTTGATAGATTTTTTAGAGATAAAATATCTTCTCTAAATAATGCACCTTCATTATTATTACTCCATAGCAGATCATCCACAGGATAAATATCTGACATGCCCGGCACAATAATGCGGCAGGTATAAACATTTAAATGTTCGTAATCTGAAATATAAATATCAAAACCCAGTTCATGAATTATTTTGCAGCAGTATTCAAATTCTTCTTCGGTTGTTGAATCATGATCCCAGTCTGCAAATTCATAATCAGGTTTATTTTTAAAGAAGTCGTATGAAATAAGACCACTGGAATCAATAAAATGTGTTTCCAGATTATGATGATCAGCCACTTCATCCAGATCAAATGAAGGCGGCTGAAAACCATCCAGTTGATCAAGACCACGTCCCTGAAGCAATTCAGTTACTGTTCTTTCCAACGCTACTTCAAAACAGGGGTGACCACCAAATGAAGCAAATACAGCACCATCTTTAGGATTAATTAAGGTCACACTCATAACTGGATATTTACCACCCAACGAAGCATCCGCTATACGTAAATGATAACCATGAGATTCCAGTTTTTCTATTGCTTCTTTTATTTTCGGAAAACGATCTATAACTTCTTTGGGCACTTCAGGCAAACATATACCTTCCGCAATAATTTTATTTTTTACATAACGTTCAAAAATCTCTGACAGACTTTGAACTCTTGCTTCATTTACAGTATTACCAGCCGACATACCATTACTTACATAAAGATTACCGATAATATTAACGGGTATCCAGACTGATTTTCCATCACGCTGACGGTGATAGGGAAGCGCACAAATACCACGTTCACCTGTGCCTGAATTAGTCTCAAATATTTGCTGGGGTTTTAATTCTTTATCTGGATCATAATAAGCCCATAATTTTTCATCCATTAAACCTTCAGGCATTACATCTCCTGAAATATCAAACCATTTTTCATCAGGGTAATGAACAAACTCTCCTTTTGAAAAATCCTCACCTAAATAAAAATCAGCAAAGAAATAATTACAGCTTAAGCGTTCAAAATACTCACCCAGAGCACTGGCCAGACAGGCTTTTCGGCTCGCGCCTTTGCCATTGGTAAACATCAGACCACATTCTTTATCACGAATATGCACTGAATAGACATTAGGCACAGGGTTTAGCCAGGACGCTTCTTCAATCTGAATACCCAGAGCATCCAGCTTGGCCAGCATGGTTTCAATAGTAGACTCCAGATCACGATCCTTGCCTTTTATAAATGTTTTATCAGTCATATTTTTATGGGTAAAGCCTGAAATTAAAAAGTTAAAGAATTATACACATTTTTATCATAGTAGGGTGTACCGTGCGCACCATGAAAATGCTGACCTGTTGGGATTTTGGTGCACACGGCACACCCTACAAGCCCAGGTATCGGAGTCAAAGTTGTCTCTTTTTACTTCAATAACAACCAACTTTGACTCCGGCACCTAAACTATTTATCCTCTTTATATGCCCTCTACCATCTGCGTAACATATAACTCTAAAGAACGTCAATCTCAGGCCGAAAGCTTTGCCAGCCAATATAACCTGGCTTGCCTCCCCCTTTCAGAAACTAATACCGAACTGGTATTGAATTTCACAACCAATTTTTTAGAACTTAAAGACATACCAAACAAATCATCCATACATGTTGATTTTATTTCAGGCTCACTGGATCACAGACGAAAATACGGTGGTGGTCGTGGCCAGGCTATTGCCAAAGCCATTGGGCTTAAACAGGGTGCAACACCACCCACCATTCTGGATACAACTGCGGGCCTTGCAAAAGATGCTTTTGTACTTGCCTGCCTTAATTGCCCGCTAACTATGATTGAACGATCACCTGTTATTGCTGAGTTAGTAAAAGATGCTTTAGTCCGCGCTAAAGATAATAAAGAAATGAAGGGGATTTTTAATAATGGCTTTACTCTTATTAATGATAACGCCATTGAGTACATGAAAAATCTGCCTATAGATAATAAACCAGATGTTATTTACCTTGACCCTATGTATCCAGAAAGAAAAAAAACAGCACAGGTAAAAAAGAACATGCAGATTTTACAAAAATTACTTGGAAAGGATGATGATATTGAAGCGCTATTAGAAACGGCTATACATTCAGCAAAAAAACGTGTAGTTGTTAAACGACCTAAAGGTGCTAATAATATTCCAGGGATAAAACCAACTACGTGCGTTGAAAGTAAGAAAACAAGATATGATGTTTATGTAATAAACACCATATCTGATAAGAAAAATTAAGCTAAATATTTCAACTAAAAAATTTAGACAATGTTTTAGATAACCAGCTCTGATCTTTTTCCAGATCCTGCATATTCTTTTTCACACTTTTTACATAATCGCCATCTTCAAGTTTTATATGATTAACTAACCATTTCTGAAGCATTATGACAAGATCCTCTGCAACATCCTCACCAGCTTTAAAGCGTTCAACATAAGTGGATACGCGTTCTGTAAACAGGGCATGAATTTTTTGATGAGGGATTAGAAAAGGATAACCCGCCTGCTCCATTAAGCTTTCTTCAAATGCAAAATGAGAAAGCGTATAGTCAACCAGCTCTTCAATAACATCACCAACCATAACATTATCATCTACTTTTTTGGCATCAACCAGATCATTTATATATTTAACTATGCGTTTATGTTGTTGATCTATAATATTAATATCTGTATCAAGCACAGAAGACCATTTGATATGTTGCATGAAAATATCCTCAGAAAATTAAACTCCTAACTATTACCCTATAGACATGATTTAGATATATTCAAACAGGCTCTTTGTAGCTATTGACGAATATCAATCAAGTATCATATTTACTGGAATTTTAAGAGAACTAGTACACAAATTAAGAGGCTATTAGCCGATCTTATTTAATCCGACCATTTTATTATTAGAATCAAATAATATTTCGAAACGCCCATATATACCATCATGCATTATAAATGGTTGTAAAGCATTAGCTGGAAATCTCAGGGTTCGGCCATCATCAGTTGTCACCCGAACCGCCCTCGCTGCACCCTGATAATATTTCTGATATTTTTCAGGCGTTAGATGTAATGTAAACGTCATTCTTTGCATCTTAAAGAAAACCCGTTGTCGTAATTAATCTCGAAAATTATTAAATTGTAATGGCAGTTCAATTTTATCAGAAGCTTTTAACATTGCCATCACCTGTTGTAAGTCATCTCTTTTTTTGCCTGTAATACGCACCTGATCACCCTGAATTGCAGCCTGCACTTTTACCTTCATTTCCTTAACCAGCTTGACAATTTTTTTAGCCTCTTCCTTATCTACACCCTGCTTTACAGTTATATCCTGATAAGCACGTTTACCACGAGGCTCTGCTTTGCCTTTTTCAAGACAGCGAATATCAATATTTCGTTTGCCTAATTTTGAATAAATAATGGGTGATATTTGCTTTAACTGAAATTCATTTTCGGCTTCCATTTTTATCACCGTATCACTTAATTCAATTTTTGCATTCGATCTTTTAAGGTCAAAGCGAGTGCTAACTTCACGATTTGCCTGATCAATAGCATTTGTTAATTCGTGGGTATCTACTTCTGAAACCACATCAAATGATGGCATTTAAATTCTCCTGTTATACTTTGCTGTTAATTTTATTGTAAACAAAAAAATAATGCATAGACAATTAATAATTTCTGGCGCAATTAACGCCTTTCTGGCCGTAGCACTGGGCGCTTTTGCCGCACACGGTTTAAAACAGCATTTGGGTGTCTATGAATTGCGCATCTGGCAAACAGCAGTTGATTACCATATGAGCCATGCGCTGGGTCTGATACTGACTGGGCTAGTCGCAAATAGCTTATCTATCAACCTGAATAAACCCGGATGGATTATGCTGTGTGGCATTGTGCTATTTTCTGGGAGCTTATACGCTTTAAGTTTGAGTGGGATTAAAGCGCTGGGGATGATTACACCATTAGGTGGGCTATGCTTTTTAGCATCATGGGCATGGTTAGCGATTGCTGTTTTCAAAAACAAATAAGACCTAATAGAAAGAAGCTCTTATTTCACTCCGCCCAGACTACTTCTCCGGGGTCTGAGTTTTACGCCCCTGCGCATAAGATAATATTCCCCGCAGTATCTGCACTTCTCGCTGGGTGGGTCGAGCTTTACCATATAAGCACCTCAGCTTGCGCATAATATGCTCAGGGTTACGTTTGCCAAAAAAATTCATATCAGTGAGCGCATCCTGATAATGGTTATACATGCCTTCCAGCTGATCATTGGTGGCTAATATATCTTTCTCATCTTTTATAACAACTTCTGGAGCAGCTTCATCTATTCGGCTTGCCATAAGAATTTCATAACACAGAACCTGAACTGCCTGAGCAACATTTAAAGATGTGTATGCCTCGCCAGTAGGGATATTCACCAGATACTGACATAGCTCCAGCTCTTCATTATGCAGGCCGGTACGTTCTCGACCAAAAACCAGAGCAACCTCATGATGCTGGCTCTCTTTAATTAACAATTCACCACATTCTCTGGAATCAACCTGCGGCCATTTAACGGCACGCAACCGTGCGGTCGTGCCAACGGTTAAAGTGCAGCCCTCTAAAGCCGCCTGCAAGTTATCCACAACTACCGCATTTTCAAGAATATCGGATGCAGATGAAGCCCTTTGCGATGCTTCAAATGATGGAAAATCATTAGGCTCAACAAGATACAGGCGCGTTAAGCCCATATTTTTCATCGCTCGCGCAGCAGCACCTATATTGCCGGGATGATAAGTCTTAACAAGAACAATGCGGATATTATTTAACATATCTTTAGGTATTATCTTTCGGGTCACTAAAAAAGACGCTTATGTTATAGGATTATCATGAATAGTTCTTCATAATCTGCTATTCTACGCGGCCATTCAAAACGTGGTCATAGAGCATCAACCATGAACCCCATGCTAAACACAGCCATTACTGCAGCACGAGCCGCAGGTAATATTATTCTTCGCAATATCGATAAAGTAGATCGTTTAACCATAGAAATTAAAGCGCAGAATGACTTTGTTAGTGAAGTTGATCGTAAAGCTGAAGAGCAGATTATTTATCAACTGCGAAAAGTTTATCCCGATCACGCTATTCTGGCAGAAGAAAGCGGTCTGGATAAACCTGCTGAAAGCGAGTATGAATGGATAATTGACCCACTGGACGGCACCACCAACTTCCTGCACGGTTTTCCACAGTTCGCAGTTTCTATTGGCCTTAAATACAAAAATCGTTTAGAAGTCGCTGTGGTTTTTGACCCAATTAAAAATGAATTATTTACCGCCAGCCGAGGCGAAGGCGCCCAGCTCAATGAAAAACGTATTCGTGTGACACCGCAAAAAGGGCTTTCTGGCGCACTTTTGGGCACTGGTTTTCCATTCAAGCATCCACAACATCTGGATACATATCTTGCCACCTTCAAAGCAGTACACCCTGATACAGCAGGCATAAGACGCGCAGGTTCTGCCGCGCTGGATCTAGCTTATGTTGCAGCCGGTCGATTAGATGGTTTCTGGGAAATAGGCCTGAATAGCTGGGATATGGCCGCAGGTGCTTTATTGGTAAGAGAAGCCGGTGGCATTGTTACTGACTTTAGTGGTGATGGTAACTATCTGGAAACAGGTAACATCATTGCGGCTACGCCTAAGACATTCCCTGCTTTATTTGAAGCAATCAAACCGCACTTAACAGCTGATTTAAAGTAATAGTCGTAAAAGAGTATTGCAGGTTATTTTTTCCTGTCATCCTGAGCGCAGCCGAAGGATCTTGTACTTTATGGCATTAAATCCCTCAACAAGCTCGGGATGACAGCAAACAGATTAAAAGACTAAAAGACTCAACTTAAGACTTCTGTTGCGCCCATTCAGTTTTTGTATAAGCCTTAATACCCAGCGCATGCAGCTCACCGCTGGTTATTAAATCATTCACCGTGGCATAAACCATTTTCTGCTCTGCCACCATCGTTTTACCTTCAAAGCTATCGCTAATCACAATTGCAGATAAATTACAGCCTTCACCTGAAATAATAGCTTCAGAATCAGGTACGCCCTGCTCAATTAGTTTTTTTACGTCTTCTGGACTCATTCTTAAATACCATAGCTTGAATTTGAACGGACATATTACTACGAGTCAGCAAATTTTAAAATCTACAAAAATAAAGGGATATAAACTCTCATAAAAATTTTTATAGAATTGAAAATTCATGTCCACTATAGTAGCCCCCATGTCTATTTCTAATATCCTGCTATATTGCCGACCCGGCTTCGAAAAAGAATGTGCAAGCGAAATCATTGAATCTGCTAATCAGGCAGAGTTGTCTGGCTTTGTTAAAGCAAAACCAGATACAGGTTTTGTCATATACAACCAGCAAACAACAACTGATATTAATAAACTAAATCAGCTAATTAGTTTTTCAGAATTAATGTTTGCACGGCAATGTATTTTTTCACTGGATATAATTAAAGACCTGCCTAATGATGACCGTATAACGCCATTAATTAATATTATTCAGGAACTCAATTTAACCTTCTGTGATATCTGGCTTGAAACCGCAGATACCAATGAAGCCAAACAACTCAGTACATTTTGCAAAAAGTTCTCGACTCCTCTACTAAAAGCATTAAAAAGAGAACAGCTAATAGCAGAGAATAGCAACTGGCGTTTGCATTTGTTTTTTCTAAATTCTTCAACTGTTTATATTGGTGTTTCACATATTTTAAACAGCTCTAATTTATTTATGGGCATACCCCGTTTACGCATGCCACGTTCTGCGCCAAGCCGCTCAACATTAAAACTTGAAGAAGCATTTAAAACGATGCTAACAAAAAATGAACAGGACAAATTTTTATGTAATGGTATGACTGCCGTTGATTTAGGCGCATCACCGGGAGGCTGGACATGGCAACTGGTTAATCGTGAGCTTAGAGTTATTGCCATAGATAATGGAAAAATGGATCAGGCATTAATGGATACTGGCATGGTTGAACATATTAATGCTGACGGTTTTAAATTTTATCCCAATAAACCCGTAGACTGGCTGGTTTGCGATATGGTGGAGCGCCCTCTTCATATCAGTCGTCTTATTTCACGATGGCTAATAGATAAACAGTGCAGATATGCCGCTTTTAATTTAAAGCTGCCCATGAAAAAACGTTATCAAACAGTGATTGAGTGCAGGGAAATTATTGAGAACCAGCTACAGAAAAATAATTTAAAATATGATTTCCGAATTAAGCAGCTGTATCATGATCGTGAAGAAGTAAGCTGTATTATTTTGTTATTCAATTAAAATAACATAACAGCACCGCTTTATCATATTTTAGAATCCCCCCTGTTATTAATGGTTTTTACTCACTGCAAGCTCCCATAAAATAGACATCATATTAAATTATCAGGAATAGCCATGCTTTCTGGCCATACACTAAAACCCGAAGAACATTTTATTAAAGAAGAGCCATACTATGAACCTGTAGGGGAAGAGATAGAAGTATTTCTCGCAGCTCATAAGCAACAAATCCCTGTATTGCTTAAAGGCCCAACTGGCTGTGGTAAAACACGATTTATGGAACACATGGCCTGGCGCTTAAAAAAACCACTTATTACAGTCTCCTGCCATGATGATCTAACCGCTTCTGATCTTGTTGGCCGTTTCTTAATTTCCGGTGGTGAAACTCAATGGATAGATGGACCTCTTGCTCGCGCTGTTCGTCATGGCGCTATTTGTTATCTCGATGAAATTGTAGAGGCACGTAAAGACACCACGGTAGTGATACATCCTTTAGCAGATGATCGCCGCGTATTACCCATGGAAAAAGTGGGCGAATTATTGCAGGCATCTGATGACTTCTGCCTGGCCATTTCATATAACCCCGGATACCAAAGCATACTTAAAGATTTAAAACAAAGCACACGGCAACGATTTGTAGCCCTTGAATTTGATTACCCTTCTGCCAAACTGGAAACTAAAATTATTAAAAACGAAACAGGTATTGATCATGAACTTGCCAGTCGCCTGGTAAAATTTGCACACATGACTCGCAACTTAAAAGGTAGCGGCCTTGAAGAAGGCGCAAGTACCCGACTACTAATACATGCAGCAAAATTAATTACCTCTGGTATCACGCCCGTTACCGCCTGTCACACAGGTATTGCTCAGGCTTTAACTGATGATGCAGAAATGTTGGCCGCAGTTAATGAACTAAGCTCTTCTCTCTTCTAAAAACCACAGTGTCTTTACCTCCCTTTACCTACGCAGAAATTGAAGAGCAGCTTAATGATAAATTTATCGAGCTAGATCAAAAATCAATTGAATATTTAACCAGTTTCGAAATCCAGATTCAGGATGCATTAATTGATTTAATTATTAAAGCAAATTCAACCAGCTCTGGTCTCGCCTATCAATTTTCTCAAAGATTACACAAAGCTTATGAGCTTATGGATCTGGAAACTTTAGAAATATGGCTAAATCAGGCAATTGATGTATTCGATAGCAAAGGCCTTCACCCTGCGGTAAAAAAACTGGATGAGCTGGAATCTATTGCGCAATATGAAAAAGAAAAATTAACCGGCATCGCCTTTGAAGATGTTTGTGGTGTACTTGAACATTTTATTATTGGCCTGAATGGGCGAAAACTCAGTATTGATTTTAATCACGAATATTACACAGATACAGAAACACTTTACCTGCCCTCAATGCTGAATCACTTTCTTTTAAAAGAAGATAACTTCAGTTTATACAAATGTATTACCGTTTATTTATGGGCACAAACCTGGTTTGGTAGCTGGCAAATTGATTATAAAACAGCTTTTGAAAAATATGAAAATAAGGAAAAAGCACTAAACTGGTTTCACACACTTGAAGGCATTCGACTGGATGCATGCATAAAAAGAGAACTACCTGGCATTCATCGAGAAATGATACGTCTTGCAAAGATTACTCAGGCTACACCATTACACGAACTGGATATATCTCATAAAGATAAACTACAGAAAAAATATAGCACAGCAAAAGATTCGCTTGAATTAGTTGACTTACACTATACAAAAGACTGTCCTAAAATACTTCATTATCAGGGCTGCATAAAACCCGATCAGGTTTCACGAATCCGTGATATACGTATAGCAAAAGAAAAAGAACTTTTTCGTAAAGCACTGGCTCATCTACAGGAAGAAAAAACCAGTAAAAAAGCCTCTGAATTAACCCAACAGGAAAAGGAATCCTGGAATGTGAACCCCATAGTTGATCCAGATATGCCGAATGGTTTTACTTATAAATTAGAACTGGATGGCGCTCCCATGCAAATTCCCGATGATATTCAGAGCATTATAGATTCAATTATTCAGGATTTTTCACTGATACCAGAAGAGTATCTGGTAGCAGCAGGTGATGGTAATTACCGCTTTGAGAAAGATAACAGGAAATCAGACCCCAAAGATATTTGGGGAGGCACCTATCACGAAGAGGGTGCTTTTCTTTATAAAGAATGGGATTACCGACGACAAAGATACAAAAAAAACTGGTGCGCTGTCCGTGAACTGGATATAGCCCCTGTCAAAAATAGTTTTTACAATGACACCCTGAAAAAATATTCAGGGCTTATAAAAAGTTTACGCCGAACATTTGAAATTCTTCGAGGCGAAGACCGAATATTAAAAAAACAACCTTATGGTGATGACATAGATATAGATGCCTTAGTCGAAACCTGGACTGATGTTCAACAGGGCATGGAAATGTCTGAAAATATTTTTACAAAAATGCACAAGGAAGAACGAAATATTGCTGTGATTTTTATGGTCGATATGAGCGGTTCAACAAAAGGCTGGATAAATGATGCCGAACGAGAATCTTTAATTCTACTTTGTGAAGCTCTTGAAACATTGGGCGACAGATACGCTATTTACGGCTTCTCCAGTATCACAAGAAAACGCTGCGAAGTATTTAAAATAAAAAGCTTTGATGATACCTATGATGAAATAATCAAACACCGCATCACCAATATTACACCACAGGAATATACACGTCTGGGGGCATTTATTCGTTATTTTACCGATGTACTCAATAAGGTAGATGCACGGACTAAATTATTAATTACATTATCTGACGGCAAGCCAGAAGATTATGATGGGTATCGCGGAGAATACGGAATAGAAGATACTCGTATGGCACTACTCGAAGCAAAGCAGGAAGGCATTCACCCATTTTGCATAACCATTGATAAAGAAGCAGGTGATTATTTAAAACATATGTATGGCAATACTAGCTATGTTGTGCTTGATGATGTAAAAAAATTACCTTTAAAAGTTGCTGATATTTACAGGCAGATCACCAGCTAATACCTGACATTACTTATTTTTTCTTAACTCACTGATATGTTAAAGTAGATTCTTAAAAACAGCATGGACTCACAATGAGCAATCAGCCCAGCCTGTACTGGCACGACTATGAAACTTTTGGCATTAATCCCAAAACAGATCGCATTGCACAATTTGCGGGTGTTCGCACTGATCTTAATTTAAATATTATTGATAAACCTTTAGTCATTTATAGTAAAGCCACAGATGACATGCTACCCCAGCCCGAGGCCTGTCTGGTAACCGGCATTACACCTCAGAAAACAATCACCGATGGCATACTGGAAACTGGTTTTATTGCCGCAATTAATAATGAATTTTCAAAACCCAATACCTGTGTAGTGGGTTTTAATAATATTCGTTTTGACGATGAGTTTACTCGCTATACTTTATACCGTAATTTTTTAGATCCCTATGCACGTGAATGGCAGAACGGTTGCTCACGCTGGGATATCATTGACATGGTTCGAATAACACGAGCACTGAGACCTGACGGCATTAACTGGCCGCTTGATGATAATGGCACTCCCACAAATCGACTTGAACTTATTACACAGGCCAATAATATTGGTCATGAGGCTGCACATGATGCACTCTCGGATGTTCACGCAACAATTGCGGTTGCAAAATTAATTAAAGGAAAACAACCTCGCCTATATAATTTTATTTTTCAGAATAGATTAAAACATCAGGTAACAGATATTCTAAAACTGGGACAGATGAAACCCATTATTCATACCTCCGGCATGATACACAGTCGATATTGTAATGCAGCTATGGTTGTTCCTTTAGCACAACACCCTACTAATAAAAATGGCATTATTGTTTATGATCTTCGTTATAACCCAGAAACATTAATTAGACTGGATAAGCAAACCTTAATTGAATATTTATACACGCCTAAAGATGAGCTACCTGAAGGTATAGAACGAATAGCGCTTAAAACTATTCATATAAATAAATGCCCAGTTGTTGTCCCTTTAAACACACTTGATAACTCTGCCGCCAAAAGAATCGATATAAATAGAGATACACACAGGCAGCATCTTGATATGTTAATCAATTGCAAAGGCATTAGTAAAAAAGTTGCATCATTATTTGAAGAAAATAATTTTGAACCTGTTATAGATCCTGATCAAAGTTTGTACTCGGGTGGTTTTTTCAGCAACGATGATCGCCAACGCATGAATACTATTCGAATCACATCAAAAGAAGAACTGGGAAATTTAGATTTAAACTTTGATGATCCAAGATTAACAGAAATGTTATTCCGTTATAGAGCAAGAAATTTTCCAGAAACTTTAGCCGACATTGAAAAACAGATATGGAATAAATACCGAAGAGACAAACTAACAAAAGAAAATCATGGTAGCAGCATTACTCTTGATAACTACATGAAAAAACTGGATGAATTATTACAGGACAATAACTTAACTGAGCAACAGCACAATATGCTTGAAGAGTTAAAAACATATGGAAATAATATTAAGGCAAGTTTAAGTTAACCATTATTTATCAGGCATCACTAAGATTATTCATAATTTCATTAAGCGTATAAAATTTTCCACTGCGCATAAAGCCCGCAATAACGCCTAACTTTAATGCAGATGCACGCCCATCCTGCCCCCATTCAGAAACCCAGTAATTTGGTAAACCATCCAGTATATGCACCACCGATGGTTCACCATTTTTACAGACTGATAGATGTGTTTCATCCGTACGAATATCCATAAAGGCAGGCATAAAACCAAAACCTGCTGCATTAAAAACAGCCCCCCCAGCATGATCCTGATAATTTTGATGCTCTACCTGAGATTGAAATGAATATTCTAATAATTGTGGCATGCAGACTGACCTCCCGTGCTTTATATACACATCGGCCTGTTTCAGGATTTCTTTAGAAATTATTTACCCCTGATTATTAATACGCACAGCTCATTATTATGACTTTATTAAGTAAAATCATAGACTTACACCTTTAAAAAGAACTTTTATTAATAATATAAACTTAGAAAAGATATCAGGCTTTCGTGATTCAGCTAATTTTTCCAGGTTTAAGATGGCAAAAATTCAATTGGGAATATAACGGTTACTGATTCCACTTTCTGAGCCCCAAAATTAAACTGCCTGATTCTGGCCAGTAAGCGTTTTTCTAATTTTGCATCATTTAACTCACTGGAAATAATCCTGATTTTTGAAACTTTTCCAGATGACTGTATGGTAATTTCAAGAACAATTTTTCCCTTTAAACCAGGATTTTTTCGCCTTGCCCGATTATAAACAGAATAAAGTTTGCTCTTGTTCTGATCAAAAACAATTGTGACATCTTCTTCAGCGCGAATATCACCAGTACGTGAATGTGCTTTTCTTGAGTCATCTTTAACCTCTGAATCAGCCGTTACTAATGATTGACGCACCTGTGTTAACTGCCGTGTTGTAAGTTTTGTTTTTCTAATACCTGAGCTATGTTTTGCAGAACTAACACCACCACTTCCCTTACCCGCATCCACCATTAATAACTGTTTATTTGCAGATACTGCTTTGCGTTGTACAGATGATTTTCTGGAAATTTTTCCACCAACCATAGCACTAACTTCAGATGTATCCATCAAATCAGCTAGCTCACTACCTAGCGCCAGCAAGCCTGTATTCGCTGCTTTCTTACGTGCTTTTTTCTGAATTTTAGTTATTGATTTCTTTTGTTTTATCTTCTTCCTGGGTATTTTTTTTATTTTTGGCTTAGGTTTAATTTTAGGTTTTGGCTTTGGTTTAATAACTTTTGCTTTGGGCTTGGGCTTCTCTTTTTGCATTACAAATTGTGCGATGCGCTCTGGCACAACTGCTCGTGCTTTTCGTTCTTCTTTTGGTAAATCAATACTGGAGAACATAATAGCCGTCACTAACATTACAACCAGTACAATAGCTGTAATTATCTTTATATCATGGTCAGATTTACGCTCAGGCGACCACGAAAGTGCTAAGTTTTCATACGCAATAGCTGACATTCAGGCTTTTTCCTGTGGCTTCTGCATAGCAGCAAAAGCAATGCGAGTGTAATTAGCCTGTCGACAGGTTGCCAGTATTTTTCTTAATAATTCATAAGGAATATTTTCATCTCCCATTATGGTAACAGCACGGCCTTTTTTAGTATTAGTCTTTGAAGATAAGCCTTTAGCTGACTGAAATAATAATTCTTTTTTAAGACCTGGTATTAATACATCAACACTGGAAGTAGCCTGATTTACAATAGCAACCTTACGACCCTGTACTAGAATATCTTTTTCTGTAATGGTGATAATTAAAGTTTCTTTGGGTGCTTTTTTGGCGATAGATGTGGGCAGGCGAATATCTTTGCTGCCAGGTAGTTGCTGAACATTTGATGAACTTACTAATAAGAAAAATACTAGTATTGTGAATATATCCATCAGGGATACAAGATTTATCGCAGGTTGTTTTGTACGCTTATGATGCCTTTCCATACGGCGCGCACGACGCGACATTTCCATCATTTTACTTTCTCCTTACCCTTCTTCTTAGTAGCCACCTCTAACTGAGGTGCATCACCTATAGATATGTTAGGAAAGAGTTCTATTGTTTGTACTTCAAAAACCTGTACAACATCGGCACTGCGCACACGATCCATTACCTGAATTAAAGTTTTATAATCAATTTTTCGTTCCAGCAATAAAGTAATATTTTTCTCTGTGGGAAAGCGTGCTTTTATTTCAACCAGTAAATCAGTAAATGATTTCCAGTTAGTTTTTTCAGCACTGCGTTTGAATCGTTTAATTAAGCCCAGATTAGCATCCTGTATATCAAAACTATTTTTTCGAATAACCAGTTCAAGTTGAAGTTTTACTTTTTCCTGTTGCTGTGATTTTTCATTTTGACCAGGAAGATTTAATTCCAGCACAGTAATTCTTGAGAAAACAGCTGTAATTAAAAGAAACGGAACCAGTATCACCATTAAGTTCATAAATGCAGTGATATTTAATTCGACGGTATCCTGTATATGTTTTTTACGACCCAGGCGCATATTATATTTTCCTGATGCTTTAACTCATTAATATTATTTTGTAGCTATCAGGTTCAGGCATTTAACCGCTGCCATTTCCAGATTATCAACCATGCGCGCTGTTTTAGTGGCCAGATAGGAATGCATTAAAATCATAGGTATGGCAGCAACTAAACCAAAAGCCGTTGTATTCATAGCAACCGATATACTGGCTGATAATAAATCTGCCTTTTCTGCTGGATCTGCTGCTGCAACTGCAGTAAAAGCCTGTATCAAACCAATAATAGTGCCTAACAAACCCAGTAACGTGGCAATATTCGCAAAGGTTGCTAAATAGTGAGTACGTTGCTCTAAATCCGGCATAACTTCCATAATGCCCTCTTCCATTGCAGCCTCAATATCAGCTCGCTTGCCTGAAGAACTTAGTCTGGAGAAACCATAGCTTAGAATCAGAGCAAGCGGTGATTTTACAGAATTAGTTAATTTTATCGCCTGTCCATAATCATTGGCCTTTAGCATAGGCACTAGCTGTTTCCAGACTTTTTTAGTTTTACCATGAGTGCGGGATAAATAAATAAACCGCTCAATAGCAATGGCAGTACCCAGTGCAAGCACAATAAGTATGGGATACATAAACGGCCCACCTGTCTGAAAAAACTTAACCATTTCCATTATCATTGCCTCTCTATATTAAATTACAGCCATCCACTATTTGATTAATATCAAATCCTGTCTTCGCATAATTTATAGTTATCACGAAAAAAATAAAATCATATTTCTTAGAATAGAAAATTCACACCCAGAAAAAATATTGTCATGCTCTGTTTCGTTTTAATATTATTAAATTCTGGATCAAAACTATGAGATTCCATTTCTAAACTAATTTCTAAATCCGGTGCAATACTGTAGCTAAGACTGACCCCATAGAAAAATTCTGTTCCTGAATCATTATATGATTCAGTTCCAACAGGTGTTAAACCTACATCGGCAGGCAAATTAACAGGTTCAGAAGGGGGATTAGGAAAAGGCATAGGTGCAGCGGAATCATCAATATCAGACACCTGCTGAATAAATTCATATTGCCAGCTGGATAAACCTAATTTAGCACTGAGTAGCAGTTTATTCTGTAAAGGCCGCCATTCACCAACTAATGCAACATATGTAAAATCTGTATCAATCGTTTCATTTGCCACACGATTAGTTGCCAAATCACCATCATCAATAACATGCAAACGACCAGAAACATCACTTACCTGAGTAAAACCAACCTCAAGCGCAAGATCCTTACTTAATTTATAACCTGCACTTAGTGAATAACTACTGGATGACTCATCAACATCCCTGTAATCCTTTGCATATGTAATATTAGGGATTGTAAGAGAGTTGTTTTCTACTGTAGGCTCAAATAGCTGATTAGCAACGCCATAATTTAAACTAAAATAATAATTACTAGCATAAACTGGATTAACAATAAAAATTAATATAAGAAATAGTTTTTTATTTATTTTCATAACCAATTTTTTTCATAAAACACACTTAATTCTCTCTATAAATTACAGACAAAGTTTACATCGGTCTGACTATTAAATTTAATAAAATCTATATAACTGGAATAAGAGTCACACTTTTTTTATCAAAATTTGAAATACTTTAAACTAACTTAAATATGTATAAAATTTTAAGTATTAATTATTTATCTGGACTTTAAAATTTTAATAAAAAATCATGAAAACATTATTAATTTACATAACACTCTCTGTAAAATTGACAAAAATCAAGTTACGCAAATATTCAATAAAAAAGAACGCATGAAAATTATTTTTATCAATATAATATTTTTACTATCCATTAACGCCTGCTCCATGAAAGATGCATCTATTGATGCATTTAAAATAGAGGAAGTTAAACCCTGGGAGAGAGATATACTTGCTCAGGAAAGCATGCGACTTGATCCTGACAGCATGCAATCTTATGCTAACGATCATATTTATTTTAGTAGAGAAGCGGCTACCGGCGGTAAAAGTGTTGGCGGTGGCGGATGCGGTTGTAATTAATAATGAAATCAATAAAAGAAAAACTGTCTATAGCCGCCTGCACCCTGGTTTCCTGTAGTACACAACAAGCTGTAGCCTATGAGTCAAACTGGGATATGGATTTCTCTTATCTGTTTTACAGTGAAGCGGATAATCGAGCCACCATTCATAAAGCGATCACAAATATTTCCAGTGAATTATCAGACTATGATAGGGCCAATGTTCTTCTTGTTCTTGACACTATGTCAGGCTCAACCCCTTCAGGAGCTGTTCGATCACCAAGTAGCACAATGACGGGTGCTTCAGGCATCTCAGATATTGCAAAATTCAATGATACGCGAATGGCCGTAAACCTTAACTGGGAACATGATATTGATCGACTAAAGTCGATTAATTATGGAGGAAACTTATCAGTAGAAAATGACTTTCAATCTTATGGTGCAAGCCTCTCATTCAGCCAGGATTCTGAAAACAGAATGAGAACTTACACTGCTGAAGGCGCAGTATCATACAACGTAATTGCCAGAAGATCTGGCGGCACTCCCGAACCCCTCTCACCCACAAATATTAATAGCGTTTTATCTGATGGCATTCGCTACACTTATGATGGTTTAGTGGGCATCTCTCAGGTTTTAAATAAAAAAACCATAGGCCAGCTAAATTATTCATTTGGTTACTCAGAAGGCTATCATTCAGACCCCTATAAAGTTATAAGTCTGGTAGAACTTATTGCTGACCCCAATAACCTTTTTTATACATTAAACGAAACAAATCGTTTTTATGAAGGGCGACCAGAATCTCGCCAAAAGCACACACTCTTTACATCTATGGCTCATCAATATGGGAAACGTGATGAGGTCATACATTTATCCTATCGATACTATGTAGATAACTGGGATATCAATGCACACACTGTAGATTTAAAACATCGAAAATTATTAAAATCAGGTAGAGGTCGTTATATTGAACCTCATATAAGACTACACAAACAGTCTGCCGCCAGTTTTTTTATGCACAGTATTCCTGATAATGGCGCTGTATTACCAAAATATGCAAGCGCAGATTATCGGCTTGATTCAATGACAAGTATTTCACTGGGGTTAACATACGGCAGACGATTATTAAAAGGTAAACTACGAACTCATATTGAGTATATGAGCCAGTCTTTTGAATCTGCAGAATATAATAGTAATAATGCTCTAATATTCCAAATAAGCTACCAAAATATATTCGATTAAAACCTGTTCTAATAGAGTATAACTATTAGTCTTTTAATGAATAATATTTTAATCGACGTAAAAACATCTCTCGCTCAATGGGCACTAACTTTTCGTTTATTAAAGAGTTAACAGGCTTACCTGTGGATATACGTTGCCTGAGTTTCTGCCATGGAGAAACATATAAAACCCCCGGCATTTCATCATTACCAATAATAGAAACCCCCTCTAATTGCAAACGATCTTCTGCATAAACTCCTGACGAAAGAAAAACAACCGCTATAAATATAATTATCTTACTAAAGCATGACCTTATTTTCATAATTACATCCTGCCCTTTAGATCAATAATCCAGTTATTGACTTTTTCATCATCACCAACTAATTTTAAATACGTTTTATAATGCTTCAATGCACATTGATAATCCTGTAAATATATATCACAAACAATACCAAGATTAAGGTGTGCATAGGTATGGTTATTTTTTATTTTTAATATTCTCTCATAATCTTTTCTGGCTTTACTAAAGTCACCTGATTTACGTTTAAGAATAGCCAACTGATTCAATGCAGTCATATTTTCTGGATTACGTTTTAATGCTGCCTTAAATGCTTTTTTTGCTGACTCATTCTGCCCTGTTTTCAGATAAATTAAACCAATATTGGCATGAGGCCCTGAAAGACGATCATCTTTTAAAATAATATCTTTAAAGATTTTAAAAGCTGCTTTATTATTGTTTTTCTGCATCAAAGATAATGCTTTTTTATAAGCATCCAGCAACCTCGTATCAACCTCTATAACACCATCGCCTTTACCTGTAGTTTTCTTTATAGAGACTGTTTCACAGGCCTGTATAAATAAAATCAACGATATTATAAATATCAATTTATAAAATATCTTTAACAACCTGATATCCTCTTTCTTCTTTAACGTAACGAACAGGCAAAAGCTCTTTTAAATAAGCAAGGCTTTTCTTAACCCATACATCATAATATCCTTCAGCTATTCGTTTAATATTAATCTCATGAAACTCAATCGCTTTTTCTTCAAATGGATAAGCCAGATCTTCAATAAGATAAGTATATTGTTCCAGTTCATCCCCTTTTAGTTTCTTTGGCTTTTCAGAATGAAAAATAGCCAAACCAAGATCCTGATAGATTTCAGCAATCCTGAATGTTGAGGCTGTTAACACCTCAGGTACATTATAAGCGGCTGATCGACCATAAGCCTTAATCGCCCTAATCATTTTTTTCTTCTTAACAATCAGACTTCTTTTAAGAGGTATATTTAACTGAGATTTCATATAGCTTTCATAATACGGCTCTGCTAAAGAGAAACTGGCCTTAGCCGCCAGGTAATGCATGCGTTCAGTTGCTGCTTTACCCGCTTTTCTATCAGCACTAATAATTTTCTTTCGCCAGTAATTAGATGATTTATAATTTTTTTCACGATGATACAAATCAACCAGTCGTTGACGCGCTTCTACAACTCTATCTACATAAGAAGAAAATCGTTTATTAAATTTTTTATAAGAATCTTTAGCTTTCTTTAAATCATTAGCCTGCTCATAAAGCTCTGCTGACTGCCACAATGCTTCCAGCTGGTATTCAGCCGCCCCTGGTAGTTTTGAAATTTTCTCATACTCTGCCGCAGCTTTATGTGTAAAACCCGCTTCAATATATACCAGAGAAAGCTTTTTAGTAATATCTGGTTGTAGCTTATGCTTTGGATGTGTTTTACGTAACTCCTCAAGTACAACAGCCGCTTTAACCCAGTCACGTAGTGAGATCAATATTGCTGCTGCATCATATTCAGCGTTAACAACAATACTACTCGCAGGCTGCATGGATTTTATTCTACTAAAATGTTTAACTGCTAATTTCAAATCACCTTTATTCTTACTCACTTCTCCCTGCTTATATACAGCCAAAGCCTGTTTCTCTAAAATATTTTTATAACCTTTACTATTAGAAGCCGTAATCTCTAAAGCCTTATTATATGAAAGCTCAGCATTATGATAATCATCCCATTCATATTCAATTAACCCAGCTAAAATAAAAGCTGATCTATTATGTTTTTTATTATTAGTTACAGATACAACCTGCTTTGCAGCCTTATATGACTTTTCTAATTCACCAATAGCATATAGATTTTCAGCCGTCTGAATTAAAACATTATTGGCCTGCACATGTTTGGGAAACTTATCAACGAATCGTAGTGAACTATTAATAAATCGCCTATGCCATTCGATTTTTTCTTTCCCCTTTAACTTGTCTTCATATTTTATATAAGTTAGCAAAGCAGCATAGGCTGCTTCAGAAGACTTATCATGCTGATCAAAATCATAGGCGCTATGCTCATACTGCAAAACGGCTTCACTGTATTTCTTATCTTCAAATAATAACTCTGCAAACAGAAAACTCATACTTGCAGCTTTTAAATCATCTGGAAATGACTCTAAAAACATTCGATACCATCGCTGAGCTTCACGATAATATAATTTAGAACGTGTTTTCTGCGCTTTGGCATGATAATAATTTATAAGCTCTAGTAAATTTTCATTAAGCGCAGCAACAACCAGTTTATGATCTGATTTATCTTTATTTTTCCAGAATGATGTTTTTATGCCATAACGTTGTACAAAATCTTTTTTAGCCGCAATGAGTGAACTTGAAAAACCACCTGTGCTATAGATATTTATCACATTCGTTAAATATTCAGGTGACCTGATATGATTCCCATTGCGCTTTACAAACACCTGATATGAATTAACCGCTTCAACATAACGTTTCTTTTTTAAATAAAACTGAGCCATATATTTAAAAATCAGATCTTCATAGCTCCGTTTTTTATATTTATCAAAGTAATCACCCGCACTATAAGCCCCAGCCTGATATGAAAAATTCAGGCTAATAGCACGAAATACATCTTCAACAAAGATGCGTTCCTTATCACTCATGGCATTTATATCTAATACATTATCAACTACTTTACGATCAATTAATTTCAAAAATGTGCTTACAGCCTGCTCATAACGATTCATCTTAAATTGAGACCAGGCCAATCGATATATTGCCTGCTCATAGAGCTCTGGATGACTTTTTCCATTAATTACTGCCTGATACGCAAATATAGCCTTTTCAAAGTCTTTCTTATAAAACAGAATTTCTCCACGCCTGTAATTCACATCATTAATAAATTCAGAGACAGGGTATTCTTTCACTATTCGGTCTAAAGTTTTTAACTCAGCATCTTCCTGGTCATTCTCTTCATATGCTCTGGCTAACTGATATAACAATCGATCATTTAACTGGTCAGGATATTTATTTAACAACGATTCAAATAAATCAACAACATCATTTAAAGAAACATTATTTTTATTGCCTGACTGATCCGAATTAAATTCCAGCTCCATTAACCCACGCATTCCTTCCCTTCTCATATCTTCATTTGATATAACCTCAAAAAGATAGGAGAACTGTATATATTGTAGCGTTCTTATTTTCTTATTATTTATTTTAGGTTTTTCAGTTTTATTAACAGCATATACATAATTATATTCATCACCTTCATTATCATTTTCATCTTCTATTTTTAAGTTACTAATACTTTCAACATATGTTCCCGCACATGAAGCCAGAAATACCGTCAAAGACAGGAACAGTAACTTAACCAGGCTCATTGGCGATCACCTGACTGATCATAACTTTGCGCAAGAGCCAATCTGGCCTGAGTTAAATATAAATATAATTTTTTCTTCCTTTCCTGTAATACAACAAGCGATATTTTATTTAGCTCCACACCATATTTTTCTACATATTGTTCTGCTTTCCCCTTATAGTCTGTTAATTTCTCTAGTATAGAATCAGTGATCATACTAATAGAATCAAAATCACTTCCATTAGAATTCTTTTCTTCATCTAGCCATTTATTAATAGTAGACATTCTATTATTTATAGCTGTTACTAAAAATCGTGATTCACGATAATTTCGCATTACTTTAAAAAAGTTATCATCATCCATAAATTGTTTTAAATAGTAGAGCACAGGCTTATTATTATTTTTTAAGTTAAAATCCGATAACCAGGCATCCTCTGTTTCAGAAGAAAAGTCATTAATCGCCTGCTGGAGTTTATTCTTATTTATAGCATTAACTGCATTATCTATTTTTATTATCTCTTCTCTATATCCATCTACCGCCTGTTGATAGTAATTAGCAGCCTGTTCCCAGTCGCCTATTTGTTCATAAGCATAAGGAACTACCAGCATTGCTTCCTGCACTGAAGTATCTCTTTTATCTCTTTTAATTAACTCCCCCCAGGAAACCAGTGCATTTTTATACTCTTGCAACATAGCATTTGACCAGCCTTCACCCAATAATGAGATATTTGAAAATGGCCCATGCAACCTGACTTTCTCAAGATACAAACGTGCTAGCTTTGCTTTATTATTTTTTAGAAAATAGAAGCCCAAAACCTGATTCACTTTATCAATCATTGCCAATGCTTCCTGATTATCTCCTTCAGCTTCCAGATATCCCGTTTGCTTTAATAACTCCAGACCTTCTTCTGCCTGCCCACTGGCAATAAGTGCAATTGAGAAATTATATCTGGCATACAGATCCCATTGATCTGGAGCATGCCACCAGCTCTCACGCATAATTTTACTGACTTCATCATACTTATTATTAGCCATTAATATTAATGTTAAAATATGCTGTTTTTCAGCCAGTATCTGTTCTCTCAAAGGCTCTTCTGCCCTTTCAAGAGCGTACTTTGATTTTTCTAATTCATCTAAATAAAAATAGCTTTTAGCCAAATAAAACCATAGTTCATTCAAGGTACGTATCGGCATGTTTTTCTGTTTAGTCAGATTTTTAAAAAGCTCATTAGCCTGCAAGTACATGCCCATTGAAAGATACAGTCGACCTAAAAGTAATTGATATTCCTGTAAGCTATCTTTTATTCGCCCCTGCTTCTTATTCTTCATAATTTGAGCGATAAGATTTGTTTTTCTACCATCCTCTTCCATATATAATAAATTACGAAAAAAAACTGACGAGGCCTGTTTCTTTTTTTCGTTTTTTACATTAACTGTTCTTAGAACTAGCTCAGGCTGAAATCGAGCTTCTTTTGATTTTCGTTTTTTGATAATAATTTCGATGTAGAAAGCCGTTTCTGATTTATTAAATATCAGCTTTGCACCATGTGAATAGTCTTTACTACTTAAATAATAAACAATTAACTCATGCTTTCCTGGGGCTAGTTCACCTGAGTAAACCAATTGCGAATAACCCTTTCTTAGTATTTTTATATCTTTCTTTTCATAACCCTGATGCTTAAGCTCCTTACCATCCAGATGTATATATAAATCTTCCAGCTTAAATCTTCGGTCTGCATTCATTGAGGTGTATATTACAAATGGCTTTTCATTTTCCTCCTCTAACACCAGCAAATCACTTTCTACCTCCAGCACTTTCTGCTTAAGTAGCTGGAGATCAAAATCCATTCCTTTATTTTCCGCGTACAAAATACCGTGATACGATATAAACAGAACCAGCAGTAATAAGAAATTAATGAAAGCCCCTGTTTTATTAGTAAAACTAAATCGTATCTCAATCATTGTTTTTACAAAAAATTTAATTTGGTAGCTGCCGCACAGATTATTTGAAATAAAAATAACAACTTATATTATTTATCTAATTGATATTGAGACTAAATTCACGTGTTTTACATTAAAATTAATACAAAATCATTATTGATTTTTATCAGATAAAATAACCTTGGGCATCTTGACATATATCAATTGATAGATTTTTATCTACCTATCTTCCATCAATAACAATACAATTACAAAAACTTATAAGTTAAACATTAGACTATGAAAAATAAATTAAAACTCACCAGAAAACACGATTACTGGATAGCTTATTTTAGCGCCATGTCCTGTCCATGTGAGATTTTAATTTCTACTGATAATAAAGACACTGCATCAAAGGCAGCTAATATTGCATATCAGGAAGCAAAACGTATTGAACAAAAATTCAGCCGTTATAGTAAAGATAACATTATATATAAAATTAATAATGCAAATGGAAATACTATAGAAGTTGATGATGAAACAGCTAACATGCTAGATTTTGCACAACAGTGTTATCAACTTTCTGATGGAAAATTCGATATTACTTCCGGTGTTTTAAGAGAAATCTGGAAATTTGATGGCAGTGATAATATTCCTTCACAACAGCAAATAGATGCCATTAAACATCGTATAGGCTGGCATAAAATCCAGTGGAAAAGACCCTTTATAACACTAAAATCAGGAATGGAAATAGACCTTGGTGGACTGGGAAAAGAATATGCAGTAGATCAGGCCGCCAAATTAATTCAACCTGTTATCAATTCTGGAGCACTTGTAAATTTTGGTGGTGATATTTATGCCCTTGATGCAAGAAAAAATAATCAGCCCTGGGGGATAGGTGTTGATGACCCTGATAACACAGGAAGAATGGCATTAGGCGAAATAAAACTTTTTAAGGGTGGACTTGCAACCAGTGGCGATGCTCGACGCTTTTTGCTGAAAGATAATATTAAGTACAGCCATATACTTGACCCTAAAACATGCCGCCCTGTTCCTGATACACCTCACTCTGTAACTGTAATCGCAGGCACCTGCCTTGAAGCAGGTATGTTATCTACTTTTGCAATGTTACAGGGAGCTAAAGCAAAAGAGTTTCTGGATGAACAGGATACAAAATACTGGATAGTATAATGGGCGATGTTTCAAACTAGTCATAAGCAGACATCGTTCGATTGATTATGCCTGGGGA
>CAZFUY010000022.1:6099-29736 GCA_964522445.1 uncultured Thiotrichaceae bacterium | reverse complement strand
CGCATGACAGGATAATTCCACACGCTCAGCAGCATAAACATCACCCACGACTTCGCCATTAAGCACGACATAAGGCACTCTAACTTCACCTTCGATATGGCCATGATCACTCAATATCAACATAGAATCTGAACCATCTTCAGCAATTACATTACCGACAACTTTTCCATCTACGTGTAATCCACCTGTAAAAATGAGATCACCATGAATTTCCATGGTAGTACCAACTAATGTTTCAATCTTGGATGCTTTAGTTTTTGGTTTGCCCCACATAACCTGGGTCTCCTCCAGCAATTATTTCGTCCCAGCTGAATGATTTATCCACCCTGGGTATTTTTGAGCTTTTCGGTGTTGCTCTTACGTATAATGACTTTGGTACAAAACTCTCTGGAATTCTGATAACACCTTCAAAGTTCTGAAAATATTTAAATCCAAACTTTTGTCGTTTCTTTGCTTTCTTAACAGATATTGTAGGCAATGCCAGACGAACTATCTTGCCATCAGACTGCTCGCCCTCAAGTGATATTTCAACCACGCCTCTAACCGCCCTGTCATGACGACCATCCTGTATCAATACAATTTTATATTTATACTGACGATCCACCTCAGCTATTAATTGCACCTTGTTTATAACAACAGATCGGCTCGATTTTTTAGGCGATACTATATTCCGATAAAACATCAGCTCTTCTTTCATCTCTGTAATTTGAGCCTGAGAAGTAGCCAAATTTCTTTTGACCTCACTACTCGCATCATTATCAATGCTATTATCAAGAACAAGCTTAGACTTTTCTCGATGTAGATTATTATTTCGTTTAATTAATTCTTCAACTTGTTGCTGTAAAGCCATTATTTGTTTATCAGTTTCTGCACTATTAAAACCCGCCTGCTTTCGACCTGTATCAAAAGCAGCCCAGATAATAAAAATCACAAACAACAAAACAGCCAATGCAGCAGTAAACCATATTTCAGGGCGCTGTATATTGATTAAATAACGGCTTTGGACGGGTAAAGGCTTCATTAAATCTTTTTTTATTTTCTAATCACTAAAGCAAAGTTAAGGCAGTAATGCCACATGAGCTATACCTGTCGTTTCATCCAGATCAAATAATATATTCATATTCTGCACTGCCTGACCTGCCGCGCCTTTTACTAAATTATCAATAACAGAAGAGATTACAACTGTATCACCTTGCTGCGGCCTGAATACTGAAATCCTGCACATATTTGAACCTTTAACACTACGTGTTTCAGGCAAACCACCGGCGGGTAAAACATCTACAAAATATTCATTTTTATAACGCTGCTCATATAACAATTGCAGATCAACATCCTCAGTTTTAATCACTGCATATAAACTTGCTTCGATACCACGAATCATGGGCACAAGGTGTGGCACAAAAGTTAGTCCTACCTTATGACCACAAATTGTACTTAAGTTCTGTTTAATCTCAGGTAAATGGCGATGCCCTTCCACGCCATAAGGCTTAAAACTTTCTGAAGCTTCACTTAACAGGCTGGCCACATTTGCTCCACGACCTGCACCACTAACACCCGATTTGGCATCAGCAATTAAATGCTGATCTTCTAGTAGATTTTTTTCTATCAGCGGTAAAAAACCCAGTGTTACAGCGGTGGGATAGCAACCCGGATTAGCAATAATTCTGGCGCTACGAATAGCTTCTCTGTTTATTTCAGGCAGACCATATACCGCTTCTTCCAGTACATCAGGACAGGCGTGATCCATGCCATACCACTGCTTCCACTCTGCTGGGTCTTTTAATCTAAAATCAGCGGCTAAATCAATAACCTTAACACCCGCTTCTAATAACTCAGCCGCCATTTTCATAGCTATGCCATTGGGTGTGGCAAAAAATACCACATCACATTCACATAATTTGTCTAACTGAGGCTCCTGAAAAACAATATCCAGATGGCCACGCAAATTTGGATATAAATCAGCAACAGGCAAACCCGCCTCAGAACGAGAGGTAATAATAGTGAGTTCTACTTCAGGGTGTGTCACCAGTAAACGTAACAACTCCACCCCTGTATAACCGGTTCCACCGACAACACCGGCTTTAATCATAACAACACCTCATAAAAATTTTAAGAATAACAAACAAGTTATTGAAAACAGCCCATAAGTATAGACCTAATTAGCTTTGTAAAATAGATTCAGGACCGATTGATAGTATTTGCCATAGAGATAGTGAATACTCTTTAATTAAAAAGAGATTTATCTTTGTGATAATAATTTCGCTCTTTGATTAGATAATTCCACAGGTTAAGATGCACTTCTATTTTTCAGGAATTTCTAACATGCTCTGGGTAAAAGCTTTTCATGTAATTTTTATGGTGACCTGGTTTGCCGGTTTATTTTATCTGCCACGCCTGTTTGTCTACCATGCCATGTCTGACGATGAAATTAGCAACGAGCGTTTTAAAGTAATGGAGCGAAAACTGTTCTACGGCATTATGACACCCGGTGGAATAATGACTCTGGTTCTAGGGCTGTGGATGTTATTTGATTATGCCCTTCTGGCTTATTCAGGTTTTCTCTGGCTGCACATTAAATTATTGTTAATCACTATCTTAATGGGCTATCACATCTATTGCTGGAAGCTGGTAAAGGATTTTAAGAATGACCAGAATAAACACAGTCATGTATGGTATCGCTGGTTTAATGAATTTCCAGTGATATTGCTCATAGCAATTATCATTCTGGTGATTGTAAAACCGATTTAAATAATTTTATAAAATAGACTATTGTAGGAGCGGCTTTAGCCGCGAAAATATTCAGTTTAATGACAGATCGCGGCTAAAGCCGCTCCTACAATTTATGAGTTGATTATCCTGAACTATAACTAACCAGCCAAATGGCTATTTTTTATATGACCAAATAACAAAGGCTCCAGTTCAGTTAAAGCTTTTTGATAAACATCTTTTTTGAAAAACACCACTTCTTTCATTGGATACCAGTAATCAACCCATGCCCAGTGATCAAACTCGGGGTTATCCATATTGCCCAGATCAAAATCTTCTTCACAACCGATTAACCTCAGCACAAACCAGATTTGCTTCTGGCCAATACAAACAGGATTAGTATTTTTTCGTACCATACGTTTAGGCAATCGATAGCGCAGCCAGTTTTGTGTCTTGCCAATAATTTCCACATGCTCAGATTTTAAACCGGTTTCTTCAGACAGTTCTCTATACATTGCTTCATCAGGTGTTTCATGACTATGAATACCACCCTGTGGAAATTGCCATGCATTCTGCCCACAGCGACGCGCCCAGAAGACCTTGCCTTCCGGGTTACTTAAAATGATACCTACATTAGGCCTATATCCGTCAGAATCAATCACTTAAGTAACCTTGTTATACATTTATCCACGATTCTTTCAAAAAAACGTGTACTCCGCAATGCCTGATTATACGGCTTTAGGTACAATACCCTGCTTCTATCTATACTATAGACATTTTTTATAGCATTGGTTCTTTTCAAAATAAATTTTATGAGCAAATCTTTATGGCATTAATTCTATTTGATCTGGATAACACTCTATTGGCAGGCGATAGCGACTACCTCTGGGGGGTATTTCTGGCTGAACAGGGCATTGTTGACCGTGATTATTATGAAAAAGAAAACCAGCGTTTTTATGATGAATATAAACAGGGTACTTTAGATATATACGAGTTTCTGGCTTTTTCTTTTAAGGCATTAACTGAAAATAATGCTGAAACATTACGCAACCTGCAACAACAGTTTCTTGAAGAAAAAATTCGCCCCATTATGAGCAATGCATCATTTCAACTGATCGGAAAGCACAATAACAAGGACAATACCCTTGCTGTTATTACAGCCACCAATAGCTTTGTAACAGCCCCTATAGTAAAGGCTTTTGGCATTGAGCATCTATTAGCCACCGAACCCGAAATGATCAATGGCAAATATACTGGAAAAGTTGCAGGCATTCCCTGCTTTCAGGATGGCAAGGTTAAAAGACTGGAAGGCTGGATGAAAGAACATCATCTAAATTTGCAGAATAGCTGGTTCTACAGCGATTCTCACAATGATTTACCGCTGCTTAAACAGGTTGATAATCCTGTTGCAGTTGACCCTGATGAGACATTAGAAGAATACGCCAAACAGCATGGCTGGCCAATTATTTCCTTACGATAATTTTTTAAAACAGACTCAATCTATTCTGAAAGCAATACGTCTTTAGACGCATCAAATTGTTGCTCTGCTTTTTCCAGAATTGACTCTAATAAATCCGCGTCAAGATTATTGGCCTGCCAGATTTTTTCATCTATTTTATCATCATCGGCAAGCACTACATCACGGTCCACATGGTGCCGAACAATTTGCCATGCCAAATGTACAAGCCATGCAGCATCTTTATTTACCTCCGGTGCTTTTTCAGGGTTTAAATGAAAATGCACCGCAGAATAAAGCAAAGGTGGTAAATTCCATTTTTTCAGCAGCGCACCACCCACCTCGGCATGGTCATAACCTATCTCATTTTTTTCTGCTTCATTTAATGAAATATGATTTAAGTGCCGCTGTTCAATAGCTGCCGTCATTTGCTCCGGCAATTGCAGGTAAAGCAATAATGAGCCAATGTCATGCAGCAAACCGGCAATAAAATAGCGTTCAATTTCTTTTTCTTTACGATAGGCCGCCAGAATACGAGCAATCACAGCGGTATATAAACTCCGCCGCCAGAACATGGGCATATTGACCAGCTCCGCTGGAACACCATTAAAAACTTTTACCGCAGACGCGGCCAGAATAACACTGCGTAATTCTCTGTGACCAATAAGAGCGATGGCGCGATAGACTGTATCGACTTTAGATGTGAAACCATAAAAAGGACTGTTAACCAGTTTTAATAATCTGCCAGTTAATGCAGGGTCATCATTAATGATTTTGCCAATTTTGGCTGCGGTGGAATTAGGATCATCCATTGCATCAAAAACACGAAACACAATGGCCGGTAACGATCCTAATTTGGAACTGTGATCTATTAATTTTTCAATGCTAATCAAGAGTTTTTAACCTGTATTCCTGTTTTTCTTTACTATAAAGCAGGTTTTACAAAACATCTTTGTACTGTGCCACAAATTAAGCCTTTGGCAAAGTTACCCCTCTTTGCCCCTGATATTTGCCTTCTCTATCACCATAAGATGTTTCGCAAACTTCATCTGACTCAAAAAATAGCATCTGTGCAACACCTTCATTGGCATAAATTTTTGCCGGTAATGGCGTAGTATTTGAAAACTCCAGTGTGACATGACCCTGCCATTCTGGCTCAAGCGGAGTGACATTAACAATAATGCCACAGCGAGCATAGGTTGATTTTCCCAGACAAATCGTTAGCACATTTCTTGGAATATGAAAATATTCAACCGTCCGCGCCAGAGCAAAAGAATTAGGTGGGATGATACAAATATCTGACGCAAGATCGACAAAGCTATTGTCATCAAAATCCTTGGGGTCAACAATGGCATGATTAATATTGGTGAATATCTTAAATTCAGGTGAGCAACGTACATCATATCCATAACTTGAAGTACCGTAGGAAATAACCTTTTCATTGCTGCTATTTTTGCGTACCTGACGAGGTTCAAAGGGCTCAATCATGCCCTCATTTTCTGCCATTCTACGAATCCACTTATCTGATTTGATGCTCAATTTATTTCACCCAATATTTTCTATAAGAACGTTCACAAAATATTTGTGTTATCCCGGTACGCTTTTGAGCCGGGATCCAGCGACATTAAAAATTATAAGCCACTAGATTCCCGCTAGAAACATGCGGGAATGACAAATCATTATTGATTTTTAAACCATCTACTTTCGTACAAAATTCTCTGCTATAACAAAAATGCCGCCACTTTTGACAAGTGGCGGCATTTTAACACGATAATAAAGAATCGCGATTAGTTGTTCTGAATAACAATATTCGGGAACTTGGCGCTGTAATCTTTCGCCTGTAATGCCAGCTTGGCAGCAGTACGACGAGAAATCTCACGATAAATCATGCCCACCGTACCATTAGGATCAGCGGCAACAGAAGGTGTACCTTCATCGCCATTAGTACGAATCTGTATATCCAGTGGTAATGCCCCCAGGAAGTCTACATCGTAATCTTCAGACATTTTCTCGCCACCACCCTGACCAAATATTGGCTCAGCATGACCACATTCAGAACAGATATGTACGCTCATGTTCTCAATAATACCTAAAACAGGCACTTCTACTTTCTCGAACATTTTTAGACCCTTACGCGCGTCTAACAATGCAATATCCTGAGGCGTAGTCACAATTACCGCGCCACTTACAGGTACTTTTTGTGCCAGCGTTAACTGAACATCACCTGTACCGGGTGGTAAATCGATTACCAGATAATCCAGATCTTTCCAGTTAGTATCCGATAATAACTGCTCTAAAGCCTGAGTCACCATAGGGCCACGCCAGATCATTGGGGTTTCATCATCAATCATAAAACCAATCGACATAGCTTGTATACCATGACCTATCATTGGCTCTAAAGATTTACCATCAGCAGATTCTGGCTTGGATGTAATACCTAACATACGAGGAATACTGGGGCCGTATATATCAGCATCCAGAATGCCAACATTCGCGCCTTCTGCTTTAAGTGCCAAAGCCAGATTAACCGCTGTCGTTGATTTACCAACACCGCCCTTGCCAGATGCAACAGCAATGATGTTTTTAATATTTTCCAAAGGCTTCAATGTCGATTGAACAGAATGAGCCGTAATATCAGCATCTATTTCGATATTAGCCGAAGACACACCATCAATTGCTTCAACCTGCTTTTTCAGCTCTTCGGTTAATTTACCGTAATAACCTGTAGCAGGGAAACCTAAAACAACCTTGAACGATACCTGATCGCCATTGATTTCAATGCCCTTAACGACATTTGCTTCCATCAGATCCTTTTCCATATAGGGATCGATGTATTTTTTAATTGCTTCTTCAACTTGTTGCTGTGTAACGCTCATAGCATTCGCTCCAAAACCTTGATATTCGAAGGCTTATCAACAACAAGCCTTATTTACAGGAAACGCATTCTACACCAGCTTGCAAGGGAATTAACCCTACCATTGTTGATATAGAGGCAGATTATTTATTAGTAGATGCTAATTTGGGGCAAATTTGTCTTTTTCAAGCCCTTTTATGGTGATCTAATTGATGAAAAATAAAGCCCAAAGTGATACTTTATGCAGCCTTCAAATACCACCTCTGAGCAGACATGAGTCAAGAAACAGGCACACCCCGTAAAATACTGGTAACCAGCGCACTACCCTATGCCAATGGCCCTATTCACCTTGGCCATTTAGTAGAATATATTCAAACTGACATTTGGGTTCGCTTCCAGAAAATGCGGGGGCATGAATGTTATTACGTCTGTGCAGATGATGCTCACGGCACACCCATTATGCTGCGTGCTCGTCAGGAAGGTATCAAGCCTGAACAACTCATTGATAAAATGAATGCAGAGCACAGCAAAGATTTTGATGATTTTCTGGTTAATTTTGATAACTACTACACTACACACTCTGACGAGAACCGTGAGATTTCCAGTGACATATATAAAAAGTTAAAAGCGGATGGCCATATCAATGTGCGTACTGTTAGCCAGGCTTATGACCCAGAAGCAAAAATGTTTCTACCTGATCGTTTTATTAAAGGCACCTGCCCAAAGTGCGGAGCAGATGATCAGTATGGTGATAACTGTGAAGCCTGTGGCGCCACTTATGCTTCTACTGATTTAAAAAATCCAGTCTCAGTTGTTTCAGGGGCAACACCCATTGAAAAAGATTCTGAGCAATACTTTTTTAAACTGTCTGACTTTCAGGATTTTCTTGAAGAATGGCTGGATGCAGGGCACACCCAAACCGAAATTTCCAACAAACAAAAAGAATGGTTTGAGGAAGGCTTACAGGACTGGGATATTTCTCGTAACGCACCTTACTGGGGGTTTGAAATTCCCGATGCACCGGGTAAATATTTTTATGTCTGGATGGATGCGCCCATGGGTTACATGGCCAGCTTTAAAAATCTGTGCGACAAAAAAGGACTGGATTTTGATGCCTACTGGGGAAAAGATGCCCAAACACAGCTGGTACATTTTATAGGTAAAGACATCGCCCGTTTCCATACTTTATTCTGGCCTGCTGTTTTACATGGTGCGGGTTACAGAACACCATCCTCTGTTTTCTGCCATGGATTCTTAACCGTTGATGGACAGAAAATGTCTAAATCACGCGGCACATTTATTATGGCACGCACTTATTTAGAACATTTAAAACCAGAATATTTACGTTATTACTATGCCGCCAAACTATCATCCGGCATTGATGACATTGATCTTAATTTAGAAGATTTCCAGCAGAAAGTTAACTCAAATCTGGTCGGTAAATACGTCAACATCGCTAGTCGCGCATCCGGATTTATAACAAAGCACTTTGATGGAAATTTGTTATCACCACTAAATGATAAACATTACATGGATGGGGTACATGGCAGTGCATTTACAGTTGCAGAATCATATGAAAAAAGAGAATACGCAAAAGCAATCAGAGATATCATGAAATATGCAGATGACATTAACCAGTATTTTGATGATAAAAAACCATGGGTATTAGCTAAAGATGAATCTAAACGTGATGAACTACACAATGTATGCTCACGAACGCTCCATGGTTTTTATATGCTATCAATTTATTTAACGGCAGTCATACCAGAAACAACAGAAAAAGTAGCCAATGAATTATTTGGATTAAATAGAAAGTTTGTCTGGGATGATCTAAAAACATTTCCAGAAAAAATTAATAAATTTAAACCCCTGATGCAACGTATTGAAAAAGAAGCAGTTGATAAAATTATTGAAGCTTCAAAACAAAACATGGAAGCAGTAAAAAAAGCTGCCGGGAAAAAAGATAAGCCTTCAACAAACGAAGCTATCGCAGATGAAATTGAATTTGATGATTTTGCTAAAATAGATTTACGTATTG
Source organism: uncultured Thiotrichaceae bacterium (assembly GCA_964522445.1). Taxonomy (GTDB): domain Bacteria; phylum Pseudomonadota; class Gammaproteobacteria; order SZUA-229; family SZUA-229; genus CAZFUY01. The sequence continues at coordinate 20,682 of CAZFUY010000022.1, read as the reverse complement.
CCAGAATTATAAAAGCAGAGCATGTAGAAAAAGCCGATAAACTTTTACAACTCACTTTAGATATTGGTGGTGAAACACGTAATGTATTTGCCGGTATAAAATCAGCCTATAAGCCTGAAGACCTTGAAGGCAAACTTACCGTTATGGTGGCTAATTTAAAACCACGCAAAATGCGTTTTGGCATGTCTGAAGGTATGGTTTTAGCCGCAGGACCGGGTGGCAAAGATTTATGGATTTTAAATCCCGATGATGGCGCACAGCCGGGAATGAAAGTTAAATAACCTGACGGATATTACATCCTTTAACAGAAGGTCAAAAAATAAAATCTTGAACCACGGAGATCACAGAGAAAAGCTACATCCTGGGTATATATATTTATGCAAAGCATAAACAATAAAAAACTCCGTGTCCTCTGTGGTAAATATTCTTTTGACCTTAAAGTTCCACTTGACTAGCTTAAGACGCTACCAGCTTTCAAAGCATATCGAAATTAATACATCAATCTGTCAGATAACAGTCTGTATTAGTAACTCGGTGAATATATTGACTTAACAGGTGGATATTAATTGAAGAACTTTCAATTAATAAAAATTAAAGGTGGGCGCGATGACCCCAGTCACCACGCCCTAGCAGCGCATGATTGCCGCTAATTTGGTAGAATATTTGCGATATCTTTTTTCATTTTTATCGTCATTACAGACATATCCTGTCCTGGCAATCACGCATCTTTTTTTATATCCGGGGTTCTTATTTAGAACCCCGGGAGAGAAAACTTAGCTCTTTTGAGTATCAGTTTTTTCAGCACGAGCTTCGTTCATTTCTTTAATGAATTGCGCACGACGTTCATCGGCCTGCTTACGACGCTCTTCCATTTGCTTCATCATTTCAGCACGACGTTCCTGCATTTGCTTCATCATTGCATTCTGATCGAAAGCTGGCTGTTGTTGAAAAGCAGCAGGCTGGAATGGTTGTGCCTGAGGTGCATTTTTCATCATTTCCTGATAACGCTCAGCCGCTTCTTTCTGTGCTTTTTCAGCTAGTTTACGTTGCTCATCCATTTGTTCCTGAGTTAAAGGCGCTGGAGCATAACCGTAAGCAGGTGCATAGCCGTTGTAGCCATTATAAGTATTCTGGCCGTTATAGCTGTTGTAACCATTACCATTGCCACGACCACTTGCATTTCCACTCATACCGAAAGAGAAGCCGCCATCAAAATCACCGTCAGCAGCGCCATTGCCATTGCTATAACCATTGTTGTTAAAGTTGTTGTAACCATTCTGATTACCGTTATTACCCCACCATGCATTGGCAGAAGTAGATAATGTAATAGCTGCTACTGCAGCAACAATTTTTAAAGTTTTCATTTTGTCATTTCCTAAATTAATTTATAAAACAGCTTGTATATTTCATGCGCTTTATGACCCTGAGGGATCACTGACACCAATCATATTAGCAAATCATAATATAAGCAACAAATTATCAGTGCCATTTGTCATTTTTTATCAGCCCGCAATTACAGCCTGCTCTGAAACAAAAACAGCGCATTAAAAATGCGCTGTTCAAGCATTAAATCAGCTAGCTCACAACAAGCTATAAGAGTATTTGACCTGTAATGATTATTCGCTAAATACCTTTCTGCATCGATTTTTCAAATGCCGCTCTGCTCTCATTTATCATTTTGATAAATCTCTCATCGGCTTCTGCACGCCTTTTAACAGCAGCAGCTTTGAACTCAGCAACTCTGTTAAGCATTTGCTGACGGCGTTTTTCCTGATCCTTAAGCACCATTTCTCTACGCTGATTCATATTGCGTCTCATTGCTTCACGTTGCTTTTTAACCATGTCATTAAATGCCTGTGCATTTGGCATAACATAAGGGTTAAAAACGGCTTGCTTCTGAGTATCATCTACTATTGCAACTGTTGAATCCTGTTCAACAACAGCTTCCTGCTCTGCTGCTACATCCGATTCAACTGCCGCATCTACAACAGGGGCTTTAATTTCAGCAACTTCCTGCTCAACAACTTCTACAGCAATATCTGCTGCTGGAACATCGGCTAAATCTTTAGATTTATTAATCCAGACAACACCCGCAACTAATGCACTAACACCAACAACCATTATTACGACAGCTGCTTTAACAAATGTTATTTGACTCTCAGATTTAGTTTCTACTGTTTCAGTTGTTGCCTCTGCTTCTGTAACCACATCAGCAATTTCTTTTTTTTCTGTATTTTTTTCACTCATAGCGTTATCTCATAAAAAGGGATCAAATTGACAAAAAAAAGAGCTGGTCACTTAACAGTGGCCAGCTCTCTCATATAAATGCTCTCTAAGACTAAAGAGCTATTTATACAGCTATTACTTAGCAGGTGCTGCAGGAGCAGCTGGTGCTGGCGCATAACCGTAAGGTGCTGGAGCATAGCCATAAGGCGCGTAACCATAACCATTGTTACCGTAGTAGTTGTTGCGACCGTTATAAGCGTTTTGACCGTTACCATAACCACGACCATTGCCACGAGCATTAGCATTCATGTTGAAACCAAAGTTTCCATCACCCATCATGTCAGTCATGCCATCACCAAAACCATTGTTGTTCCAGCTGTTTGAGTTGTTGTTATAACCATTGTTGTTATAACCATTGTTATTGAAAGGACCCCACCATGCGCTAGCAGTAGTAGAAACAAGGGTTAGAACTGCAGCAGCAGTAATTACTTTTAAAGATTTCATATTTTTATTTCCTAAATTTTAGTTAGTAACAAATTTCATGCGCTTTGTGATCTTTGTGGATCAGTAGGATAATAATATTAGTGTTTTCTTATATAAGCAATAACTAACTGATACCGTTTGTCGGTTTCCAACTTGATATAAAGCAAAAAAGGCGCGCATAAATCGCACGCCTTCACAGGTTAATAACTAAAACAACTTAAATACCGCGATATACCGCCCTTTCAAAAACCTCTCTGGCTTCTTTATTTCTTTGAATCATTTCATTAAATCGCCTGTCTGCTTCTTCACGTCTTTTTTCTACCTTCGCACGCCATTCTGCCTGTCTTACAGATGCATCTGGTCGATGCTTACGGTTATCACGCAATAGTGCATCATCAAACTTAAACCTGTTTTGCGCTAATTGCAGACGTTTTTGCCATTCACGCTTTATAGCTTCCTGCTGACGTGCCATTGCTTCCTGGTCACGCCTGACCATATCCTCAAATACTTTTTGAGAGGGTAGCATGACATAGCCGTAAGGTGCTGGCGTATAAGCATAATTCCAGGGCGCTGGAGCAGCTACCTGCATAGGTGCAACTTGTGTTGTTGCTGTATCTGTTTCAGTTATTTCCGACGATACAGCTTCAACAACATCTGCAGTCACCTCTGTTGCATCTTCACTCACAACTATTTGTTGTTTATCATCCGCATTAAATGAAGCCAGCACAGACTGTTCGGACTTATTAAATAGAATAACTGCTGCAGCTACTGCAATAGTGATGCCTGCAACCGCAAGTAAAACACCTGCACTGGATGATTTTTCAGTTGCCGCTTCTGCGTCTTCCTTTTGTGTTTTATATGGTGCAACTTCAGTAATTTCTTTTTCAGCTTTCACCGTATCATCTACACTTTTTTTCCTGGCCATTGTCTTAATCTCCAATTTAATAAAAAAGAGCCGGTCACTCGGAAGTGGCCAGCTCTCTCAATCTCAATAGCAACTCTTAAAATTTAAAGAGCAATTACTTCCTGGCAGGTGCAGCAGGTGCGGCTGGAGCTGGGGCATAGCCATAAGGTGCAGGCGCATAACCGTAAGGGGCATAGCCATTATTGTAACCGTTATAGCCATTATATCCGTTGTAACCGTTATAGTTGTTATAACCATTACCATAACCCTGACCACGGCCTCGAGCATTTGCATTCATATTGAAACCAAAGTTTCCATCACCCATGAAATCACCTAAAGCATCACCAAAACCATTATTGTTCCAGTTGTTATAACCATTGTTGTAACCGTTATTATTTCCCCACCATGCATTAGCAGAAGCAGAAAGAGTTAGAGCTGCAACAGCAGCAACTATTTTTAAAGTTTTCATAGAATTCACCTTTTATCATTTGTTGAACAGCAAAACTTATTACATGCGCTTACTGACCCATTCAGGTCATTGATTATAAGTATATTAAGATTTAATTATATTGCAATATGCTTAAATTGGCGTTTATCTTTTTTATTGATCTTTAACAAGAACAAAATAAACACATTATTTCAGGCTCTCTCCAATGTTTACCAGGTTAAAAAACCACAATTTATACAGGCTCGATAAACACAGCTTATTTGTTTGACGATTATCAACCAATGCCATAAAAAAATTCCTGGAGAACATTCACCAACGGTAGTTCCCTTTAGACAGCTATAGGATTATAACTAGTGTTCCCCCCAATAAAATCTGTAACAGGAGATATCTGATGACTCAAACAACTCAATATCAGGAATACAAAAAAACTGAAACAAACTCTGGTTATCTTATTGAATTAGCTGACTGGTCTATAGAACTCGCTAAAAAATATGCCGAAGAAGATAACCAGGTATTAACAGCAGAACATTTAAAAGTATTAGCTTATTTAAGAAAATACTACGATAAAAATGGTCAGGGATATAACGCCAGAACTTTACTTAATGTAATGGAATTTGAGTTTGGCAAATGGAATGGACGAAAATATCTTTATATGTTGTTTCCCCATGGCCCTGTTTCACAAGGCTGCAAATACGCTGGCTTACCTTTGCCGCCAAACTGCAATGATCTTTCTTTTGGTTCTGTTCACTAAAAAACTCATTATATAAGCCAAAGTCTATTTTCTGTAGGAGTGGCTTTAGCCACGATTGGTAACTGAGCAAAAAGATTTCGTGGCTAAAGGCCTCTCCTACAGAAAATTCAGCTATTGCTGCTCCCTGTCATTCATGATTCCGCTTAAAATCTAATATCCTGCACATAAAAAAAGCCGACCTTAATAAGGCCGGCCCCGTAACACACGGATTTCCCACGCTATTGCTAATTGTTTGACCCGAATCTCAAAGCGTTTCCTAATATTAGATACCCAATTAGTATGAGAATCTTTTTTGAGCGGGAAAGGATTCATTAACTCAAAAAAACACTTTGAGATCAATACCGCTTATCTGTATATACAATATATTTATCCCTTATAATAAGCAGGCCATATATTCCATAATTTGCTAATATAATGGGTTAATTAATTTTTAAAATTAGATTTAATGACTGAATACGCTCTAATTCTTGTTAGCACCATCTGGGTTAATAACTTTGTGCTGGTCAAATTTCTTGGCCTGTGTCCTTTTATGGGCGTTTCTCGCAAAATGGAAACGGCTATGGGCATGGCCATGGCAACTACTTTTGTACTGACTTTATCGTCTATATGCAGTTATTTTGTTAATGAATATATTTTGCTGCCCCTGCATCTTGAATACCTGCGCACCATTATGTTTATTCTGGTAATTGCCGTTGTTGTGCAATTTACCGAAATGGTGGTACACAAAACCAGTCCATTACTTTATAACGTTTTAGGTATTTTCCTGCCACTGATTACCACTAACTGTGCGGTATTAGGCGTGGCTCTTTTAAATGTGCAGGAAAAACACGGCTTTCTGGAATCCGCTTTTTATGGCTTTGGTGCATCACTGGGATTTTCCCTGGTACTGGTTCTATTTGCGGGCATGCGCGAACGCATTGCAGTTGCGGATGTTCCAGAAGCATTTCAGGGCAATGCCATTGCCTTAATTACTGCGGGTATTATGTCACTCGCATTTATGGGTTTTATGGGGTTAATCAAATAACCCATGTCTATTATTATCGCCGTTGCCACTCTTTCTTTTATTGCTGCCTTATTTGGTATTTTACTGGGCTACGCCTCTATTCGCTTTCATGTTGAAGGCGACCCTGTGGTCGATAAAATAGATGCACTACTGCCACAAACTCAATGTGGTCAATGTACTTTTCCGGGTTGCCGACCTTATGCTGAAGCCATTGCTAATGGTGAAGCCGAAATTAATATGTGCCCACCGGGTGGCGAGGTAACCATGCTGGCACTGGCTGATCTTTTGGGTGTTGAGCCTGTACCACTGGATACAGAACACGATGATACTCCAACAAAAACAATTGTAGTGATTGACGAAAAAACCTGCATCGGCTGCACTTTATGTATTCAGGCCTGCCCTGTAGATGCTATTTTAGGCGCAGCAAAACAGATGCATACCATTATTGAAGATGAATGTACTGGCTGTAATTTATGCATCCCTCCCTGCCCTGTAGATTGTATTCACATTACTCCTGTTAAGGTTGAACTTGATACCTGGCGCTGGCCTTTACCTGAACTCACCACAGCGCCGAGGGCATAAAATGTCATCCAGAATCCCTCATCTCCTGTCACACTTTCATGGCGGCCTGCAGCTTCCCGGCAACAAAGCCATATCAACAGCATCGCCTATTGTTAAAGCTGCACTACCCAAACAGTTAATTATCCCTGTTCATCAGCATATTGGTGAGTCAGGCGAGTTACTGGTAAAAACAGGCGATAAAGTATTAAAAGGCCAAATGCTTACTTTACCCAAAGCCTATGTGAGCGCCCCCATACATGCACCCAGTTCAGGCGTTATTACAGATATTGGTTTATACCCAGCACCACACCCGTCATCACTATCAACTCAATGTATTGTTATAAAGTGCGATGGTAAAGATGAATGGATCGAGCTTGAACCCGCTAAAGATTATTTAAAACTATCCGCGTCTGATCTTCGAAATAAAATTCGCCACGCGGGTATTGTTGGCCTGGGTGGTGCAGCTTTTCCTACATCAGTAAAACTTAATCCCGGCCCAGATCATGCTATCGAAACACTCATAATTAATGGTGTTGAGTGCGAGCCATATATTACATGCGACGACATGCTAATGCGGGAACGTGCCAGTGAAATTATTTCAGGCATAGAAATTTTATTACATACATTAAGCGCAAAAAACTGTTTGATTGCGGTAGAAGATAACAAGCCCGAAGCCATAAATAATTTAGAAACAGCGCTTAAAAAATCAAGTTTGGCAAATATACATATTGTTTCCGTGCCTACACTTTACCCAACAGGCGGCGAAAAGCAGCTAATAAAAATACTCACGGGCAAAGAAGTTCCCAGCGATGGTTTACCAGTAGACATTGGCATTATTGTACAAAATGTAGGAACAACTGCGGCTGTTCATCGCGCCATTCATTTTGGCGAACCACTTATTTCACGCATCGTTACAATTACTGGCGAAGGTGTTGAACAGGCTCAAAATATGGATGTGCTAATCGGCACCCAGATGGCCGAATTAATTAAACAAAGTGGCGGCTACAATAACTCAGCAGATATGCTGGTAATGGGTGGCCCCATGATGGGCTTTACACTTAATTCAGATCAGCTACCTATTATTAAGGGCTGTAATTGTTTACTGGTTGAATCTGCAGAGCAACGCACATCCGATAAAGTCATGCCTTGTATTCGCTGTGGCGAATGCACCCGAGTATGCCCTGTCAGTTTATTACCCCAACAACTTTACTGGCACGCCAGCTCAAAAAATTTCGATCATGTACAGGATTATCATTTATTTGACTGCATCGAATGTGGCTGCTGCGCTTATGTTTGCCCTAGCCATATTCCACTGGTGCAATATTATCGTTTTGCTAAAACTGAAATATGGAATCAGGAACATGAGCGCCTAAAATCAGATCATGCCAGAGATCGTCACGAGTTCCGCGAAGCCAGACTAAATCGTGAAAAGAAAGAACGTGAAGAACGTCTACGCAAGAAAAAAGAAATGCTGGCAAAGAAAAAGCAGGCCGAAGCAAACAGCGATAAAACTGATCCTAAAAAAGCAGCCATTACCGCCGCAATGGAACGCGCTAAAAAGAAAAAAGAAAGCATAAATGCAAAGCCTGAAAACACAGATAAACTGACAGCCGAGCAGCAAAAACAAATTGATGAAGCTGATAAACGCAGACAGACTTCAAAAACAGAATAAATGACTTATACATGAAATTTAAAACAGCAAGCTCGCCTCATCATATACCCGCCAACAGCGTTGATTTAATTATGCGCAAAGTTTTGCTGGCTATGACTCCCGGCATTGCAGCAACTATTTACTTCTTTGGCTGGGGCATAGTTATAAACATGCTGCTTGCCAGCGTAATGGCTCTAAGTTGTGAAGCTCTCATGCTAACTCTACGTAAGCGTCCTTTAAAAATATATTTACTGGATGGCAGCGCGATTCTTACTGCCTGTTTACTGGCGCTTGCACTTCCACAACTTGCCCCCTGGTGGCTAACAGGCATTGCTGTTTGTTTCGCCATTATTTTTGGTAAACATTTATACGGTGGCCTTGGATTTAATCCCTTTAATCCAGCCATGGTTGGTTATGTTGTCGTAATCATTTCATTCCCTCTGGAAATGACACAATGGGTTCCCCCCATGCTGGAAGGTTACACCCAGCTAAATTTTATGCAGACACTACAGGTTATTTTTACAGGTACTGTGCCGGCTGGTTTAAGCTGGGATAGCATTACTATGGCCACCCCTCTGGACACACTAAAAACCCAGTTAGGTTTAGAACTTAGTATTAATGATATTCACCAGCATAAAATATATGGCGCTATGTTTAGCTCAGTAAGTGGCATTGGCTGGGAATGGATTAATGGCCTGTTTCTGGCTAGCGGTTTATGGATGACTTACAAACGGATTATTGACTGGCGCATTCCTGCGGGGCTTTTATTAAGCTTACTTTTTCTCTCCAATATTTTTGCACTTTACGACTACTCCAGTTTTGCCCCCCCTATATTTCAGATATTTAGCGGCGGCATTATGCTCGGTGCATTTTTTATTGCCACCGACCCAATAACAGCCAGCACAACACCCAGAGGCCGCTGGTTATTTGGCATGGGCATAGGATTTTTTATTTTTATTATTCGCACCTGGGGCGGCTATCCCGATGGCATTGCATTTGCTGTACTACTTATGAATATGGCCGTACCTCTACTCGATTACTACACCATGCCCAGAGCATTTGGCCACCACTGGACTGAACTACCTCATCACAGTAAAAAGAAACAGGATGAGCATCTGTAATGAATAAAGGAAAACAAATTGCAGCGACCAGTTTTTTACTGATGCTATTTGCCATTCTTGGCAGCAGCATAGTGGGCATTACTTATGAAGCAACAGCCGGTAAAATAGCCGACAATGAACGCCGCGCTATGTTACGTAATTTAAATCAAATATTACCAGCTGATACATATGATAACGATTTGATTAGCGACACACTTAAACTGGAAGCCAGTAATCAACTGGGGCAGAAAGAAGAGTCCATTGCTTATCTTGCAAAAAAAGATAATAAAATTGTTGCCATTGTTTTCTCAACAATTGCACCAGATGGTTATAATGGCGCAATAAAATTACTGATAGGTATAAATGCCAATGGCACGTTAGCGGGTGTGCGTGTTGTATATCATAATGAAACACCAGGACTGGGTGATGCTCTGGAAGCTAAACGCAGTGACTGGATTTTTAGTTTTAATGGAAAAACACTGAACAGGCCAGATATCAATGGCTGGAAAGTAAAACGTGATGGCGGTGTTTTTGATCAGTTCACCGGTGCAACAATTACCCCTCGCGCAGTGGTGAAAGCAGTACATCGGTCTTTGATATACTTTAGTCAAAACCGGAAAAAATTATTAGGCAAAGCAAAGTAACATTTATTTAATAAAATATGTCAGACAACAACTACAACGAAATAACCAGTAACGGACTGTGGAACAATAATGTTGCCCTGGTGCAATTACTTGGCCTATGCCCTTTACTGGCAGTAACAGGCACTGTTATTAATGGCCTTGGTCTTGGTCTGGCAACCCTGCTTACTTTAGTTGCATCTAATGCTTCCGTATCCATGATTCGTCACTGGGTTCGCCCTGAAGTACGCGTGCCTGTTTTTGTTTTAATCATTGCATCAATCGTAACAACGATTCAATTATCCATGAATGCCTGGTTTTATGATCTTTACAATATACTGGGGATTTTTATTCCATTGATTGTCACCAACTGTAGCATTCTTGCACGCGCCGAAGCTTTTGCTTCTAAAAATAAAGTATTACCTTCAGCGATAGATGGGCTAATGATGGGCTTAGGTTTTACTGCTGTATTAGTCACATTAGGTGCTATGCGAGAAGTTGTTGGTCGAGGCACTTTATTTGCCGATGCACATTTAATGTTTGGCAGCATTGCCGAAAACTGGACTATTGTTTTATTTGAAGATTATTCAGGTTTGTTATTAGCTATTTTACCACCGGGCGCATTTATTGGCCTGGGTTTAATTATTGCGATGAAAAATATTATTGATAAAAAAGTAGAAAGAAATAAATCAATACAGGTCGCGGCTAAAGCCGCTCCTACAAATTAAAACAATATGAACAAACAAAAACGCAAAGAAATTTTTGCACGTTTAAAATCTGAAAACCCCAATCCCACAACTGAACTTAATTACAACACACCATTTGAATTATTAATTGCTGTTATATTATCAGCTCAGGCAACAGACAAAAGTGTTAACAAAGCAACCCGTATTTTATTTCCCGTTGCCAATACACCACAGGCTATTTTAAAACTGGGCGAGAAAGGCTTAAAGAAATATATCAAAACCATTGGTTTATATAATACCAAAGGCAAAAATATTATTAAGACATGCAAAATTTTACTTGATAAACATGATGGAGAAGTCCCTGACGATCAACAGGCTCTCGAAGCACTGGCAGGTGTAGGACGAAAAACGGCTAATGTTGTTCGCAACACAGCTTTTGGCCACCCAACTATTGCCGTTGATACACATATTTTTCGTGTGTCTAATCGCACAAAAATAGCACCGGGAAAAACAGTTTTAGATGTTGAGAAGAAACTAATAAAATTTGTGCCCGAAGTATACAAACTGGATGCTCATCACTGGCTTATACTGCATGGCCGTTATACCTGCATTGCACGCAAACCAAGATGTAGCGCCTGCACAATTGAAGATCTGTGCGAGTTTAATAAAAAAGAGATTGAGTAATGTTTGGTAATGATAGAAACCAGTTACGCAAAGCATACGCTGACGCGTGGAACAAATTCCAGCAAAAGCAGCTATTAAGCCCTCTGGAACAACAAATAGCCGAAGTCATTAAAGAGCATCCTGAATATCATAAAGCACTGGATAAACTGGAAGCTGATTTTCTACCCGAAGCAGGACAGACAAATCCCTTTTTACATATGGGCATGCATTTAGGTTTAAGAGAGCAACTGGCAACCAATCGTCCTAATGGCATACGCGATTGCTACCAGGCGCTAACCAGTAAATATAAATCCAGCCATGAAGCGGAACATGACATGATGGAGTGCCTGGCAGAAGCAATCTGGCAGTCACAACAACAGGGAACCATGCCTGATGAAACAACCTATCTATTGTGTTTAAAGAAAAAATCAGGTAGCAATTAGCCGCAAAACAATAAATAAACTTATCAATTCTGTGATCTTTTTCTAGAACTTAAGACTAATACATCTGTCAATCTAACATTGAAAACGCTAGACTGAATAGCGTTTTTTTAAATCCTCCCAACTAAATTAAAGGTATAAGAAAGATGGCCAAATTATTTAACAAGTCACTAGTTTCAGCTCTAAGCTTCCTGTTTTTAATGGCAGCCAGCCCAATCACTCAGGCAACTGAAAATCCATTTGGAATGACTGATCTATCTACAAACCAGATGCAGCTAGCGGGTAATGATGGCAAGTGTGGTGCAGGCAAGTGCGGCGGCAGTTCTATGAAAAAAAAGATGGAGAAAAAAGAAGGCAAATGCGGCAATAGCATGAAGAAGGAAAAAGCATCTAAATGTGGAGCAAAACACCAGGAAGAAAGTGACGGTAAATGCGGTGGCACTATGAAGAAAAAAATGGAGAAAAAAGAAGGCAAATGCGGCAGTTAGTTATTAGTCAATAATTAATCAGCACAAAGCAGAAAGCCCCGAGAAGTCGGGGCTTTCTGCTTTATAAAACTCGTTAAATTCACTCCAGGGAAATATATCTTCTGAACTCTACTATATAAAAACAGTCAACTGTCTTAAATAAGATTTAATAAATCATAACAATAAAGGCCTCCCCCATGGATAAACTAATAGAACTAGCAGTTAAAGCACAAAACACTCTGCTCAACACCAGCAAGCATTTTGACTTCATAGCACCTCTATTATTACGCCTTTATCTCGTGCCTGTATTCTGGATGGCCGGCACAAAAAAATGGGGTAGCATGGAAAATACCATTGCCTGGTTTGGCAATACTGACTGGGGCTTAGGCTTACCCCTACCGGGATTAATGGCTTATCTTGCTACCTTTACTGAAATATTTGGTGCTATTTTTCTTTTATTCGGCTTTGCTATTCGCTGGATATCCATTCCTCTTATGTTCACTATGATTGTCGCAGCACTAACAGTACACATGCAAAATGGCTGGTTAGCTATAGCAGAAGGCAGTGGATTTTTTGCAACAGAAAGAAGCATGGGGGCTATTGAAAGATTAGACCGAGCAAAATCTATTTTACAGGACAATGCTAATTACGACTGGTTAACAGAAAACGGCAGTCTGGTTATTCTAAATAATGGCTTAGAATTCTCAGCCACTTATTTCATTATGCTGCTGGCTCTTATGTATTTAGGCAGTGGAAAAGTAAGTATTGATTACTTTATTAAAAAACGTTTTATGAATTAATATAAATATATTCGTTAAGCGCTGCAGGTTGGGATATTTTTTAACCCAGCCTGCCAGGAAAAATATTTTGCCACCAGCGTCTACGATTATTAGCAGGTCTTAAAGCCTCCTGCAAATTAATCGGTTTCATCTTTGACAATACCCAACCCGGCAATGGTGGGTTCTCACTAAAGCCACAACTCACGCCCAGATTATTAGGATCAAATATTTTTATAAAGGAAGGCTTCTCATGATCATCTGCATAAACAATAGCGCAGTAATCTTCATCATGTTCATTACGTAATAAGGTATCTATTTCCGTAATGAATGTAGATAGCTGTTCAATGCTGCTAGTTTGTGATGGCGCAACTTCACCAATAGCATAAATATACCATTTATCATCAAGCTGCTTACGCAAGGTTTCCCAGAAATCATCTAGCTGCTGCCAGCGCATTAGCGATACAAAACGACCTTCTTTAAATGTTTTTAAGTATGGGTCTATATTATTTTGATTTTGCGTCATAAAAAAATCTTTATTTTAAAATCGAAGAATCTCAGATTAAATCTGAATGGCGAGACGCTCTTACCTATTAATTTGCAGTAATCTGATTAATCCAGCTCTGCACATCACCAATGGCTCTGTGCAAAAACTCCCTATCATTATAAACATTGGCAAGCATTGAAATGCCCTGTAATTTTGCAAGTAAATCCATTGAATAATCATGAGCTTTTTGCTCAAATCCCAGCGCTTTGAATTTTTCAATATTCCATTGTTTTAACAAATCAAATACGGCAGATATTTTAGCTTTTGAAATTTCCTGATCCTGCTCTTTAACCAGCTCAGAGCTTAAGGTTCCAATAGGACAACCATAACGCAATATTTGTTCTTCATGCTGAACAGGCAATTCAGCAAATGCAAGCAGGCATTCTCTGGGATCTGATGAATTTCTATCACAGGTCACAAGCATTTCCTTAAAAACAGCCACTCTCGCCTCTACTACAGCAGCAAGGATATCTTCCTTGGTTTTAAAATAATAATAAAAATTTCCCCGAGGAATACCTGTTTCATCTGAAATATCACTAAACGATGTCTGATTATAACCTCGTGAATAAAAAAGATTATCCGCAGCGTCTACAATGCGTTGGCGGTTTACCGAGCCTTTAATACCCATGATACCTTACACCTGTTTTACAATATTTCTGGTTATTCATCTTAGATTACTTTTAGCATCTTTAATTTGATTAGTAACAATTTATGTGATGCCCTGACACTGCGACATATCACATACTCTTACATAGTTAAAGAGTACTTACATTCTAAATTAAATACCCAATATTACATGACCTGTTTGGGGTATATCAGCAATAACAAGACGATTGTATTATTTTTAATAGATATTTACAGAAGCATTCATCACCTAAGAATTATTTTATTTATAATCAATAACTTGCAAAACGAGAAGATGCCCTTACTATAGAGCAACACTGCTTATAACTGCATAGATTATGAAAGCCTTAACAATTAATAACCTGAAAAAAACCTATAGAAACGGCACAGTAGCTCTTAAAGGAGTCAATCTATCAGTCGAGGATGGCGATTTCTTTGCCCTACTGGGTTCTAATGGTGCAGGCAAATCCACCACTATCGGCATTATTTCTGGATTAGTTAATAAATCATCTGGCACGGTAAAAATATTCAATGAGGATATAGATATTAATCCTGCCGCCGCAAAATCTCAGCTTGGCTTAGTACCTCAGGAATTTAATTTTAACCAGTTTGAACCTGTCATCGAGATTCTTG
>CAZFUY010000022.1:0-5999 GCA_964522445.1 uncultured Thiotrichaceae bacterium | reverse complement strand
TTAGTACCTCAGGAATTTAATTTTAACCAGTTTGAACCTGTCATCGAGATTCTTGTAAATCAGGCAGGCTATTACGGCATTGAACGCTCTGTGGCCTTTGAACGAGCTGAGAAATATTTAAAGCTACTGGATTTATGGGGAAAACGTCATGTTATGGCACGTGAATTATCAGGCGGCATGAAACGCCGTTTAATGATTGGTCGAGCCTTAATTCATAACCCTAAATTATTAATCCTTGATGAGCCTACGGCTGGCGTAGACATAGAGATTCGTCGCTCCATGTGGGACTTTTTACGTGATATCAATAATCAGGGCACAACCATTATTCTCACCACACATTATTTAGAAGAAGCTGAAAATCACTGTAACAATATTGCTATTATTGATCATGGTCTCACTATTGAGCACACCAGCATGCGCAGATTATTAAGCCAGCTAAATATGGAAACCTATGTGCTTTATATAAAAGGAAAAGTAAATAACTTACCCACAGGCATAGCAGGTTGCAAATTAAGAAAAACAGATGAAAATACAATAGAAGTGGATGTCGAAAAATCTCATAATTTAAATCAGGTATTCCAGCTTCTTTCTGATCATGAAATTGAAATTCTTAGCATGCGAAATAAAAGCAATCGTTTAGAACAATTATTTATGTGCCTGGTTGATAAGAATCGTAATAATAAAGAACTGATTGAAACACTTAAAAACACATCTCATGAGAATGAAGCAGTAGAATGAATTTCCAGCAAAAATATATTGCCTTTAAATCTATTGTTATTAGAGAATATCTTCGATTTATTCGTATATGGTTACAGACAATATTGCCTCCCGCCATTACCACTGCATTATATTTTGTAATTTTTGGTAATTTAATCGGTTCACAAATTAGTGATATCAATGGTTACAGTTACATGGATTATATTGTGCCCGGTCTAATTTTAATGGCCGTGATTACAAACTCTTATGCCAATGTCGTTTCTTCTTTTTATCTTTCAAAGTTTCAGAAAAGTATTGAAGAGCTATTAGTATCACCTGTGCCCAACTCTCTAATATTATCAGGTTATATAGCCGGTGGTGTTGCCCGTGGAATTGTTGTTGGTATCGTTGTGACTCTGGTTGCTATGTGTTTTTCTGATATTAAAATTTACAGTTTTTTTATGTCATTTAGTGTGCTGGTTTTAACGGCTATTTTATTTTCCATTGCAGGTTTTATTAATGCCATTTATGCCAATAGCTTTGATGATATTACTATTATTCCCACCTTTGTTTTAACTCCGCTCACTTATCTTGGCGGTATTTTTTATTCTATTGATATGCTGCCCGAATTCTGGCAAAAGATATCTTTAGTTAATCCCATTCTTTATATGGTTAATTCATTCCGCTATGGCTTATTAGGTATTTCTGATACCAGCATACCAACAGCCATCAGTATTATTATAATATTTATTATTTTTTTATTTAGCTTTGCTTTATATCTGCTAAATAAAGGTATAGGCATAAAGCAGTAACACCTGAAGCCGATGTTATTTTACTAACTAAATAGAGATTTAGCGATCTTCAACTAAACTTGGTAGAAATATAAAAATCAGGATATAAAATGAAAGCATCTGACCTGTTTGTAAAGTGCCTTGAAGAAGAAGGCATTGAGTATATATTCGGTGTACCGGGTGAAGAAAACGCCGATTTTATGATGTCTCTTGAACAATCGGAAAAAATTAATTTTATCCTTTGTCGGCACGAACAGGGGGCTGCTTTTATGGCTGAAATATATGGCCGTTTAACAGGCAACCCTGCCGGCTGCCTTGGCACATTAGGGCCGGGTGCTACAAACCTGATTACCGGTGTTGCAGATGCCAATATGGATCACGCACCGATGCTGGTGCTGACTGGTCAGGGATCATCTCAACGACTACATAAAGAATCACATCAAATTATGGATGTGGTTGCCATGTATACACCGGTCACCAAATGGGCGACCAGTATTTTGCATCAGGATAATATTCCTGAAATTGTGCGCAAAGCCGTACGTGTTGCACGATCTGAAAAACCGGGGGCAGTGTTAATTGAATTGCCTGAAGATATTGCCAAATTACAGACCACAACCAAACCCATTCCACCTCGCCGCTTTCGCCGTCCCGGACCTGATAATAAAATTATGGATCAGGCATTCGAAATGCTTAAAAAGGCCAAACGCCCCATTATTCTGGCCGGTAATGGCTGTATTCGAAAACGCACCAGCAAACAACTACGCCTGTTCTGTGAAAAAACAGGCATTGGTGTCATTAGCACTTTTATGGCCAAAGGCTGTGTTGATATGGATGCCGATTATTGTCTTTATACCATCGGTCTGCAGGCCAAAGATGTTATTGCCTGTGCATTAGATGCCGCTGATTTAATTCTTACTTTTGGTTATGACATGGTGGAATACCATCCTAACTTATGGAATAAAGACGGCACAAAAAAAATCATTCACGCCGATTTTCATCCTGCAGAAATCGATGCTGACTACCATCCAGAAATTGAATTAATTGGCGACATGGCACATACCATTACCATGTTTAATAATCGCATTGATACCATGGGCGGCTTAACATTTAATGTTGACCAACAACATGCAACTCGCTTACAGATGTATAGAGAGCTTGCCGAATACAAAGATGATGACGCAAAGGAAAAACTAAAACCTCAAAAGATTTTATGGGATGTACGTGAAGTAATGGGGGCACATGATATTTTATTATCAGATGTTGGCGCGCATAAAATGTGGATTGCACGCCATTATCAATGCCATGAACCCAATACCTGTTTAATTCCCAATGGATTTTGTTCCATGGGTTTTGCGCTGCCCGGTGCGCTTGCTGCATCTCTGGTATACCCAGATAGAAAAATACTATCTATTTGTGGTGATGCAGGATTTCTTATGAACGTACAGGAAATGGAAACCATGAAACGCATGAACAGCCATTGTGTTGTTATGGTCTGGGAAGATAATGAGTACGGCCTTATTGCATGGAAACAACAAAATCAGTTTGGCAAACATACTAAACTGGATTTTGGAAACCCGGACTGGATGCAACTTGCCAGTGCATTTGGCTGGCATGGGCATAGCATTGAAAATTCTGCTGATATTAAATCTACATTAGAAAAAGCATTTGCCGAAGACGGACCCAGCCTGGTTGTTGTACCTGTCGATTATCGTGAGAATATGAAATTAACAGAACGTCTGGGTGATATTGTCTGCCCAATTTAAAAAAGTTATAAATTGCTAAAAATATAAAATTTTAAAAATGAGAAAACCATGCCAAAACATTACTCTCTGCTAATACCCGGTGCAAAACCTGCCACACAAAAACTTGAAGTCACAGCACCCTTCAATGGCAAACTCATTGCCACTGTCGACACAGTTGATAAAGCAGGTATCGAACAGGCACTTAACACAGCAAACAATTTATTTAATGATAAATCAAAATGGTTAAGCGCCGCTCAACGCATTGAAATTTTAAACAAAGCCATACACTTAATGTATGAAAACGCAGAACGCTTAACACTTATTGCTGCACAGGAAGGTGGCAAACCCTTAATTGATTCACAGGTTGAAATGACTCGCGCTATTGATGGCATAAGCAACTGCATTGAATGCATTCGCAACAACCATGGCGAAGAAATACCCATGGGCATTAATGCCGCATCAATGAATCGCATAGCACTAACACATCACGAACCTATTGGTGTTGTGGTTGCCGTTAGCGCATTTAATCACCCCATTAATCTTATCGTTCATCAGGTAGGCCCCGCTATTGCCAGTGGCTGCCCTGTTATTATTAAACCAGCAGAAGATACACCTTTATCCTGCTATGAACTGGTACAGATTTTTCATCAGGCCGGTTTACCAGAAGAATGGTGTCAGGTTGTTTCAACAACTAATCACTCTGTTGCTGAAGCTTTAGTTACCGATAATCGTGTTGCATTCTTTAGTTTTATTGGCAGTGCTAAAGTCGGCTGGATGTTGCGTTCAAAACTTGCGCCGGGCACACGTTGCGCATTAGAACACGGTGGAGCAGCTCCCGTTATTGTAGAAGCCGATGCAGATCTTGATGATGCCTTACCTTTATTAGCCAAGGGCGGCTTTTATCATGCAGGCCAGGTTTGTGTATCTGTACAACGCATATTTGCCCATAGTTCTATTGCCAGACAGGTCGCAGAAAAAATTGCTGAACTTGGTAATAAAATGACAGTAGGTGATCCCACATCAGCAGATACAGATGTGGGGCCTCTCATTAGACACAGAGAAAATGATCGTATTAATGAATGGGTAGAAGAGGCAGTAAATGCAGGGGCTGAAAAAATATCAGGTAATGGAAAAATTTCAGACAGCTGTTATTCACCCACCGTTTTATTAAATCCGCCTGAAGATGCTTCTGTTACTTGCAAAGAAATCTTTGGCCCTGTGGTCTGTATATACAGTTACGATAATATAGATGACGCATTATCACACGCTAATTCTCTGGATTTCGCCTTTCAGGCAGCTGTTTTTACTAAAAATATTGATCAGGCAATGTACTGTTATAGACAACTTAATGCCTCTGCTGTCATGATTAACGACTTTACAGCATTCCGCGTTGACTGGATGCCCTTCGCAGGCCTTAAACATTCAGGGCTGGGTGTAGGCGGTATTCCACATACATTTGAAGATATGCAAATTAAAAAAATGATGCTAATTAAATCATCTAAATTATAAAAATATTTAAAAATAAAAAGGGGTTAAGTAAACATGAGCAATATAGACGTAGATAACTGGATGCATGCATCCGATGATGAAAGAACAGAAGCCATTCAAAGCTGGAATACGACAAATGGTGAAGGACAGGAAATAGTTAATCGAGTCGCTACTCTATTTAAAGGTGAATGTGTTTACAGCGTATTAGAAACCCGAGCATCAACTCAGGATAACAAGTGGATTATTGAAGCCTTCTCAGAGACTGATGATTATAAAACACTCAAAGAACGAAAAAACATAATGTTCTTAGGCTTTGGCATTATATTCAAACACATTGATGACTATTAGCCAGTAATAAACTGGGTACTACATTCCTTAATATAAAATAAGCCCCCCCGTTTGAATGTAGGAAATATTAATTACATAAACTAGACTAAGAGGGATCTCCAATAAAAGTTATGGGCAACCAGAGCATGTCATTTAAGATAATCAATCCATTAATAACTACGTACGGATTATTAATATCAATTTTATTTTTTCCAGTATATGGATTTGCTGATACTAAAAACAATCAATCTGACACTATTACTGGTGCCGGGGCACATTTTGCATGGGTAATATTTGACTCACTAAAAGATGAGCTGGAAGAATCAACAGGAAAGAAAATTCAGTTGTTTGGAAAAAATTCCAATCTTGGAATGGGATGTAATGCGGGTATTAAACTGGCACAGCAGAGCCGCCATAATCATCAAACATTTGGTTTTGTATGCTGTCCTTTAAGCCAGCAAGAGCTAGATAAAAAAGGAATAAAGATTTACCCACTTGCAGAAGAACCTATTCTAATTCTTGTTAATAAAAAAAATCCTGTTAATAATTTGTCTACTCAACAGGTTCGGTCTATTTTTCGCGGCGACATAACTAACTGGAAAACTGTAGGCGGATGGGATAAATCTATTGTTGTGGTCACCCGCCTGCATTGTAAAAAACGCCCTGGTCACTGGAAAACTATTTTACCCAGCGCTGATGATTTTACCAAACAACGATTAAATGTTAGCAGCGCCGAAGAAATGGTAAAACTGGTAACATCTTTTGATACTGCTTTGGGTCATATAGGTGCAACATGGGAATATGGCAAAGAAAGTAATGTAAAAGCAATTAAAATAAATAATATTGAAGCAGCTGCTGAAAATTTAAAAAACAATTCTTATCCATTTCATAGAAAACTTTCAGCCGTTACAAACATGAATCCTTCTAAAGATATTCTAAAAACCATTAAGCAGGT
>CAZFUY010000021.1:0-29807 GCA_964522445.1 uncultured Thiotrichaceae bacterium | reverse complement strand
TGGATAAGAACCTGTATGACCTGCCTCCTGAAGAAGAAGCAGAGATTCCACAAGTTGCTCACTCATTCGACCAGGCGCTGGATGCTTTGAACAAAGACCGTGCCTTCCTGACTAAAGGTGGCGTATTTACAGATGACCAGATCGATGCTTACATCGAACTGAAAGACGAAGAAGTACAGCGTTTACGTCAGGCAACTCATCCAGTTGAATTTGATATGTACTACTCTCTATAAGCTTTACAGTTTATTGAGTATGAAAAAGCCCCGCCTTGCGGGGTTTTTTTTCGACAGATTTTAATCCACAAATATTAGCTATTTAGCATCCTGAGCACAGCCGAAGGATCTGACATCATAAAGCACAAGATCCTTCGGCTGTGCTCAGGATGACAACTCAATATTAATACATTTTCAGACACTATATATTGCATCACTCCAGAAACCCCACTAAGCTCACAACATGCGCTTATTACTAACAATATTTATCTTCCTGGCTTGCACAAATGCCCAGGCTGCCCTTTATAAATATACCAATGAAAATGGTGAAGTTGTTTATTCAGACAAAGCACCCTATGAAGGCGCGGAAGAGTTAATCCCTCCAAAATTACAGGTCACACCTGCTGTTAAATTAAAACCAAAGACCAAAACAAAACCTGAAGAAAAAGATAAATCAACCCAATATACTTCTTTTCAGATAACCAGCCCCACAGATCAAAAATCATTTCATAACAGTGCGGGCAATATAAGCATTGAGTTAGCAATAAAACCGGGACTAAACATTAAGGCGGGTGACTATATAAATATTCTACTTGATGGCAAAACTATCAGAAAAAAGACAAGCAGCTTAAGCGAAAATATTCAGCACATTGATCGCGGCACTCACCAGATTAAAGCCGAATTAAGAAACAAATCTAACAAACTTATTAAATCCAGTAATACCGTTACTATTTACATACATCGCTTTTCAAAATTGCACAAAAAACCTTAACTCTAATTCAAATTTCATAACCACTTGTACTTTTGCACCAGAATAGTGCAAACTGTCTTTCTATTATATTAATCCACTGCTATTTTAATTAGTCAGTAATGACATCACCCAAATTAATATAAATTAACTCATTGAATTTTATATATATTTTTAATTCAGACCGATATTTATCACAGATTTATCTATTTGGTTCAGTTCTTGCACTTAAGCAAACTTATGGCTGATAACAACTTATACATTAATGAAATACAACGAAGCTTACTGGATAACTTAAGCACAGCCGTGCTATTACTCGATGCCAGTCTAAATATTGAATACCTGAATCCAGCTGGTGAAAATCTACTTCATATCAGTAGCACACGCGCACTTGGCACACCACTAAGTAAAATAATATTTGTTGATAGTGCATTAATGGACCATTTAAATAATGCAATCTCTGAACAACAGCCTTTTGTGGAACATGAAATTTCTATTGCTGTAAATATCGACCAGAAAATAACAGTCGACTATATGGTTACCCCCATGCAATTGAGCGATGATCGCTCCGTGTTACTACTGGAAATAAAACGCATGGACCGTCATTTACGCATAGCCCGAGAAGAAAAATTAATTAACGAGCAAAGTGCCACACGAAATGTAATTCGCGGCATGGCACATGAAATAAAAAATCCACTGGGAGGATTACGTGGCGCGGCTCAATTACTGGAACGAGAACTACCCAGTGAAGATTTAAAAGAATATACAAAAATTATTATCGGTGAAGCTGATCGCTTACAAAATCTGGTTGATCGAATGCTTGGGCCTAACAATGTGCCCAGGAAAAAAATTACTAATATCCATCGGGTCATGGAACACGTTCGCCAACTTGTTCAGGCCGAAGGTCATGAAGGGATATATTTTAATCTGGACTACGACCCCAGCTTACCTAATCTTATGGCCGACCCAGACTTACTTATTCAGTCAGTATTAAATATTACTCGCAATGCTGTTGCCGCACTGGATGGCAATGGCGAAATAACATTTAAAACACGACCACAACGCCATTTTACCATTGGCCATGATCATCATCGACTGGTTCTACAGGTTGATATTATTGATAACGGCCCCGGCATTGATGAAGATTTAATAGATCAGATTTTTTATCCCATGGTAACTGGCCGCGCAAACGGCACAGGTCTTGGATTGTCCATTGCACAATCTTTAATTAATCAACACGGTGGTTTAATCGAATGTTCAAGCCGCCCTGGAAAAACTGTTTTTACAATTTATTTACCTCTGGATACTAATAATGTCTAAACAACACATCTGGGTTATCGATGATGATTCTTCAATTCGCTGGGTTCTTGAAAAAGCTTTACAACAGGCAGGCATGCAGGTCACCAGTTTTGAAAGCGCAGACTCTGCTCTTGATTCAATGGCCAGTTCAAAACCCAATGCCATTATTACTGACATTCGAATGCCGGGTATGGATGGCCTTGAATTTTTAAATTTAATTAATGAACAACACCCCGAAATTCCCGCCATTATTATTACTGCTCATTCTGATTTAGATAGCGCCGTTTCTGCTTATCAGGGCGGAGCATTTGAATACCTGCCAAAACCATTTGATATTGATGAAGCAGTTGACCTTGCAAAACGCGCCTGTAAAAAAAGCGAAGAACAGGCGGAACGTGCAGGCTCACAGGTGCAGGAAGATACACCAGAAATTATTGGCGAAGCACCTGCCATGCAGGAAGTATTTCGCGCTATTGGTCGCTTATCAAAATCAAATATTACTGTTTTAATAAACGGTGAATCCGGCACAGGAAAAGAATTAGTTGCCAAGGCTTTACATAAACATAGCCCTCGCGCAAACCGACCTTTTATTGCAATTAATACAGCAGCCATTCCAAAAGATTTACTTGAGTCAGAATTATTTGGCCATGAACGCGGCGCATTTACTGGCGCACATTCACAACGCCGTGGCCGTTTTGAGCAGGCCGATGGTGGCACTTTATTTTTAGATGAAATTGGCGATATGCCCGCAGATTTACAAACACGTTTATTACGCGTTTTATCCGATGGACAATTTTATCGCGTGGGTGGTCACACTCCCATAAAAGCAGATGTAAGAATAATAACCGCTACTCATCAGGACCTTGAAGACCGTGTTAAACAAGGTTTATTCCGTGAAGATTTATTTCATCGTTTAAATGTTATTCGCATTCAAATTCCACCCCTACGCGAACGCAAAGAAGATATTCCAGCATTGTTAAATTTATTTTTACAGCATGCTGCAAAAGAAATTGGTGTTGATGCAAAAGTTTTATTACCCGAAGTCGAAAGCTATTTATCTAATTTAGACTGGCAGGGTAATGTTCGCCAGTTAGAAAATACCTGCCGCTGGTTAACGGTTATGGCATCCAGCCGTGAAGTTCATATGTCTGATCTGCCCACAGAAATACAACCTGATGCTGTCGAGCAAACAGAGTCATCCCAGCAAAACTGGGAAACATCTTTGCATCACTGGGCAGAAAAACAATTAGTGCTAGGTAAAGATAATTTACTAAACGATGCTCTACCCAAATTCGAACGCATCATGATTGAAACCGCTTTAGCTAAAACAGGCGGAAAACGTCAGGAAGCAGCGAAATTACTGGGCTGGGGTAGAAATACTTTAACTCGAAAAATTAAAGAATTAGGAATGGATTAATAGAAGACAAAAAAATGGAGAGCACTGCTCTCCATTTTTAATCTTACTAGTTTTAATTTTTCTTAAAGCTGGGAACAAATAACATACACAGTACCCTCTGTATACACAGCTTCAGCAGCACCATTATTCGTTAGGCTTGCACGAACACTGCCTGTATTAGGTACACCATCATCCATTTGTAAATCAATAATAGAAGCAAATTTTCCATCAACTCGATTCATACAAATAACGGGTCCACCAATACCAAAGTTAGTATCTTCAACACCTAGAATGCCACCAAATGCATTGCCAGGACGCTTACGACCCGTGGCATTACCATCAGCCGTACTACCAGAGACTAAACCTGAATTACGCAAATGCACCCAAAGACGGCTTTCTTCATTGGCATTAGCAGTTTCCCAGGCATTACCACCAATGACACCATTATTATCGCCACCCGCAACACCCCAGCGCGCCTGAGTGGCTGCATCAAGATCATCTCCAGGAAATGCACTATAACGATCAAGGTAACTATAAATTGCAGCACTCACACCATTAAAGTCATTCACTGCACGTTTTATTTTAGAGTTATTAATCATCTCCTGGCCTTTCAGTACACCACCCAGTAGTAAACCAATTATCACCAGCACAATTGCAATCTCAATTAGCGTAAAGCCCGATTGTTGCTTTCTCATGTTTCTATCTCCTAAATATTAAATTAGCGTGTTTTATAAAAAGCTATCTACAACACAGCAAATGCTGTGCCATATCTTATAGCCCGCACAAACAAAGGCTTAGATAGTATTTTTATAGCAGACACTAAATAATAATGTTGAAATCTCAACAGTTTTTAATGCATTCATGTTGAAACATCATCACTATGATGAGATATAGACAGCAAACAAATAACAGATTAAAAAAATTAAGCTAAAATCCTGTAAGCACAAAATCTCTTGCTCTAAATTTCTGCCATTAAAAGAGAGAATAACTTTCTGGATACCCATAATAGCCATGCTCTCCAATCCATTAAATAAAAAAACACTGGCAAAATATGAATTTGCCACTCTTGGGCTAATGCTTGCAACCCTGCATATTGCTCTCTACCAGAACGATATACTCATTACATCAACCCTGTTGCTTATACACCTGGGTTTTTTCCTGTTCTGGCAGCCCCTCTTTAATTCACAGGAGAGCATTAATAATAAATCTTTAATACTCAGCCTTATTATTATTGTTGGACTGTATTATTTTCTTAACTGGTGGTTCATAGCATTATGGATCATATTACTCACAGGTTTTACAGGTGGCAGTGCTTTGATTCAGGGCATAAGTCGTGGTGTATATGCTCTGGCCGCTGTTATCCTTTTTCTTGATCTAAGCCTGGCCATTACTCCCAATTTATTTCATCTTGAAGTCCTTGGTAATGAATTACATAACACCATTTTTTACAGCATTCTTTTTGCCTGTTTTGTCATTACTATCTGGCCAAATAAACAGCGTAGAATTGTCCGCATTGATTATTTGCACAGCATGCTCATCAGTTCTGGATTATTTGCTTTTTATCAGAGCAGCATTCTGGTTAGCTTTACTTACAAACAAAACTATATTGAATCTTTATTCATAACAGCTTTTCTTTCAGGATTATTTTTATTACTGGTGAGTTTACTGTGGCTTCCAAAACGAGGCTTTTCAGGCCTGGGGCAAAAATGGGAGCAACATATATTAAATATTGGCAATCCATTTGAAAACTGGGTAAACGAAACAGCATTATTAGGTAAAAATAAAAAATTAAAACCAGAAATATTTCTTCAGTTCAGTATTGAGCACTTGCTTAATCTCCCCTGGGTATCTGGTATTTCATGGCAGTCTGGCAATGAAAATGAATTTCACGGCATCACATCAAAGCATATTTTTATTTTTGAAGAAGATAATTTAAAAATGAAACTATATAGCCATATTCCTATGGGTAGCGCACTTAAAATACATGCACAGTTATTAATGCAACTCATGTCATATTTTTATCAATCAAAACTTAGAGAAGTAACTTTAAAAAATCAGACCCATTTGAAAGCAGTGTATGAAACAGGGTCTAAATTAACTCACGATATAAAAAATATATTACAGGCACTACAAACTTTAACGGGTGTTGTACAGGACAGCAATGATCCTGAACAAAGCCATGAGCTACTGGAAAAACAATTACCACTACTCACTCAACGCTTACAAAACACACTGGATAAATTACAGACAAAAACCGATACAGGACAAAATTTTAAATTATTATCGGAATGGTGGAAGGAATTACAAAGCCGCTATCATGGGCGCGATATAAATTTTAATGGCTCGACTGAAAAAGACATAGAAATAGACACCGATGTATTCGATACCATATTAGAGAATTTACTGGAAAACGCACGCAGCAAACGGCGGAATAAACCTGAAACAAATATTACAGCAACAATACATGCTTCAGAAAAATATCATTATATAGAGGTTCGTGACTCTGGTGACCCTGTACCTGAAAGCAAGGAAAATATTCTGTTCAATCAGATCCTGCCCTCAAAAGACGGCTATGGCATAGGGCTTTACCAATCTGCACAGTTGGCTAAACGAAATAATTATCAATTAATATTAACTGAAAACAAAAAGGGCGGGGTGTGCTTTAGATTTACATCCAGTGGCCAATATTTGTAGCATGAATAATAGAAGTTAAGGTAACCTTCCTGCTTTAACCATTGTACTAACTAATTCTGAAGCAGAAAGCCAGACAACAATATCATTAAACGGTATATTGTCACCAGGGTTGCCATATTCTCTTTCCACAAAGTTTTCATCGCCATCATTATTTTCATTTTCTTCTGCAGAAGTATCTGCCGCACTTTTTCTTTGTCCAATTGATACTAGAACTACAGGTAAATTATTGGCTACTGGTGTAGCTAATGCTGACTCTAGAAAAACAAATAGATTTCCCTGAGAACAAATTTCAAATGAAACATTTTGATTAGCTGTTGCACATCCTGTTCCTGCCCCAGCAGGTAATGCATCAGCAAAATTAGCTGTAACGCTATATATTATTTCACTTCCCCATGAATCGATACGCCGAGTTAAACCTAATGCAACCGATGGTACAGCACCTGTTGCTGTTGGCGCAGCACAGTTATTTTCCAGGCCATTTCTAGGAGTGCTTGTATCAGGGCATGGCAATCTATTATTAACAATGGCAAATGCTAAAATGGCCTGTTTTATTTCCTGTAACTGGGCTTCAGTTTCTTTAATTTTCGCTTCTTTCAACTGAGTGCTTACAGGCCCCAATAAGCTACCTAGTGCTAATGTAATAATTAGTAACACTATTGCTACTTCAATTAATGTAAAACCTTTAATTTTTTTCATAAACATATCATGGCAACTAAAGTGTCGTTATTTGATCATTATTATTTATAGATAAAGTAGGCATAACATAATTCTGATCAATATTATCCTGATCATCCAGATACTCACGACGATTATGTGCAGGAGGAACAGCAGCCGATCTATCCTGGTTATATGGCGGTGTCATCGTTGTAAGTGTTGTTATTGCCCTGCCTGTGGATATTAAAATAACATCTTTGTTATTTACGCCATCTAAACTTAATTCATTTCCATTAATTTGATTACCACAACCAGTCGTATTAGTAGCGACACAATCACTCCTGACAGCATAATAAATAAAGGGTAACCATTGATGTAAATAATTCTGTATTCCAGGTATTGTTAAAGTCTCATTATTTGGACATGGAAGTGGATCTGGGATTGGAACCGGATCTATAGATATAAACCCACTTGTCCGTGTGTTATCACAATTATTAGTCTGGTCACCTAATAAAGCTGGCCATGGATACGCTCCATTGTTTGTCTGATGATTTTGTAGCAATGTTCTAAATTCACTTAATACTCTTTTCTCAATAAGAGGCATTAATTGATCAATGGTCACATACACCAATTTATCATTAAATGTATCAGACTCATCCGCCACAACAAAATCTAGAACCGTATCATGATTATTAACAACACCAACCCCAGGAACGTCAAAAGAATCCAGGTAACGTATTGCAGGCGAAGTTGCCGTACGAGTTTGTCCATTTATAGCTTTTCCTGGTGCTAATAAAACAAATGCAACTCTATCAGATAGCGTATTTCCTGATTGGTCATAAACTGTAATCCAGTTTGTATTTATATTTAATGTATCAGGTGTAAAAACTGTGTTCACACTATTTTTTATCATATTTCTAGAGACGGCATACCATAATCTTTCTCCACTAGAATCCTTTACATCTGTATTTATTTCGAATTCCAAACATGGACTCCCCTCTCTTCTCCATGGAAATTTTCCAATTAAAAGATTTGATCCTACAGCCCCAGAAAAACAATCACTTTCACCATCATAGTAATCTGGCGCATCATCATTTCTATCAGGAAATGGTAGCCTTCCTAAAACTTGCAAAGAAGATGATGTTTTATAAAAATATCCTAAGCTGAAAGTTATTAACGCATCTTTTGCCTGAGACAGCGCCAACTGAGTATCTAAACTTGCTTTTAATTTTGGCTTGACAACTTTTTTTGAATTAAGGATAAAAAGGCTCGCAGCTGTAATCATTAATAACATTACAAAAACAATTAAAGCCACACCCTGTTGTTTTCTTTTAAACATAAAATTCAACTAAATAAATTACTTGCTCACCTTTTTATTATCTACCTGTACTTCAGCAACAACATCTTCTTTAGTCTTAGATTTAGGCTCTTTTATCTGATATTTGTCCTTAACCTTAGTATCTGTCTCCACCCATACCTGCCCTGGTTTTATTCTTAAACTTCTATTATTTACCTTAACAGGTACTTTAAGATTTTTTATTTTTACATATTTTGTTCTAACATGAATATCATTATCAATTTTATTTGATTCTAGTGTATTGCCTTTATTTACCCACACAACTGGCTTGCCTTTTTCTCTAAATACGACACCCTTAACCTCGACTTTTAAGGGTTCAAATCGCATAACTGAAGCGGATGAATTTCCCTGTTCAGTTTCAAATACACCTGTTGTACGTAATTTATCCAACTGTCTACGTTCCTGTTGCGTGGTAAATAGTGTTTTTAGTTTACTAACACTATCTAACTCCTCTGCCATAAGTATTTGACTACTACTAATAGCTAAAATAAGTAAGCTTATAAAATGTTGTATACTCATTCTTAATCCATCTGGCTTACTAAACTAGGTGCTAATTTTGGCTTTATGGTATACCAGATTAATTTACATTTTGTGGTGAAATTTTTATCTGTCTTTGATTCTAAAATAGATTCCTGTATACGCTGGACTCTACTAAAAATACAATTTCTTATATCAAATAAGCCCTCTGCTTTTTCATCCAGCTGATTGATCATGGTGTATAAGTCACCTTCATGTAATAACTGCATATCAAGCAACATTTCTGACTGAAATACATCAACACCTGGAAAACTACCTGCCAGTTCATTTTGTGTTGATTTTATTTGTTTATTAATTTTATATCTCACATAGGGTATTTTTTTTAGCTGGGTTGTTTTTTCTATGGTGTCTATCCAGCTCAATCTACGTTCATCACCAACGATTCCTGTTTTCTCAAGTTTTTTATATTTATTCTCAAACTCTATAAGTAATTTCTTTCGATCAATTGCAAGATAATATTTTTCTTTTGCCTCTGATAATTCATTGGCTGCTATTTGTTTTTCTTCTATTGCACTTTCTCTGTACATAATAGACACAATAATAATGGTTGATGAGATAACAAGCGTCACTAAAAAAAAGGCTATTTCTTTTTGTAAGTTTTTTAGCATACTCTTCATTAAATTTGTCGTCCCTTCATTATGATATGAATTTCAAATTTTCCCTTTTCTGCATCAGCAGCTATAACATCACCCTGTTGTCTACCACCTTCATTTTCCACACTGGCTTTTGATCTTATATCCAGTGGCATTTGTACAACTTCTACTTTCTCTATCTGTTTATTTGCATTTAATGCATCAGTAATTGATTTTACTTTATTTATTGATTCTTTCAGACTGCTTTTAGATACTCTTATAAAGCCTCTAATTATAGCGAATTGTTTTATTTCATCTGCTGATCCATAACTAACTTCTTTTATTTGTCGACTTGATGCCTGTTTAATATCATTTGACTGAGTACTCCGCCATTCTATTTCTGTTATTTCTGTATCATTCATACCAGACAGGGTAAACACTCTACTTATATCCGTCATAAAGTTCTGTAGTGATATTTCTTTTTCCTTCTTTATTTTATCATGCAGTAATACAGATGATTTCATTGCTTCTGTTTTTTCTAAAACGGGCTCTAGCTCAAGCAACTCTCTACTATAGTTATTTTCCATTACCAGAGCCTGTTGTTTTAATAGCTTTGTTTCCTTACTCATTATCTGAGTCTCCGAAACAAAAGATAAAAGAACAAATATAGAAACAAGAATTAGAAAAATACCTACTGCATACAATGCGTTTGATGTCAGCTGTTGATAGTAATATTTAAATAAAGATGCTGAGCCATAATGACCTTTAGGAATAATCTGTTTTTTACATATATATGAATATATACCGCCACAATTATCAATGGTTAATCCACCACAACCAATCTCTTTCTGTATATCTTCCAGACTTTGATATTCATAGGTTCTAAGCGGCGTATCCACACAAAGACTTTTCACAGTTTCTATATTTTTTTCACCAATTATGACATTAATTGTTACTGTCTCGTCAAACCCTATATAGCGTTGATTTGTTAGGTAACTTAATGTCTGCTCTGTTTCCATGGCAATAGACAAACCTAATGGCGTATCATCTGTACTCACTCTTGCCGTTCGGCTTATTTCAAACTTGCCATTTTTAAAATAACTTAATCTAATAACACTAGGAACCTGTTGTGAAACCAGTATTAAATTTCTGTCTTCTATATTAAGGTCTTTTATTAACAACTCACTTATTATTGGCACAGACCAGATACCAACAATGGCTGTTTTAGTTTCTTCTATTACTTTAAACCAGGGCTCTAACATACCTGGATTTGTTAGTACGCTACAAAGTACTTTATCTTCCTTACGAGCACCATCCTCTCTGCCAATTAATCTATAATATATGTAGTCTTTACTATGTCTATATTGCCTCTCTATTGTGCGCTTAATTATTGCTTTTCTATCCTGTGGATTTACATGTGGAATAATTTCTTTTTTATAATCTTCTTCAATAATATCTACCATCATTCTTGCAGGTATATTATCTGTTTCTAAAAGATATTTTTTAAAGTTATCAATCCCTTCTTCATCAGGAATAAAGCTGACACTGCCCAGGTAACTGTTTCCCTGCCACTGGAAAACAGTTAATCGATAGCCTGAATAGTAAAATACTCTTTTCACATTAATCCTAAAACTGAATCTTTGTTAGTGAATCATAAACAGGGCCTAATACTGCTGACATAATCCACATCATTATGCCGCCTAGCACTATGGTTATAAGTGGCGTGATAGCCGATTCCATTTTATCTACAGTTTCTTTAACTTCTCTATTATAAAAATAACTAATATTTAAAAGTGACTCATCCAGTGCGCCGGTATTTTCTCCTACTTTTAACATTCTTATAACCAGTGGTGGATATATATTTGTTTCTTTAAAACTCTGACTTATTACTCCACCATCTGCTATCATTTTTCTTGCATCCATTACAGCTTTTGATAGCACCGCATTATCAACCAGCAATTCACTAATTTTTAGCGCATCAAGCACAGTTAAACCTGATGCATACATCATGGCAAAATAGTTGGCAAACCTTGCTAGATTTGTTTTCAGTATAAGAGGCCCTAAAATATAAATTCTTAATTTAAATTTATCAAGCTTATATCTAAATGATGGATTTCTTCTCGCCATTTGTTTTATTACTATAATAATAGTGATGGGTAGTCCAAATACTAAATACCAGTATGTTCCTATAAACCAGGATGTATTAATAAGTGCCCGGGTGTGAAGTGGAATTTCTCCACCAATATCTTCAAGAAAAGGCACTAACTGGGGTATTAAATAAATCATTAAAAACGACACAACTGCAATAACGACTATTGTAACAATTGCAGGATAAATCATTATTTTCTGTGTATGCGCTATCAGCTCATCATGCCATTTTAGTGTTTCTGCCATATCATGTAGCACTTCTGAAATTCTGCCGCTTTCTTCACCTACTTTTACCAGCGTGACATAAACTGTATCAAATATTTCAGGAAACTCACTTAGTGCCTGTGAAAATGTTTTTCCACCTTCTATTTCATCAACAATACCAGCCAGCACTTCCTGCATTCTTCCCGGTTCAACGGTATCTTTAAGATCTTTTAAACCATCAAGTATCGATACACCTGACTTTGTAAGTTGTTGCATTTGAAATGAGAAGTTAATTAATTCTTTGCGAGATATTTTTTTGCTTTTAAAAGTAAATATACTGTCTTTACTTTCTTTAAAATTAATTAGATCAAGTCCCATACCTCTAAGGCGCTGCTCAAGATCTAATAAATTATCAGCTTCTATACGATCTGTTTTTATTTTACCTAAGGCATCAATCGCTTTATATTTGTACATTAAGCTCATTGTTATAACCGGTCTGTGAGATCAACAACCCGACTTACTTCATCCAGAGTTGTGTAACCTTCTATAACGCGTCTTGCCGCATCATCAGCAAGCGATTGAAACCCTATTTCTTTTAAATATTTTTTTATTTTTCCCTGGGTTACTCTTTCAGCAATCATTTCATCAATCTCTGCATCAAAACGCAGTACTTCCATTATTGCTATGCGTCCTTTATAACCTGTGTTATCACATGAGTCACAACCATTTGCATCATATAAAGTTAGCTCTTCATCCTGCTTATGATGCAGAAGTTTCTTTTCGATATCTTCAGCTATGTGTGATGTTTTACATTTTTTACATAACCGCCTGACGAGACGCTGCCCTAATATGCCAATAATATTACCCGTCATAATATCCGGGTGTACGCCAATATCTAATAATCTTGGAATTGAACCTATAGCGGAATTAGTATGCAACGTTGAAAGAACCTGATGCCCTGTCATGGCTGCACGAAATGCCATTTCAGCTGTATCTGCATCTCGAATTTCACCCACCAGAATTATATCGGGATCCTGGCGCATGAGTGATCGAATACCATTAGCAAAATCCATGCGGCTTACTTCATTAATTGATGTCTGGCGAACCAGATCCATAGGGTATTCAACTGGGTCTTCCAGAGTCATGATATTGACCTGTTCAGACTTTACATAATTAAGCATCGAATAAAGCGTGGTTGTTTTACCGCTACCGGTTGGGCCTGTAACTAAAACAATACCTTCGGGGCGCGCCATAATTAATTTTAGCTGTTCGAGCGCATTATCATGTAAGCCCAGTTTTTCGATTGGCACTATACCTTTTGCTCTGTCCAGCACACGTAATACAACATTTTCACCATGTGTTGTTGGCTGAGCTGAGACACGAAAGTCAATACAGTGGCCTCGGATATTCAAACTAATGCGTCCATCCTGTGGTGCGCGTGTTTCAGCTATATTCATATTCGACATAACTTTTAAACGCACAACAATCGCTGACCAATAATCTTTATGCAGGCTTCGAACTTGCCGTAAAACACCATCAATTCTATAACGTAATCTTAGAAATCCTTCTTCAGGTTCAAAGTGAATATCTGACGCACCCTGTTTTACTGCATCGGCTAAAATCGCATCCACCAGCCGAACAAGAGGCTGGCTGTATTCATCTCCTTCCGTATTGAGACTTTCAAAATCAACTTCACCTGTTTCTATTTCATGTAAGATGCCATCAACTGAAAGTTCATAGCCATAAAACTGATCAATGGCATCGCTGATTTCACTTTCCGCAGCAAGCAGTGGAATAATTTCTGTGCGATTACCGACAATAGCTCGTATACGATCCAGCACAACAAGGTTATATATATCTGTCATTGCAACAGATAATGTATTTTCTTCCTGTTTAAATGCGATGGGAATAATATTAAACCGAGTAGACAGTTCCTTGGGTATAGCATTAATAGCTCTATCATCGGGAACAACTGTAGCAAGATTAACGCTTTCTCTGCCCAGCATTTCACTTAAAGAATCACGTAAAACAGATTCAGTGACAAAACCAAGCGCTATTAATGCTTCACCCAATGGCTTGCCCGTTTTCTTTTGTTCTTTTAGTGCAATTTTAACCTGATCATCCGTGATAATTCCCTGAGCGATTAACTCTTCACCCAGCCTTTTCTTTTTGGCTTTTAGTGCAGATCCAATATCCTGGATTTTTTCTTCTGATGCCGGAACTGTTTTATTCATGAGTCACTGGCTTGTATATATTGAATTCTAGTTTTAGCATCTTCTATAGAAAAATTGCCACCCTTTAGCTTTTTAAGTTTTATACTGAGCTTATAATAATCTTTCGCATTATTCTTTTTGCCTAAATGATCAAGGCTGACAGCAAGGTTATAACAATAATCTGCATTTTCATTTTCTGCTGACCAGGCACTAAAAAAGGCAGATTGTGCTTCTGGCCATTGTCTCTGTGCTGCATAATGAGAACCTAAAGCAAAATAAAGATGTGCCGCATCTGGCTGTTCTCGTAACATAAATTTCAGCTGGCTTTCATTTAGCTGTGGATCAATTCTATTGCTGATAGTACTTAAGCCCGCTAAAGCAAAACTATCTTTTGGATCAAGCTTAAGTAAATTTAAATACTTCTGCCGGGCAAATTCATAACGCTGTTGCTTTACTGCTATTGCGGACAAACCTAATAATGCATCTCTATTTTTATTCTCTCTGTTTAAAACTTTTTTATAGAGAATATTTGACCTTTCCAGGTCATTAGCAATAAATGCATCATAAGCCTGTCGAACTAAAACATCGATGGGATCTTCCACTGTTTTATAAACAATGTTTATTGATTTTTTTATTGCTGGTTTTATTTTATTTTTCTTAATTTTAACTACCCGTTTTTGAACAGGCTTATCAAAACTTGCTTTTACAGGAGATTTAACAACTGTTAATTCTGGTTTTCTGGTTATTATTTTCTCACGGTTAACGGCTGTTACTTCTACTGGCTCAGATGAAAGATCACCCGTAACAAATAGATCCTGAGTTGAGCTGGAAAATTCTATATAATAATAAGCCGCCACGCCCGTAAGGCAGACTAACATAAATATAGCTGCGGCTATTTTTGATTTTATTTTTTTATTTTTTGTATAATAATTACTTTTATTAATTAATGCTGATAGGGCTTCTTTATTTTCTTCTCTATTATTAATAGATGTTGTATGTTTTTCTTCCGCCTTACTAGAATCATATGTTTCAATAACATCTGCTGTCTCTACTTCTTCATTTTTATAATTTTCTGGATTATCAACTTCTTTATTAGAAGCCGAGCCATCTCTTTCTATGCTACCCTCTTCCTTGATGGTTACTCTATTATTAAGCTGTAATTCTTGCTCATTATCTAACAGTAAAGCTTCATCTTCTGATTTATCTATTATTGTTTCTTCTACCTCAAGAACTTCATCAACCAACGGAAAATCTTCATCTTTATTATCCATTTCTAGATCAAGATCTAGATCATCATCTATTAATTCTTTTTTATCTAAAAAATTTTCAGAATCCGCCTCCTTTATAGAAAGATCCTCATTCTCTTTCTTTTTATCTGCTGCTTTTTTTAATGCATCAAGAAGTAAACTCATAGTTCATGCCAACTTTAATTCTTTTCAGGTTCGGGTTTATCTTCTATTTTTTCCTGCTTAACTGGAAGAAACTTCTGATATTCGGACATATCACCCATTAAGCTTGCATGCTTGATAACAATTGGCTTTATAAAAATAATTAATTCAGATTTTTCCCTGATGTCATCTTCGTATCTAAATAGAGCACCAATAAATGGAATGTCAGATAAAAAAGGGATCCCTTTTTTAACATCATTTTTACTATCCTGCATCAAACCACCAATTATTGCGGTATCACCACTATTAATCTGTAAAATTGATTCTATTTCTCTCACCTGAATAACTGGAACTTCACTAATAACATTAGCTTTTTTAAATTCAGGATTCGGATCTTCTACTTTATCGATTATTCTTGAAATAGTTGGCCGGATATTTAAAGTAACCACATCATGCTCATTAATATAAGGTGTAACAGACATTACAAAACCAACTGGAACAGTCTTTATATTTGTATCAACAGTTGATACAGCAATATTCTGTCCAATTGTTGTTTCTATATCCATTTCAAAATAGACAAAGTTATCGACTACTTTTAGTATTGCTGGCTGATTATTTAAAGCCATAACTTTAGGGCTTGATAACACCTTAACATCACCAAATTTCTCCAGCGCCTTAAGGGTTACTGTTAACTGATCTCCACCAACCACATCTGATAATGTAAATGATGAAAAGGGTGCCTGCCCCAAAGCAGCGCCACGAAAATCTGTTGTTATACCAATTCCAGAGCCTGGATCACTTGCAACTAACGACCAGTCAACACCCGACTGATAATGATCACTTAATTTTATTTCAGCTATAGTTGCTTCAATTAATACCTGGCGTTTTGCGCTGCCTAATACAATATCAACAAATTCCTGAACTATTTTATGCTGTTTATATGTTGCACGAACAGCAATTATTCCTGTTTCTTTATTAACTATAACTCTATCATCAGATTTATTATCCCCTGTTTCTTCAGAGTTAGAATCACCATCTTTAGATAATAAAGAAATAATATTTTTTGTTAATGTCTCCCAAAATTTATTATTAGATTTATTGTTAACTTCTGTAATTGAACTATTACTACCTCTTTTACCTGAAGATGATGCCCCTCCCCCTGAACTATTCTGTGAGATATTTCCTGCTCCCGTTGAACCCAGTGTTGTGGCAACACTAACGGAACTTTTAGTCTCTCTTGACATATTTACATAATCAATTTTATAAATTCTTAAGAACGGCTTATCCGCTTGTACTCTTAAACTATTTGACTCTACTTCATATCGAATATCTGCCTGTTTACTTATACGTTCCAGGATTTGCGGCAGCGTCTGATCTATCGCATTTAGCGTTACCGTGCCTTCAATATCATCATGTATATCAAGATTTAGTTCTGCATCTCGTGCCATTGAAAAGAGCAGGTCTTTAACAGGAACATCACTCACAACAACTGTATATGTTTCAAGTCTGGGTCTAATTTGTGGTTTTGGTAACAAAGTTGTTTGCGATACAGGCGCAGGAATCACAGATTCTTTATCCACCTGCTTAGCTACAATATGCCCTTCAGATTCTTCAGGTGGTCGTGTTGGCCCACAACCATTTAAACTAAACAATAATGTAAGTGCTATAAAAATAGCATATAAATTTCTCAAATCTTTCAATTTTCTGCCCCAGCTAAATTTTTCTGATAAAGCCCCTGACTCTTTCTTATATCAGCCCTTATGCCTTTTACTGTTCTTAAATACGGTCCATTTTTTGTTAATTCAGAATCAAGATTTTTTAACTGTTCAATAGCCTGATCTCTGGAGGAATACTCATTATATAACACACTGTAAACTTTACGCCCCTGTATCATAGCTTCATACAGATACAGTTTATCCATATCTATACTATTTTTTGCTTTGTTTAAAAAAGATCTAACTTTATTTACTGCCCACGCATCAAGCAAAACTAACTGGATAGTAAAATTATTATTTTCTGCCTGATCCAGCCATTTATCTGTTTTTATTATATGTGAAGCTATTGTTTCTTTTTCTATCTCTTTCCCAGCTATTTTATTTTGAATAGCTGCAACTACTTCAGGATTCTGAAGCTGAGAAACAACTGGCAAGATATTTTTTTCTGTCTTTTTATTTATCTGTTTTTCCTGCAGTTTATTATGCGTTATTTCTATTTCTTTATTTAAATATGAGGGAATTAATGTACCTACCCAAACAGAAAGCAAAATAACACTAAAAGCTACTGCTCCTGTTAACCATAATTTCCAGTTAGATTCTTTTTCAAAATCACTATCTTTAGCTGCTATTTCTATATATTTATTAACAACATCATGGCCACCTTCTGAATATGCAACCAGCAGGGCTTTATCTGCCAGAATATTTATTCGCCTGGTTAAACCCTTTGATTTTTTTTCAATTTTATTTGCAACTTTATGCGAAAAAATATCAGGCCCACGATAACCTACCGCTCGCATACGAAAATTTAAATAATCATAAATATCTTTTGGTGGGAATGGATCCAGGTAGAAACTATGTGTAATACGTTCTTTTAACTGGCGTATTCCTGGCTGGCGTAAATTTTCATCTAATTCTGGTTGGCCAAATAATACTATTTGCAATAATTTATAATCATTTGTTTCAAGATTACTTAATAAACGAATTTCTTCCAATGTTTCCAGGGGCATGCTTTGTGCTTCTTCAACAAATACAACCACATGATTATTTTGTGCATGCTTTTCTAATAGATAATTCTGAAGTTTTTGCATCACCTCTAATTTACTGGAATTATTATTTACATCCAGCTTTAACTCAAACGCAATAACATGAAGTATATTGTCCGGTGATAAGCTTGGGTTTGCTATATACACAACTTCTACATTATCAGGCAATTCAATTTCAAGCATTCGGCACAGCATTGTTTTACCACTACCAACTTCACCCACAACTTTTATAATTCCTTCACCTGTTGTCACAGCATATTTAAGTGCATCTAATGCTGCTCCTCGCTTATTACCTTTATAGAATAAACTGGTATCTGGCGTTATTTTAAAGGGTTGTCGCTCAAGCCCAAAGTGTTCTAAATACATTAACCTTCACCCTTACCAATATTTTTCTGTATACGGCTGTATAAAGTTGTTCTATTAATATGTAAAACTTTTGCCACTTTGCTTAAATTTCCATCATACATTTGCATTGCAATATTTATGCAGTGATTTTCTAAATCACTCAATGCTTCATTAAGTATTAATTCCCCTTCTTTTATTTCCTGCATTAACCACGCATCATTAAATCGTCCTGCACTGAAAGCGGATTTTAAATTAGCTGGTTCAGCTTTCTCAAAATCTATTTCCAGCTCAGCCTCAAGCTGTTGTCTGGAAATTATTTTTCCAGGATATTTTGTGCCTAAACGAATAACAATATTTCGTAATTCACGAACATTACCGGGAAAATCATATTGCAGCCATAATTTATTTGCTTCTTCACTCAGACTAAAGTGCTTTATTGATTCCTCATAAAAATTTTGAAAATGCATGCGTAACAACATGCTATCTTTTTCACGATCACGCAGTGTCGGTACATTTATTTGTAAAATACTTAGTCGATAAAAAAGATCCGACCTAAAATTTCCTTCTTTAACTTCATCAGCAAGTGTTTTATTACTGGCAGCAATAATGCGAGCCTCTGATTGTTGACACTCTGTTTCACCTACACGATAAAATTCACCACTTTCAAGCACCCTTAATAATTTTGCCTGCAAATCTACAGGAATCTCACCAACTTCATCAAGAAATAGTGTGCCATCTTTTGCTTCTGTAAAAAAACCATTGCGCTTAGTTGTAGCACCTGTAAATGCACCTTTGGCGTAACCAAATAACTGAGACTCAAGCAAGTCTGGTGAAATGGCCGCACAGTTAATAACTAAATAAGGTTTATCTGCCCGTTCACTTTCATCATGCAGAGCTTTTGCAATTAGTTCTTTCCCTGTACCTGATTCACCTTCAATTAAAACTGGAAAGATAGATGCGCTGAATTGCTCTATCTGCTGACGCAGAGCTTTCATTTGCGCACTGTCACCAATAATGGCTGAATCTTTAATTCGCTTAGGGTGTTTAATTTCTACATTTTGCAACATCAGATGGTGTTGCAATCGAGCCTGAAGCAGAGCAGGATTGGCTGGTTTGGGTACAAAATCAACCGCACCCAGAGTTAGCGCATGTTGCATATTAGCTTCTTCACTTTGACCCGATAAAACCAGTATTTTCATTTGTGAATCAAAAGCCAGTAGATCTTCAATTAATAAAAAACCTTCATCTGGCTGATGCGGGTAGGGAGGCAGACCTAAATCGACCAGCGCCAACTGGGGAGGCTGATCCATGGAAGCTATAATTTCTTTGGCCTGTGAGCGTGTTTCTGCGATATGCACCTGGTAGTTCTTTTTTAGAATAAAACCCAGGCTTTCAGTGATAAGCTGATCATCGTCAACAAGGAGCAATACAGCTTGCTTATTTTGTGGCATATTTTCTGGTGTGCGCGACAGCTGTTTAGTCATTGCCCCAGCACCTATTATTAAAGTGTAATAAGACATTATTTAGACCTAAACTCGCTTTTAGTCAATAATTAAAGTGCTTTATTTAGCAAATAACTTAAAGAACCATCAATAACCTACTGAAAAAAAAGAATTTTATGCTTCATATTGTACTCTATCAACCTGAAATTCCACCCAATACCGGCAATATAATCAGGTTATGTGCAAATACGGGATTTCAGCTTCACCTTATCCATCCTTTGGGTTTTGATCTTGATGATAAAAAACTTCGCCGAGCAGGACTGGATTACAGGGAATTTGCCAGTATAAAAAACTATGCTGATATTGATGAATTTTTACAGCAGGTTCAGCCCAGTCGTATTTTTGCCTGTTCTACCAAAGGTCAAAAGGCTCATAGTGATGCTGAATTTAAATCAGGAGATGCTTTTATTTTTGGCCCGGAAACCAGGGGCTTGCCTGAAAATTATCTGGCCAGCTTACCTGATGAGCAGATCATTCGAATCCCTATGCTGGCAAATAGTCGCAGTATGAATTTATCAAATTCAGTGGCGGTGATTATTTATGAAGCCTGGCGACAGTTAGGGTATGAAGGACAGGGGTAATATTACATAAAACATTCGCCATAGAGGCACAAAGATCGCAGAAAAGGGCTTTATATAAAAAACCTGGCCTCTCTGTGACAAAATTTTTAGCCTACTCGGCCTTAGCTCCCCGAGCCAATAAATCATGCACAGCCTGTTTAGGTAATTTTCCTTCATAGAGCACTCGATAGGCCTGCTCAATAATTGGACAGTCCACGCCGAATTTTTCTGCCAGCATCCAGGCTTCTTTTGCTGTTTTAACGCCTTCTACCGCCTGACCAATTTCTTCTCTAGCCTGTTCGACAGATAAACCCTGAGCCAGCTTTAAACCCATTTGTCGATTTCGAGACTGATCATCTGTGCAGGTTAAAATTAAATCACCTAGTCCTGCCAGCCCCATAAAGGTTTCCTGACGTGCCCCCATCGCATGGCCCAGACGCATTATTTCTGCCATGCCACGGGTAATTAGTGCAGCACGAGTATTAGCACCAAAGCCTAAACCATCGGCAATACCGGATGAAATTGCCAGCACATTTTTTAAAGAACCGCCCAGTTCAACACCAATAATATCATCGCTAGTATAGGCTCTAAAGTTATCATGATGCAGGAACGTGACGACTTCTTTTGCGATCTCCTTTGAACTTGCAGCAACTGTAATTGCTGTGGGTAAGCCTTGAGCCACCTCTTTTGCAAAGGTAGGGCCAGAAATTACGGCTGTAGATTTACAATCGGGCAGTTCTTCAGCAATAATTTGATGCATTTGCTTACCCGTACCCTCTTCCAGCCCTTTAGTTGCCCAGACAATATGATGGTCTGTGCGAATATAGGGTTTTGCTTTTTTCAAAAAGCTACGCATGGCATGGCTAGGAACAACAAGTAACAGGGTGGATGCTTGCTCAACTGTTGACTGAAGATCATCACTAAGCCGTAGTGAAGGAGGAAAAGGAATGCCCGGTAAATAGGCGTTATTACAGCGATCCTGCTGCATTTGTTTTATTTCATCTGCATTGATGCCCCACATACAGACATC
This sequence comes from uncultured Thiotrichaceae bacterium, assembly GCA_964522445.1. GTDB lineage: Bacteria > Pseudomonadota > Gammaproteobacteria > SZUA-229 > SZUA-229 > CAZFUY01. Next base: position 8,190 of record CAZFUY010000021.1, on the reverse strand, counting down.
AAGCTCTGCTCTGGCAATCTGGATTGCCAGAGCAGTACCCCAGGAGCCTGCACCCAAAACACCGATGGTTCTGGACAGGCTATCGCTCATTAGTGAGCCGTCTCTGGCGCTTGCTGATCCTGGCCTTGCTGTTGTTGCTGATGCTGCATATACAACATATTAAAATTCACGGGTGCCAGCAATAACTGAGGGAAGCCACCTTTGGCAACCAGGTCTGCAATTGTTTCACGAACAAATGGAAACAGGGTTTCAGGACAAAAAGCACCTAGCATGCCTCCCATTTGCTCCTGTTCAAATCCTGACATCTGGAATAAACCCGCCTGTTTTACTTCAACAAGAAATGCTGTTTTATCATCCTGCTTAGCCGTTACTGTTACGGTTAAAGCCACTTCATGAAGATTTTCTGCAATGGTTTTGGCTTCTGTATTCAGCTGCACATTAATTTCTGGCTGCCATTGCTCTTCTTTGAATACTTCCGGTGCATTGGGAGACTCAAATGATATATCCTTTATATATAATCTTTGAATCGCAAACTGTTGCTGATTTTGTTCGTCACTCATAATTCTTGCCTGTTTATTTAAGTAAAAGTTTAAAAAGTCCGTGGACTTTAGCCTGTTTTTATTACAGCTACTTTAACTGTTCCGATAAGTCCTGAAAACTGTAAAGTTATTATTTTATTATTAAACCAGCTCATCCTGTAATAACGGATCAAGACCACCGTCTTTATCCAGAGCAGAAAGATCATCAAATCCGCCCACATGGTAATCACCTATAAAAATTTGTGGCACGGTATTGCGGCCACTACGATCTTCCATTTGCTGACGAATCATTTCATCATCTGTCACATTTATCAGCGCATACTCAACGCCCTTACCATCCAGGAGCTGTTGAGCCCAGGAACAATAAGGACAGAATGGCATATAATAAATCGTAATTTCAGGCTGGCTCATGTCATTATTTTTTTGTCGTGGGCAGATTGGCATTTGTCCAGCCCATTATGCCACCAGCAAGATTATGTACATTTTCAAAACCATCTTTACGCAATAATTTACAGGCATGATTTGATCGGTTACCCGAACGACAATATACCAGCACATCCTTATTTTTATATTTTTCCAGCTCATTTATGCGCTTTTTCAAAACAGACATAGGAACATTCACAGCATCTTTGATGTGTCCCGCAGCAAATTCACTCGCTTCTCGAGTATCCACCACCGCAGTTTTATCATTATTCATCATGCGTACAGCATCCGCAGCATTAAGCTGACTAACGCCACTCAGGCGACTGTCCACCTCCATTTTTATGATCATAAACAATACAACCATAAATCCACCCACCAGTAGCAGATGATTTTCAATAAATTCAAATGTTTGAGCCATATAATTTAATTCCGATGAAAGACAATGAGCCAGTATCTGAACAGATACTGGCTCATTGTAGTTTACTAAAAAATCTAAAAGACTAGTCGTCTATACCACGTTGAGAGCAAAACACTTCCTGCATCATGCTAATTAAACGCAATGTACGCGCATCACCTACACGATAATAAACCCGGTTTGCATCTTTACGTGAAGCCAGAATGCCTTTATCACGCAATATGGCTAAATGCTGGGAAATATTACTTTGTGATGTACCCACATTATCTACAATATCCTGTACACTGACCTCGTTGTCTTTCAAAGTGCATAGAATTTTTAAGCGCAGGGGATGAGACATAGCTTTTAGAGACCGGGAAGCACGATCTATATCTTCTTCCCTGGTCATCAATTGTGTTTCTTCTGGCATGTTAGCAACCATGGGTTGACCTTTGAAATGACATTGTGAATGCATATATTAGTAAACTACAATAAAATAATACATAGTTTTTTAATGTTTTTTTAAAATATTTCACATTTTTTTATTTAAACTATCATTACAGAACAGATTACACACCCGAATTTCATAAGAAACATGGCATTTTGGCTTAGTAAATATTTTCGCAAAACACTGATAATTAGCACTCTCTGGCTATTTAGTACTATGGCGCTGGCAGATTATCAGGACACCACAAAATACCAGGGCAAGCTCGAGCATATTCGAGAAAAAATCACCAAAGTACTCAATAAACTCAATAAAACCCAGAATAAACGCAGCAATATACGCAATGAACTACAGAAACTTGAGCGTAAAATCGCCAAAATCGCTAAATCATTACGCTATACGCGTCGAAAACACAAAAAATCAACTATAAAACTAAAAAAGTTAAATAAAGACCTGAAGCGGCTTAAAAAAGAACTGCATAATCAGCGCAACCTGCTATCAAGCCAGATTCGCTCTGCTTATGCCATGGGTAATCAGGCTCAGCTCAAGCTGGTACTTAATCAACAACAGCCCACAGAAATGGGGCGCGCCATGGTATATTTTGATTATCTTAATCAGGCTCGCACATCTGAAATTACTGAATACCTGCAAAGCATCCAGAAAAAACAAAAACTTGAATCCACTATAAAAACGACCAATAAAGAGCTAAAAAAACTGGTTGAGAAAAAACTTAAACAAAAACGAAGCCTGGCAGCTCATAGATCAAACAGAAAACGCCTGTTAGCCAGACTAAATAAAGACATTGATAGCCAGCAATTAACACTCGATGACTTAAAAAACAGCCGAACTCGAATAGAACAGTTGCTAATGTCTATAGGTGAAATACTTGCTGACATTCCCAGTGAACCTGTAAAACAAAAACCTTTTGGCATGCTCAGGCACAAACTACCCTGGCCTATACGTGGAAAATTTAGCGCTCAGTTTGGAACATCACGCAATCAGGGTGATCTGAAATGGAACGGTATTGTTATTGATGCTAATTATGGAACACCAGTACGCGCTATCAGTTATGGTCGCGTTGCTTTTTCTGACTGGTTACAGGGGTTTGGGTTTATCACTATAATTGATCATAACGATGGCTATTTAAGTCTTTACGGCCATAATCAGACTGTTTTTAAACAGGCAGGTGACTGGGTTGAATCAGGTGAGGTTATTGCTGCCGTAGGTGATAGTGGGGGGCAGCCTCACAGTGGCTTATATTTTGAAATAAGATCTAAAGGCAAGCCTGTTAATCCCAACCTCTGGTGCTCAACAAAAATACGCCATTTGGCCATAAAGGAAAATTAATGAAATTAAATTATAAATCTTTGCTGCTGTTAATGACTGGTTTTTTAATCGGCATAGCCACATTATCCAGCCCTGTTTTTGCTAAAAAAGATATGGGTAAAGAAGAGGGATTGCCTCTTGAGCATCTGCGAAATTTTTCTGATATTTTTGCCCGTATTAAATCAGACTATGTAGAAAAAGTTGAAGATAAAGAATTATTACAAAATGCAATTAGAGGCATGTTATCGGGTCTCGACCCTCACTCAACTTACCTTGACCCAGATGAATACAGAGAATTAAAAATAGGCACAACAGGTCAATTTGGCGGCCTTGGTATACAGGTAGGTCTTGAAGATGGTTTTATAAAAGTAATTTCTCCAATTGATGACACTCCCGCCTTTCACGCAGGCATTAAAGCCGGTGACCTTATTATTCGCCTAAATGATAAACCGATTAAAGGCATGTCCTTAAATGAAGCCGTTAATATTATGCGCGGCAAGCCCGGAACTAAAATCACTCTTACTATTGTACGCGATGAGGAAACCGAGCCTCTTAATATAGTTATTAAAAGAGCCATAATAAAAGTTAAAAGTGTAAAAAGCCGCCTGCTTGAAAAAGATTACGGCTATGTCCGTGTTTCTACTTTTCAGTCCCGAACAGCACATCATTTACTTGAAGCTATTAATAATCTAAAAAAAGAAAATAAAAACAAATTAAAAGGTCTGGTTTTTGATTTGCGCAACAACCCCGGCGGCGTATTAAATGCTGCTGCAGATGTTTCTGATTTATTTCTGGAAGAGGGTTTAATTGTTTATACAAAAGGACGTGTTAAAAATTCTTATTTTGAATTTAAAGCTAAACCAGGTGATGCAATAAATGGCGCACCTATTGTTGTGCTAATAAATGAAGGCTCAGCTTCAGCTTCAGAAATTGTAGCCGGTGCATTACAGGATCATAAACGTGCTGTTCTTATGGGAACCAAATCCTTTGGCAAAGGATCAGTACAAACCATTCAGGAACTACGAAATGGCGGTGCTGTGAAATTTACAACCGCACGTTACTTTACACCATTAGGTCGCTCTATTCAGGCTGAAGGAATAGAGCCTGATATCACACTTAATAATATGAAATTAACGGCTATTAAAGACAATGGTTTTAAACGATTAAAAGAAGCTGACCTGTCAGGCCATATCAGCAATCCCAATGGCATAAAACCAGAAACTAAAAAAGACAAGGCTAATACCAAAAAGCCTAAAGTTAAAAATGATTATCAAATTAAAGAAGCTTTAAATTTATTAAAAGGTTTAAATATTTTTCTAAAATAGATGGAAATAAATATGCCTAAAGTACTGGTTATTTTGGCTCAGGGCTGCGAAGAACTTGAAGCTATAACTATTACCGATTTATTTGTCCGCGCCGGTATTCATGTAACGACTGCTGGACTTGATGATAAACCTGTTAAAGCATCTCGTGGCACATGCATTATTCCAGACACAAATATAGACACTGTAATGAATAATATTTATGATCTGGTTGCATTGCCTGGCGGTCTTCCCGGAGCTAATTATTTATGTGATGACTCAAGGGTTCAGAATATACTTAAAAAACATGCTGCCAATAATAAATATATTGCTGCAATTTGTGCTGCTCCCAAAGCTTTAGCTAGAGCAGGACTTTTAGAGAATAAAACAGTAACAGCTTACCCTGGCACATTAACTTCATTAAATCTTTTATCAACAACTATAAAAGAAACAGCTATTGAAATAGATGACAAGATAATTACTTCACGAGGTCCGGGTACAACTATGGACTTTGCATTGACTCTTATTGAAATTTTACAGGGAAAAGAAAAACGTGATGAAGTAGATAATCAACTTGTTCGTTAAGCCTGAATTAATATTTTATTTACTTTCCTGTTGTCTGCGCCATTCAAATAAAGAAATAGCCAGTGCCTGAATGACATTCATAGAACCATTAACACCATACATTGGAATATGCACTGCCTGATGGCATAAATTTAAAATATTTTCTGAGATTCCATGTCGTTCATTACCAATAACAAATGAACAGATATCTGGAAGTGATGTATTAAAAACATTATCTGATGAATCTGTTATTTCAATAGCAACAAGCTTATGAAGCCTGTCTTTAATTTTTAGGAATTCATTAAAATCACACTGGATAATTTCAATATTCTTCTCTGTATTTCTGGCTATATTTTGAATTTTTTTACCAAAATCTATTTTTTCTTCATTAATTAAAATTACTTTTCTACAACCGGCTGCATCTGCAATACGCAATAGACCACCAATATTTTCAGGTGAATGTAGATTTGTCGCTATAATTACAGGCCCTTCTTTAAGGCGGCCATCTTCTATAACTTTTTTTTGCTGTTTATATAGATATTTACTATCTAATTGTTTACCTGCATTTTTATTAATATAACACTCCAATTTTTAACCTGCATTAAACAGCAGCATGTAAAAAAACATTCATATTACTGTCATAAAAAAATTATTTACTACCTTTAAAGTCACATTTAAATAACAGGAGAGACTTATGAAATTTTATATTAAAGAGTGGAACGATCAAACAGTATCACTAATGACAGAACAGGGTAATGTTTTAGCTTATTTTCCATCTATCTCTGAAGCCTTAGCTGCCTGCGATGAATGGTATATGTACAATAATAATGAACCCAGACATGAGGTAAAAATACACTCAAATAATCTTACTCAACAATATAATATGGCTGATATTTTCTACGCTGCATAATACTATTTTTTATTTTTAGTTGGTCTGACCCAACCTTTTAAATCTTTTTGTGGTACTCGACTTATAACCAGCATATTATCATCAACATCTCTGGTTATTGTTGCACCTGCACCTATCGTTACACTTTCACCTATAGTAACGGGGGCAACTAATTGTGTGTCTGAACCGACAAATACATTATCTTTAATTATTGTTTTGTGTTTATTAGCGCCATCATAGTTACAGGTTATTGTACCTGCACCTACATTCACATTTTTACCCATTTCAGTATCGCCAATATAACTTAAGTGATTTACCTTGCTACCTTCACCTATTTCAGCTTTTTTAATTTCCACAAAATTACCGACTTTTGCACCTTTATGTAAATGAGTTTCAGGCCTTAACCTGGCAAATGGCCCTATCACTGCATTGCTATCCACTATTGCGTTTTCAAAGACACAGTTAGGCTTAATTTCTACATTTTCACCTATAATGGTATTTGTTATAACGCAATTTGCTCCAATGTGTGTGCCTGAACCAATTTTTATATCACCTTCTAAAATAACATTTACATCTATATAAACGTCATTACTAATTTCTGCATTACCACGAATATCAATACGATCTGGGTCTGCTAAGGCAACACCTTCAGTCATTAATTTATTAGCTATATTTCTTTGAAAAATTCTTTCCAGACCTGCTAATTGCAGACGATTATTTACACCTTCTACTTCATAAGCAGCGGATGGCTGTGATGTGATTATTTCAATATTATCATTAGCCGCAAGAGCAAAAATATCGGTTAAATAATATTCACCCTGACTATTATTATTATCTATTTGATCCAGTAATTTTTTAAGTGTCTTACCATTTGCAGACAGAATACCTGTATTGACCTCATCAATTAGTTTTTGTTCTTCGGTGGCATCTTTTTGCTCAACTATGCCAATAACTTTTTTATGATTATTTCTAAGGATGCGCCCATAACCAAAAGGCTTATCAAGCTGTACTGACATAAGTGCAATTTTATTATCAAAATCTTCAAGTAGCTGTTTTAAGCTTTGCTCTTCCGTGAGTGGCACATCACCATAAAGTACTAATACATCATTATCTAAATTAACTGCTTCTAAAGCTTGCTGCACAGCATGACCTGTCCCTAACTGTTCTTTTTGCTCCACCCATTTAGCATCAAAATGTTTGCAGGTTTCCTTAACAAGATCACCGCCATGGCCATAAACAATAACAACTTCATCAGCCCCTAAGCCCTTTGCTGTATTATAAACATGCTCTACTAATGGTTTATTTGCCAGCTTATGTAAAACTTTAGGCAGGCTGGATTTCATACGAGTACCTTTACCAGCAGCAAGAATAACGACACTTAATGACATATTAATTCCTTAAAAATTCTTAATTATCTAAATGCATATATATTGTATTTAATAGTATAGAACTGTTTTGGCTCACAAATATATAATCTATTGTAATTTTAATATTTGCCAACAATTTTCTGCCTTTCTCAAAATACTTTATATGCTGAACATTCATGACATGCCACACATAAAAAAACCGGAACAAGTCCGGCTTTTTTATGTGCTGTTAAAAAAACTTATTTTCGGCCTCGAACCTTTTTAATAGTCTCAACCATGGCTGCTGCTTCAGCCAACTGGGCTTTTGCTTTGGCAAAATCCATATCAGAGTTTCGATTTGCAACAGCTTCTTCTGCTCGTTGCCTGGCTTCTATTGCTGCTGCCTCATCCAGGTCATCTGCACGTACAGCGGTATCAGATAATACAGTAACAACGTGAGGCTGAATTTCCAGAATACCACCAGAGATAAAAAATGATTCATCATTACCCTGTTGATCCTGAACGCGCACTTCACCTGCTTTTAAACGAGTAAGTAAAGGTGTATGTCGAGGCGCAATACCTAACTCACCCATTTCACCCGGTGCAAAAACCATGGTGGCGAGTCCAGACCAGATTTCTTTTTCAGCGCTGACGATGTCAACGTGTATTGTCATTGCCATGAGATGCTACCTATTTAATATCTTTGGCTTTTTCTGCAACTTCTTCGATGCCACCAACCATATAAAACGCCTGCTCAGGCACATGGTCGAATTCACCGTCTAGAATTGCTTTAAAGCTTGCAAGAGTTTCTTTTAAAGATACATATTTACCTGGCGAACCTGTGAACACCTCCGCCACAAAGAAAGGCTGAGACAGGAAACGCTGGATCTTACGAGCGCGAGAAACAGCCTGCTTATCTTCATCTGAAAGCTCATCCACACCAAGAATCGCAATGATGTCCTG
>CAZFUY010000020.1:0-29960 GCA_964522445.1 uncultured Thiotrichaceae bacterium | reverse complement strand
AGCTGTTAGCAGCCAGACACCATGGCTTGATATATTGGTAACTTCAACTACTAAAGTGTTGTTTCCATGCGCTAATGAGTTCATTGCTGTGAACCTCAACTTATGAGGCCCATTTCATTTTAAGTTTACGATGATTAATAGCACAATCACGTAAATAAAGATTGATAAGTGTTTGATATGGTATACCCGATTCTTCAGCTAATGACTTGAAATATTCAACTGATTCACAATCAAGACGCATAGTAATAGGTTGTTTTAAGTATTTAATATAAGGGTTTTTCTTCCCCTTCATTTTTGAAAAATCGTAGTGAGCTTTCATTTTCTTTCACTCCAATAATATTGCTCTTCATCTTTATCTGCTTTTCTCGCAGATATAATTCTAACTACCGTTTCATTTTCTCTGAAACAATGACAAACAACTAATGTTTTTAAGTTAAAACTGGAGCCAAGTAGAATAAAGCGATCCTCTTCATCAGAATGCTCGGGGTCGAAGAATTGAATTGCATTTTCATCATAGAAGACAGTGTGTGCCTCATCAAATGTAACACCATGTTTCTTAGTATTTGACTTATCTTTCTTTGTATCCCACTCAAATTTTAACTTATTCATATGTACAGTGTACTTACAAAGAAAGGAGTGTCAAGACTGACTGACTAAACAGGGATGTTTTAGGCTAACACTCAACAACAAGTAACTCTACTTAATAGAAAACCCATTAAGCCGAGATTCAAATTGAATTACTAAATGCTGCTCAGGCTTCAAATCAATATCCTGCTCATGTGTATAAATTGGCCCTTCAACATTAACATCATCATTAACCCATACTTTAATATGATGTCTTCCTGCATTTATTTTAATGTCTTCATAAATATCAATACCCTGATCTTTATATAAACCAATTGGTTGTGCTGTGTGACTATAAACCACTTCATCATCAAAAAATAATTTCATAATAACGGGGGAGCGCTCACGAGAACAGTCCATTGGTTTACGCATATTAGGTGGTAGTTTCATTAATTCTTCATAGGACATTTTTTTACATTTGCTTACATGCTTACCCACATGACTCATTGTAAAAGTAACCATAGCCTGATTTTCTTCTAATTGTCGATAAGGCGGGTAAATAGAAAAATACCAGATAACAGCCATAAAAGCTGTATAGTTTAATGCCTGCAATGGGTAACGAATTATTTTATTCATTCTATACCCCCTGTTTTATTTTCAGAGTTATCTTTTTGCTGATTTAACTGTGCAATACTTTGCTGAAACTTATCCAGTTCTGCTTTTAATTCTTTGCAATCTGTTTCTGCTGCACGGAACACATTAATACGTGCTCGCTCTGTACGCTTTCTTAGGATCGGTTTTCGACTACCGTCAAAACGTTCATCCATCCATTGATTACCATGCCGGAAGTAACAGTCTCCTGTTCTACATCCTGTTATAAAAACACCATCCGCACCATTCTTTAATGCGTATTCAATCATAGTGGGCGGAATCATACCGACACAGAAATAATTTATAACAGCGATATTCGATGTTTTTAAATTTTTAAAATCAATTGCATTATCACAGCCAAAAATAATTATTTTATTTTTTTCTGCATCTAATTCAGCTATAGATGCATCTACCTGATCACGTACATCGTTAACAGGTGAGTTTGGCATATCAATGCCTGTGATTAATGTTTTGTCACTGTGGCGAAATGGATTTGATGATGGACACGAGCCTACACAAATACCACATGATGCACAAAGATCATCCTGTACGACAACTTCATTTTCCCAACGTGCGCCATCGGTTCTTTTCTGTACCGTTATGGCATCAAATGGACAGTCTTTTGCACATTGCTCACAACCATTACAGTGATCTAAATGAACAACGGCCGCTGGTCCTTTTTTCTTTCTTGGCAACCATGGCATTAACATTAGAAAAACGGTAACGCCTAGAGTTAAAACCCATACCTGTCCTGCTGTCCATGTATTAAGCAATGGGTAAATATTTAGATAAAACCAGTCAATATTTAATACCGCAGGTGTTTTTGATATATCAGCCGCTTCATGACTTACCGCAGGTGCAACTATTGATAGTGCTAGTAATGCAAGAAAGCTTCCTATTGCTAATCCTCTGGGTGCAATTATTGCAACGTCAGATAAACGTTTAACATGAAACCAAAGTGCAAAAACCAGAAAAATAGGTTGCCCTAAGAGATGTAAAAAACCCATCAATGTAAAGAAGCGATCATTGATCTGACTTTCTAAGAAATTCCGAGACATGGTGCTGGGCAGCAAGGGTAAGCCATCCATTAAATTAGAGGACAAAATCGCAACATAAAGCGCTAGCTCATCCCATACCAGCCAGTAACCTGTAATGCCTAAAGTAACAACAAACCATAATGTTGGAACGCCGGTTACCCAGGAAAACCAACGGAAGCCGCGATAACGATCTAATGCAAATTCTCTAAACATATGCAGAAAAATGGTAACAACAACTGCATCTGAAGCATATCGATGCAGGCTGCGCATAATACCGCCGGCATACCATTGCTCATGGGTCATATATTCTACAGAGTTATAAGCACCTGTAAGACTGGTATCGAAAAAGATAAATAAATAGAGTCCACTGATCAACACAACCCAGAAGAAAAAAAAGGACAGTGTTCCTAAATTATGAAGTGGATTCCAGGCATGCCCAAAAGAAATATTGAACCAGGTTTCAAGCGCAAGATAGGCTCGTTTTATAGGATTAACAGAACTCAATTTTTTTACCCTCAATGTGATTCACGCGATGGGTCCATTAGAGGATAATAATGTATATAACCCGTTATTGTATTTGATACTTATCAAACACGTGGATGGCGTTTTGCATAACGAAGTTCACGAACCATAAATATTATGGTAAATAATATAATGGAAAAACCAATGACAATACCTATAAATAGCGAATAATCAAAGTGATATGAATCTGTCCTCGGGTCATAGGAGGTGCAGAAGAAGCGCACTTTATCCATTATATTTGAGATAAAAGACTGACTTGTCTTTGGGCGATCCAGAATCAAATCCAGCATGGGTTCAACTAACAAAGGCGTGTCAAAAGTTTCACCATATACCTGACGGTAAATTTCACCTTTCTCATCAACCACTGTTGCCTGCACCACATGATCAAAACCATTTGGCGATGCAAAGTAAACAAAGCCCAGCTCTTTAGTTAAGGCAGCAATAGTGTCTGCATCAGCACTTAGAGCAAACCAGCCTTTTTTATCTACACCCTGCTTTTTGGCAAAATGCTTCATTTTCTGTGGCGTATCAAATTGTGTGTCAAAACCAATAATCGCAATAGAAAAATTATCTTCGCCTAATGTATCACGTGCTTTTTCAACAACTTTTGAAAGATGCCGAATGGTCATGGGGCAAATCTGATAGCAACTGGTGTACACCATACTGATAATCAATGGCTTGCCAAGAAAATCATGCATAGTAATTCCTTTACCATTGTCATCCGTAAAACGGTGTTTACTTAATACCTGACCAATAGCATCCTGACTGGCCTGTAATGCCTTTTTATATTGAAATTTTTGTACAACTTCTGATGGCTCGTTTTCAGCGTGTAAACCACGCATAAACAATAAGAGAATTACAAATAAGAATACAGATAATTTATGGGATAACAAAAGGAGAACACGTTGGTTCATTAGTCATCACTAAACAGTAACATCGAGCACTGCAAATACAAGCAGGAGAATTAACTGAATTAAAGATGCAAAGAAACTTTTCATTGCGACTTTTGCTGTAGGCTCATTAACTAATTGAACAGTGCGATAAATAAAGTAACCGCCACCAGTTAATGCGCCGATTAAATAAATCAGCCCCAGACCAAAAAAGTAAGGTAGTACTGAAACAGCAACCAGAAGAATGGCATTCCACATGACAGCTTTAGCCGCTGCCTGATCGCCTTTTACCACAGGTAACATAGGTACACCTGCAGCTTCATAAGCTTTATGTTGGGCTATTGCAAGACTCCAGAAGTGAGGTGGAGTCCAGAGGAATAACACCATCGCAAAAGTCAGGGGAATCGGCCCTAAATTTGGATCAACGACTGCAGCACCTGCTAACACGGCAAAACTGCCCGAAGCACCACCAATAATAATATTAACCCAACTGCGACGTTTTAATAAAACGGTATAAACAACGGCATAAAAGAAGGCACCTAAGAAAATATACAGGGCACTCATGCCATTAAGTAAAAAACCTGCTGTACCTACGCTGACAACCAGCATGCCAAAAATAATCATTAACCACATTGGGTTATCGCTGGAAAAACGCCCCGTCACAAAAGGACGATTGGCGGTACGTTTCATGAGCTTGTCATAATCACGCTCATAATATTGATTAAAAGCACCTGCACTACCCGATGCCATTAATACTGTAATTGCTAATAAGGCGGCTTGCCACACAGGCACAGATTGACCTGGAGTAATAATTAGGGCAACAAGAGCTGTTATCGCCATAATGACACCAATACGGAGTTTAAACAGATTGATGAGTTGATTAATCATTACTAGCCTTATCTTGTTATATTTTTACTGATATTTATATTTTTTAGATATTGTACTCTTCGATTGATATATCTCAAAGAGTACATTATCAGCTTAAAGCAAAGCGAGTGGCTTTAACCGCCACTCGCCTTATTGAAACGACCTAACTCATAGGCCAAACTGAAGATAAATATTTCCAGTTAATGAAGTAGTAAACCACAAAGCAGACTAATAACAACATAGCCAGAGCAAATGTGCCCGGAGCTTCAAATTTACTATGATCATGTCCTTCAGGTAATGGCTCAGCTCGTTTCAGAAGCTCTGGCTTATCTGTTGTATAAACAGAATCAGCTAAAGGCTTACCAGTGAAACATTCTAAAATACCAGCTGATGGTTCCAGTTTCTTACCAAACAGTAAAGAACCAACAGTAATTAGTAGATATGAACCACCACCCACTACACCTAGAACACCACCCATCGCACCAATTGCCATTAATGTGTATGCCATACCTGGATACTCATAAGACATCATGGCACCTGTAAAGTCCATATCCCAGTGACGACGTGATACACCTAAAGTACCTGCACCTAACATGAACAGAACCAGGATAGTCATACCACCACCGAACATATATGGCTGTATTTTAGCCAACCAGGGTAAGATCATCTGACGACGGAATAAAACAGGAATCAGCAAATAAGTCAGTGACATAAACGCTAAAGTTGTACCTGTTACTACAGTCGCATGGAAATGCGCAGGTACATATATAGTGTTATGTATGATGATGTTGATCTGCTCTGTACCCATAACAACACCCGTGATACCACCGATGAAGCCGAAAGTAATTAGCGAAATGAACATACCTGAGAACACTGGATTGCCCCATGGTGCTTTACGCAGCCATTCGAACATACCGTTTGTGTAACCCTTAGCGCGTTGAGCAACCTCAATTGAACCCGGTACTGTTAAACCGTGAATCAAACTTGCTAATACCGCAAGATACATAGCATAAGACGTGTTGAAGATTTTCCACTCTGAACTAATGCCTGGATCAACCAGAATATGGTGAGCACTTGCTAACTGAAGGAAGAAGATGTAAAGCAAAAATGCAAAACGACTTACTTTTTCAGACATTGGACGTGCACCAAACAGAATACCCGCTAACAAATACCAGATTGAAACGTGAGCCGCAACGTTGATTTGTTGAGAAGAGTGTCCTAAAGCCCACCAGATAATACGATACATTTCTGCATCAATATGGCTAATGTAACCAATAGACCAAAGGAAGGTTGGTACAAGAACAATAGCGCCAGAGGCAATAGTAAATACTGCAATAATCGCAGCTACAATCGCACCAAAGGTAACTAATGGAACAGAGCCTTCATACGTTTTTTCCTGCTGCGCAATAACTAGAGTACCGAAGAATACAAAGACCTGAATCAATGCTCCTACCGCAAACAAAATCAAACCCAGATAGAAATGAGGCGCTGCCTGCATTGGCACATAAGATGTCATCATAACGCTGGAGCCGCCCTGGAAGACAGCCACGTTATTCATAACAGCACCAATAATCATCAGGAAGAAACCAGCCCATGCCCAACGAGGCGTGGCCAGTCTACATCTTAATAATGTAGTGGATGCGAAATGCAATACCGCCATTTCAAAGAAAATGATCCAGAAGATCAGAGCATTAATGCCATGAGCTGTTAGAACCATATAAAATTGTTCAGCAGGAAGTAAATGCACTTCTTGCCAACGGGTTAATACTACGCCAAGGGCAAGTATACCTGCGACCAGTAGAGCAACCACCCCAGCAACCGCATTTACTTTCATTAAGCTCTCAGCAGGCTTATTGAAATAGAACCCTGAATCGGGACAAATTCGAAAAGATGCCATGGTTTTTTTACTCCTTCACGTAGATCTTGCCCACCATTGTATGGTGACCAATTCCACAATATTCGTTACAAACAATAGTAAATTCACCAGCTGAGTCTGGAGCCATTTTAAGGACCATTTCATAACCTGGTAAAACTTGCAGATTGATATTCAAGGGCTGAAGCGAGAAGCCATGCTGCCAATCCATTGAAGAAAGATGGATGCGATATTCTTTGCCTTTCTCTAGCTCCAAAATCGGATACCACTGCCAAAGACGGGCTAAAATATAAACATCGCTACCCGCAGGTGGGCGAACAATGGGAATACCCGCTTCTTCACCTACTTTATATTCTTCAATCATCTTTTCGACATGATTGCCATATTTTGCCGGTGTGGTTTTGTAAGCTTCATTTGAAATGTTTTGCTTACCGTAAACGTGCCAAACGGGCATCATAATGAACATGATCAGACACCATACTAAAGCGATGGCAATCCAGACAATCTCCTGTTTTCCTACTGGAACCTTCCACCAAATTTTATCAGCGGGTGGTAAAAATGAAGTCATAACTTAATCTCCTATGACGGTTTTTTTGTTTATGGCGCTACAGGTATAGTTACGACTTCCATAACGCCCCAGAGGATGTAAAACACCGTTGGCATTACGACACCTATGAACAACAACAAGAAAGGGTTATCGAGCAAAGATTGCATAGCAGGTATGCGTTCTTCTTCATTATTTGAATCGTCAGTCATGATTAAGGTCTCTTCTTTTTATTTCTTTATGGGTTTTGTGGTAAAACATCATTAAATCGCTACACCACGCTAACGCTTGACTACCGCCCTTCTCTGCCCACGTTTTCTGCCGACATATCAGACTGATTGTTAGATGCGCGCAAGCACACACCTAACCGGAGTCTCAAGCTTGCACGAAATAGTACAATCGTTCATGACCGAACAACTTTGATGTGAATCAATTTGCCGTGTGATATCACGCAGTTGAGTGAAATTACTGCAAAGATATATAAGTAATTTTGACTAACTGATTAAAATTTAATCAAAAGCAGAGAGAAATAACAAATAGCTAAGCCATATAATTGATATTACTATCTTTTTAATCTTTACAAAAACAAATAAATTACTTCAATAACCTTTTTTAATTCAGGTTATTTATTTAACATTCTAAAAAATGCAATAGTTTCCAATAAGCGCCCCATCTGCTAACATTTCGCCGCTTCACACAGCAAACATACATATCAACGAGGAATACAAAAATGACATCAGCAAATAACCAGAGAATCATGGCTATCTGGCTTTTTATCTGCTGCGCTACAATTTTCTCTATGGTCATACTTGGCGGTATCACTCGACTAACCGGCTCAGGTCTTTCCATGGTTGAATGGGCTCCCATTATGGGCGCGCTACCTCCAATTGGCGAAACTGAGTGGCTAAAAACTTTTGCTCTCTATAAAAGCTCACCTGAATTTAAATTAATTAATTTTGATATGGATCTCCATGGGTTCAAATCTATTTTCTGGTTTGAATACTCGCACCGTGTATTAGGCCGCTTTATCGGTATACTTTTCTTCTTCCCTATGGCTTTTTTCTTTATTAAAGGCTGGGTACATTCGTCACTAAAACCCAGACTCATCGCTATGTTTATTCTTGGTGGTCTGCAAGGTTTAATGGGATGGTATATGGTAAAAAGTGGCCTGATAAACAATCCCCATGTAAGCCAGTATCGCCTTACCGCTCATTTAAGCCTGGCTCTAATCGTTTATGGCTATATTTTCTGGATTGGTTTAAGTCTTTTTTTTCAGAATGATGAAAACCTGAAGAAAGAATCCAATATGGGTGTTTTAAAACTACATTCGCTATACCTGAGCCTTTTTGTTTTTATAACAGCTCTATCAGGTGGCTTTGTTGCAGGACTTAAAGCGGGCCATGCCTACAATACATTTCCTTTAATGAATGGCCAGCTGATCCCTGATGGTCTTTTTTCACTTGACCCTGCATGGACAAACTTTTTTGAAAATGTCACCACAGTGCAGTTTGATCATCGAGTAATAGCAACTGCGTTATTTATAAGCATCATTACTTTTTATGTTGTCGCTATGCGCAAAAATCCACCCGCAAGAGTTAAGCGAGGCTTACATCTAATGTTAACCATATTATTTATTCAGGTTACACTGGGCATATCAACCTTATTGCTACATGTTCCTGTTCCATTAGCCTCAAGTCATCAAGGTGGCGCACTACTATTGTTTACGATTGTTTTATTTGTTGCTCACCAGATACGAAGAGCCTGATTTTACATATTCATCATTCCTGTATGCTTTTAGCAGGAATCTAGATTTTTTTGCATTGGAGAACACCATGTCCACTCAGCCCAGCAAAGAGCTTGAAACGTTTGACAACCCCCGACCTGAGCGCGACTACACAATTCGCATATCAACACCCGAGTTTACCTGCCTGTGTCCAAAAACAGGCCAGCCTGATTTTGCAACTATCGATATGGAATATATTGCTGACAAAAAATGCGTAGAGCTAAAATCTTATAAACTATACATCTGGTCTTTTCGTGATGAAGGGGCTTTTCATGAAGATGTCACCAACCAGATTTTAACTGATCTGGTTACTGCAACAGAACCAAGGTTCATGCGCATCACAGCAGAATTTAATGTGCGCGGTGGTGTTTATACAACCGTGATTGCAGAACACCGTGCAGACGGCTGGATTGCACCTGAACCTGTTCATCTGGCTTAAGCCTGGACTTAGCTTTTAACAATGAGTATTTATATAGGCATTGATCTTGGCACATCTGGCTGTCGAGCCTGTGCCATTGATGATGATTTAAATATTATCGCCATGTCCTCTGTTCCATTGCCAGCACCTGTAACACAGGGTCGTCTGGTTATACAGGATGCAAAGATATGGTGGTATGGTGTTGAAAAAACACTCCGTAGCTTATTAAGCAAACTCAATCCAGATCATGTTAGAGCCATCGCTGTCGATGGAACATCCGGAACAATACTGGTTACCGACAGCAAAGGCACTCCATTATCACCTGCCCTTATGTACAACGACGCAAGCTCCATAGAGCAGGCAGAACAGATAAAAAAAATAGCGCCTGTAAACTCAGCGGCTCATGGTGCAAGCTCAGGACTGGCAAAGCTCCTTTTTCTGCAGGAACTTCATCCACAGGCAAGGCACGCGCTACACCAGGCCGACTGGATTTCTGCAAAGCTATCTGGCAACTATAAAATCAGCGACACCAATAATGCATTAAAAACAGGTTACGACCCTGTTAAAAACAAATGGCCAGACTGGCTAAATAAATTAAAAATACGCATGGATTTATTGCCAAAAGTTATTAACCCAGGGAAACCTGTTGGCCTCATTAATGAACAAATAGCCAAACAATTTAATTTACCAAATACTGTCAGCATTATTTCAGGCACTACAGATAGCATTGCTGCATTTATTGCCACAGGTGCAGAGAAACCAGGTGAAGCTGTAACATCACTGGGCAGCACACTGGTGTTAAAAATTATTACAGACAAACCCATCTTCGCTCCAGAGCATGGTATTTATAGTCATAGATTAGGAAATAACTGGTTAGCAGGTGGCGCATCAAATACGGGCGGCGCAGTATTAAGAAAATACTTTACTGAGAAACAAATCAATGAGCTAACCCCATTACTTAAACCCAACCAGCCAACAGGGCTTGACTATTATCCTCTAACAAAACCGGGGGAACGCTTTCCAGTAAACAACCCAACACTTGCTCCCAGACTCAGGCCATTACCTGAAAATGACGTTATTTTTTTTCAGGCCATACTCGAAGGCATTAGTAATATAGAGCATTTTGGCTATAACAAATTGCATGAACTTGGCGCACCCTACCCTGTCTCAGTAAAAACCACCGGTGGTGGCAGCATAAATCCCGCACTGACTGAAATACGAAGAAATATGTTAAATATTCCTCTCTATACAGCACAACACACGGAAGCCTGTTTTGGCACAGCTAAACTTGCTCAACAGGTTTTAGGCACTAGAGAAGCAAGATGATTATTAATTTATTTAAAGGCTTTTTTTATTCTATAGAGGGTTTAAAACTAATTATTCAACCTGGAATTCGACGTTTTGTTGCCGCACCTCTTACCATCAACGTGGTTTTTTTTAGCATTGCCATCTATTTTTTATTTACAAAATTTGATCAATGGATGAATAAATTTATGCCCGACTTTCCCAGCTGGTTAAGCTGGCTGGAATCTGCTATTAACTGGTTTCTCTGGCCATTATTCGCAATAATGATTTTTTTTATGGTCTTTTATAGCTTTACTTTTCTGGCAAATTTAATCGCCGCACCTTTTAACAGCTTGCTAGCAGAAAAAGTAGAGGCCATGTTAAAAAAACAGCCACTGGATAACTCACCGTCTTATCCTGCCTGGCAAACTATAAAAAAATCAATTAGCTCTGAAGTTAAAAAACTATTTTATTTATTAAAATGGACAGTCATTATTTTAATAATTTCCTTTATACCTGTGGTTAATGTTATTGCTCCAGCACTATGGATTATTTTTGGCGCATGGATGCTGGCACTGGAATACCTCGATTACCCAATGAGCAACCACAATCATTATTTTAAAGAGATAAACCAGCAGGCCATATCAAAACGATCTTTATCACTGGGTTTTGGTTCAGGTGTTTTTATACTTACAAGCATACCTGTTATTAATTTTCTGGCTATGCCTGCTTCCGTCGCTGGTGCCACTGCACTCTGGGTAAAACAGGAGGAAAACAAATAATGGAAGGTAAAATAATAGACCTGGAAATAAGAATCACACACCAGGAAAACCATATTGAAGAACTGGATAAAATAATTTATCAGCAACAACAGGCTATTGATTTATTACAGGATCAAATAAAACACTTGCTAAACAAACTAAAAAACACTTCTGGAGCCAACATCCTGCCTCAATCAGAAGAAAAACCACCGCCACACTATTAAAATCAGCCAGGCAAACTTAAACACTCTATTTGCTTAAACATCCAGGACTGGCGGCATATTAAAACCAGGGATACTCTGATTAAGCATAGTTAGAATTAGGCTGAAAAAAAGGGTTTGTATTTTTCACGAAGTGAAGTGTAATAATCGCTCTATTGCAACGAGCTTCGGGCAAATACAAACCATTTTAGCCAGCATAAAATAATCAAACTTGATCAGAGTATCCCAGGAACATTAACTCGCAATAACGTTAACAGCCTGTGGGCCTTTTGGGCCATCTTCAACTTCAAACTCTACTGCCTGTCCTTCATTAAGCGATTTATAACCTTCACCCGTTATTGCTCTAAAATGAACAAAAACATCTGCACCTTCCTGTCTTTCTATAAATCCAAATCCTTTTTTCTCATCAAACCATTTCACTGTGCCTGTAGTTTTAGACATTTAAATAATCTCCAGAATAAATTAATAATAATCGATAGCGTTATTCGCCAAATCGGTAAATGGTGGAAAGATGCAGAAATTACTTACGAACAAGAGGAGATATCAGAAGTGTTATCAATATTGCACATACATAAATAGCAGCTGTAACCTTTACCAGCATCGCGATTATAACGCATATTTAAGTAAAATACAGAACCAAAAACCAATAACTTTCTTTTTAGTTTTCAATATCCCACTCAAGTTATTTAACTGCCATAAGCAGAACTTTAAAAACGCAGCTTACCCCTGAGCGAATTGATTTAAATCAGTTCGCTCAGGGGCATTTTTAGCTAAAATTCATTTGGTGAAATTAGCAATTATATTTGAGGATTTAACACAATGACGATTGTAACCAAAGGCATTAGCATGCTCATTTTATCAGTATTGATACTGGGTTTGCTGATCATGATCGTACTAGGTTTCATGCTAGGGTTTAGTCACCCACTGCCCTGGGTTTTAGTCGCTGTGCTGGTCGCAATACCTTTTGTTCATGACAAAATCATTTCCAATCGATTCGTTAAATGGAGCGATTCATTAAGTGTTGGCATCGATTCTATTGATAACGACCATAAAAAATTATTAGGCATGATCAACCAGCTGCAAACAGCCGCTCACTACCACACCGATGATGACATGATCGAAAATATTTTAAATGAACTAATCGATTACACAAAATATCACTTCACCAGAGAAGAAGGCTTAATGCAGGAATGCGGATACCCTGATCTGGAAGAACACAAAAAACAGCACACCTCCATGATTGCACAGGTTACAGATTTTATTGACAAATACCGAACCGATGGAACACGCACCGCTGATGATGTAGCGCAGTATTTAAAAGCATGGCTGATTAACCATATTGATGGCACTGATCAGAAATATACGCCTTATTTAAAAGGCAAGGTTGAATAAATCATCCTCACTGAATTTTTTATTCTGGACACATAATTTTGGGGATTCAGAATGAAAACCACTTCATTTCCATTACCTAAACCAGATTGATGTACATCCCTGAGCAAAGCGCTCAAATTACAACACTAATTCATAAATAAAAGACTTCCACATGACCTGACTTTTTTAAAATTCAGGTTTCAGGAAGGCGTGATACCCGTCAGCTACCTCAGCTCCATCCTGCCCCTATCTGTTCTGGGGTAGTTGACAGGGCACGTTTTGCATACATTAAAATTGCCCTATATCAAAGACATCATGCCAGACACACCTATAATCTCCTGCAATTAACATACATTTTTACAACCCTGTCTGTCTATAAATAGAAACCTCTCTATAAGACAATTTATTATTACGAGTCCCCATGCAAATCCAGGAAAAACCAACACCTATTACTAACCAGCCCTTTTGGGAAACATTCACAGCCGCACCACATCGCATGATGTTTTTTGCAGGTGCAATACAACTTATCCTGCCTGTATTTTTCTGGTCACTTGAACTAATTGGTCGCCACACTGAACTATGGTCACCATTAGATATATTGATTCCTGCCACCTGGGCACACGGATTTATTATGCTCTACAGTGTTTTTACATTTTTTATTTTTGGCTTTCTGATGACAGTTTATCCTCGCTGGATGAATGGTGCATTAGTACCTAAAGATAGCTATGTCAGCACTTTTGTATGGATGGTTATTGGCATACTGACATTTGAAATTGGCATTTTCTTTAATTTACTAATGGCGGCAACAGGTATTGCTATTTTCCTGTTTGGCTGGGCAATTGGTCAGTGGTCTTTATTTAAAGTTTATCGCACAGCACCGGCACAGAACAAAAACTATGAAACCATATTAAATTTTGCATTAAGTGCTGGCTGGTTAAGTGCTGCCAGTTTTCTGCTATGGCTAGTTACCGATAACTGGGTATTCCAGCAATTTTCAATAAAAGCAGGCATATGGGTTTTTCTTTTACCCATACTATTTACTGTTGGCCACCGCATGATTCCCTTCTTTAGTAGCAGCGTATTACCTGAATATGAAATCTACCAGCCTAGATGGACGCTACTGGTAATGATTGCTGCCTGCATCACCCATGTTTCACTTGATGTACTGGAACTCCCCCAATGGTTATTCCTGGCTGACCTACCTCTTGCTACAGTCGCCTTATTACATACTATTAAATGGCAATTTAAGCGCAGCTTTAAAGATAAACTACTGGCTGTTTTACATATGGCATTTTTATGGCTGGGCATCGGCATGACACTATTTAGCGTTCAAAGCCTTTATCTCCTGGCAACAGGCGAGTTAATACTGGGCAAAAGCCCATTGCATGCAATTACTATCGGTTTCTTTACCTCATTACTCATCGCCATGGCTTCACGCGTATCACTGGGTCACTCAGGTCGAATGTTGATATTAGATAATATTGCATGGGCCATGTTCCTGGGTCTACAGGTGGTTGCCATATTCCGAATACTGGCAGATATAAGCGCTGTTAATTCATTATTTGGTCTTAGCTTTAATGTGCTTGCTATATTAGTCTGGCTAATATGTATCTCCACATGGGTTTCTCGTTTTGGTCCTTTTTATCTTACCGTTCGTGCCGATGGCCGCCCCGGATAAACACATTACATTTTTTAAGACACTTTAAATATACATTGAGACCTTTGCACGAAACAAACCCCGTCATCCCGGTATGCTTTTAAGCCGGGATCTAGCGAGATTCCTGCTAGAAACAT
This sequence comes from uncultured Thiotrichaceae bacterium, assembly GCA_964522445.1. GTDB lineage: Bacteria > Pseudomonadota > Gammaproteobacteria > SZUA-229 > SZUA-229 > CAZFUY01. Next base: position 15,380 of record CAZFUY010000020.1, on the reverse strand, counting down.
GCAGGAATGACGATAAAACGGGTAACTATTAAAATAATTTTCTCTCGTGCAAAGGTCTCACATTAGGAACACTCTGATTAAGTATGACTAGAATTAGGCTTGATCAGAGTCCCCTTAGATATATTGACAAATGCACATCATTAATTGACCTGAGTTAAAGCTGTGACACAAGGCTTTCATTAACATCTTCGAAAACTGGAGATTAATATGGATTCTATACAACAAGTTATGTCACACGATCACAAGCGATGTGACAGTTTCTTTGCAGAAGCGGAACTATGCGCTTCAAAAGATAAATGGAATGAAACTCAGGAACTGACAAACAAATTTGCTGATGCCATTTTATTTCATTTTCAGCATGAAGAAGAAACTCTGTTTCCAGCTTTCGAAGATAAAACCGGCATGACTGGCGGCCCAACCATGATGATGCGTCATGAACACGAACAGATGCGTGAACTCATTAATGAATTAAAAACAGCCACAGAGAATAAAAACAAAGATCGTTATCTGGGGCTGTCAGAAACATTACTTATCTTTATGCAACAACACAATATGAAAGAAGAACAGATACTTTACCCTATGATAGATACTGAATGTGGTGACAATGCCGAGAGCCTTACTGCAAACATACGCTCTAACATTGAACGTAATGCAGCATAAAAGAGAAAGACATGGCTAAAGAAATTGTACTGGATGTGCATGAACTGCAACCCCCTGCTCCAATGGAACAAGCACTGGAAGCTATTGATAAACTAGTGGAAGGCGAATACATAAAAATTATACACCGTATGCAACCCTTTCCACTTTATAACATTCTTTTTGACAATGGTTTTAAACACCTGGTTAAAGATGGCACTGTAAGTACTTATGATATTTATATTTGGCGCGCTATAGATAAAGAAGCAGAAGAAGCTGTAAAGGCAATTTAGAATTAATGACTGCAGGTAGTCATAAGCAGAACAATCATTTGGTTGGTCGTGTTCGTGAACAGAGTTCAAAAAGCGAGGTCTGTCCCCAGGCAAGTCAGGTTTAGAATCTTCTTGATCTCAATGTTCTGCCTCAGGATGACACCAGACCATTAACAACTAAAATACAAATTTAGATAACTATAACGTAATCCAGAAAAACACAATGAATTACAACCAGCTTTCGTTAGAACAGGCTCCTGGCATTGCCATACCATTACGGTTTTTCTTAACAGCACCACTATTCGCTATTATCGCAAGTCTGGTATTACTTTATAACGGCCCTGAAATTCTTCAGAATCGCTGGCTACCTCAAACACTGGCTTTTACCCACCTGATTACTTTAGGTTTTGTCACCATGGTAATGATGGGCGCTTTACTACAACTACTACCTGTATTAGCTGGGGCAAATATACCCGCGGCATCCATACTCAGCCCCATTATTCATGTTCTTTATTCTTTCGGTATTTGTCTATTAACAGTGGGTCTGGGCACCAGCAGTCAGCAACTTATACAGTTCTCCATGTTCACTCTATTACCTGGTTTATTTATTTATTTATCCGCCGTAAGTTACGCATTATTTAACGCTCAATCTAAACACGCATCCGTGCAAAGCATGCGTATTGCTATTGCATCTTTATGGGTTGCAGTAACATTAGGTTTTATGCTGGCATCAGGGCACGGCTGGAATTCAATACCATTATTGCGTCAGTTCACATCACTGCATATTGCCTGGGCCACTGTCGGCTGGATCAGCATGATGATGATCTCTGTAGCCTATCAGGTGATTCCTATGTTTCAGGTCACCCATGAGTACCCAAAAATACTCAGCCGTTATTTATCTCCTCTTATTTTATTAAGCCTGATAATCCTGTCATTTATAAAATATTTTTACACGGATCTGGCTGGTATAGCAGAGTGGCTATATCTGGGAGTAATTTATATTATATGTTTTTTATTAGCTATTTTCGTAATCATAACGATTCGCCTGCAACTACAGCGCAAAAAACGACTGGCAGATACAACGCTATATTTCTGGTTTACCGGCCTTATTAGTCTATTTGCCAGCCTGATATTATTTTTCTACGCCGAAGTTACCCAACAGGATCTCAGCATACTCATCGCAGTTATTTTTTTTAGCGGATTTATTATCTCAATAATTAACGGTATGCTATATAAAATAGTTCCTTTCCTTGTCTGGCTTCACCTGCATAAACAACTATCTCTTTCAGGAAAAGGTTTAGCCAACATACCGACAATGAACGAAGTGATTAGCAGTAAAAAAACACATCGTCAGTACTACTTGCATTTATTTGCTATCAGCTTGACTATTCTAAGTATTTTTACACCCAATATATTCTTCTATCCCGCCGCTATTGTCTGGTTAATTAACTGGAGTCTGCTCTGGATTCATCTGTTTCAGGCTATTTTGCTCTATGGTAGTTGTCTTGAATCAAAATAAGCTGCTTTAAATTTGCTTAATATCTCTACTTGATGAAAATCAAGGCTGTGAAAAGGGTGTTGCTTTTTACTACCCGGCATTAGTGGGGTATTTCATTCATCCTGACCTGTAAAAAACAGGCTATTTTTAATAAAATATCTAACACTAAAGAGTTCGAATATGTGATTTGATGAACGTCAAGGCACAAAAACATTAGTCCACACTAATATCAACGATATTATAATTTCTATCCAGCAGGAGTTAAGTAAAATGAAGCGAAAAACCATATCGCGATTAATTACAGCAACCTTCCTGGCTGCTACAGCTATAGCGGTAATTCCGGCAGCATCTGCCGCTAAAGCAAAGCAACCAACAATGAGCGAAGCTGATTACAGTAAAGCCAATTTAATGTATTTCCAACGTTGCGCGGGTTGTCACGGTGTATTACGTAAAGGCGCAACAGGTAAAAATCTGGAGCCTAAAAACACGCTGAAAAAAGGCACTAAGCGTTTAGTTAAAATCATTACCCAGGGTACTGATGGCGGCATGAATAACTTCGATGATATCTTCTCCAAGAAAGAGATAGCATTGCTGGCTAGATACATTCAGATAGATCCACCTGTTCCACCAGAAATGTCACTTGCTCAAATGAAAGAAGGGCATAAGGTTTATGTACAACCTAAAGACTATCCTACAAAACCTATGCATAACCGTAACTGGCAGAACTTCTTCCTGGTTATTGAACGTGACGCAGGTAAAATTGCTATCATCGATGGCGACAAGCATGAAATCGTAACGCATATTCCAACAGGTTACGCAGTACACGTACTGAAAACTGTTGAACATCACGATACTTTACATTCAAAAAATCCTGGTCGTTTCTGGTACATCATGGGACGTGACGGCATGATGACTAAAGTTGACCTTTGGCAGACACCTGACAAGATGAAAGTCGCTCAGGTTCAGGTTGCTTATGATGCGCGTGACGTAGCTGTTTCTGGCGATGGCAAATATGTTATCGGTGGTGGTTACTGGCCTCCTCACTTCGTTATCCTGGATGCTAAAACTATGATGCCACTGAAAGTTGTTTCAGCTCGTGGTGTTAACATTGATGGCGTATTTGTTAACGAATCTCGTGTAGCAGCTGTTTATGACACACCAATGGCAACTAGCTGGTTAGTGTCTATGAAAGAACTAGGTCAGATGTGGCAGGTAGATTACAGCGATCTTGATAATCTTCAGATTACTAAAATCGACTCTGCTAAATACCTGCATGATGGCTTCTATGATCCAACAGGTCGTTACTTCCAGATCGCTGCTAACGCATCAAACAAGATGGTTATAATCGATACTAAGACTAGAAAACTTGAAGCTATGATCGATGTAGACAAGAAACCACATCCTGGTCCTGGTGCAAACTGGATTGATCCTAAATGTGGCCCTGTTAGTGGCACAACTCACCTGGGTGTTGGCCTTGTAACTGTTTGGGGCAATGATCCTAAAGGCCACAAGAAGCAGGCATGGAAAGAGTGTTACACAGTTGAGACTGATGGCGCGGGTGTATTCATCCGTACTCATCCCAAGTCTGACTACTACTGGGTAGACCAAACTAAGAACCCTGAGCCAGAAGTACAGCAATCAGTTCAAGTTATCTCCAAGAAAACTCGTGAGATTGTTAAAACTATCCGTTTGACTACAAAGAAAGGCTATGCAGCCGTTCACTTTGAATTCAATAAAGATGGTACTGAAGTTTGGACTTCTGTATGGAATCGTTCAGACAGTCTGAAGCCAAATGGTGAGATCATTATCTTTGATGCGAAAACTCTTAAAGAGAAAGCTCGTATTAAAGGTCTGTATGCACCAACTGGTAAGTTTAACGTGTATAACCGCGTTAACCACGTAACATAGAAAGTAGTAATTAAGATAAGGGCGGGTAAAATACCCGCCCTTTCTTTATGTACAGGATGTACGGTATTCAGCGCTGTCAGGACGACAAAGAGCTGTTATGTACAGGATGTACGGTATTTTGCGAGAGGCAGAAGCCGATAGCAAAGATATATAGAAATGACTCTTATACAAAACAATTTTTTTACAATTTAATTCACCCTCAGAGTAATTCTGAAAAATATATTTTCAAAATTACTTTGACTACTCCCGGAGAGCCCGTACATGTTTGACCTCTACCGCCAATTACTTTCACGAAAAATCATCATGGGTACAACTGTTGGTGCCGCCATATTCTTTATGATTGTTGGTGTCATTTTCTGGGGCGGGTTTAATACTGCAATGGAGGCAACAAACACGCTGGAGTTCTGTATTACCTGTCATGAAATGGAAGACAATGTTTACCAGGAATACAAAAAAACCATTCACTATACAAACCGCGCAGGTGTAAGAGCCGCCTGCTCTGATTGTCATGTACCTCGTCCATGGGTTCATAAAGTTGTGCGCAAAATACAGGCCAGTAACGAAGTACTGCATAAAATTCTGGGCACAATTGATACTCGCGAGAAGTTTAATAACGAACGCTTGTCTCTTGCAAAAAATGTCTGGCGCGCAATGAAAAGTACTGATTCACGCGAATGCCGTAACTGTCATGACTTCTCCACCATGAATCCTGAAAAACAGAAGGGCCGTGCCAGAAAACAACATTTAAATGCAATGAAAGCAGGTAATACATGCATTGATTGCCATAAAGGCATTGCACACAACAAAATACATGACAAGCTAACCGATGAAGAACTGGAAGCTCTGGAAGCACCAAACCCTGATTACATTCGTCCAATGCCACCACAATGGGTTGAATATGAAGCGAAAAAGAAAGCTAAGAAAAAACATAAAACACAGCCAAAGCCTGCGCCTGTAGCTGAAAAAACTGTAGAAAAGGCACCTGTAGCAGCAGTAGCATCTGCAAGTTCAACAGCCAGCAATAGCAGCATTGACTGGAGTGGTGTTCCTGCAAGAGAAGTTGTTCTATTTTACCCAGGACAATCATCCATAGAATGGGCTTTAGGTCGTCAGCACGGTGGCAAACGTCCATTCAAATCGGGCGACCGTTGCTTTGACTGCCACGAAGAAGAACTAGCCGATATGGGGCAGAAAATTGTTTCCGGTGAAAAGGAAATGAAAGTGGGCAAGGATAAAAACCACGGCATGGAACCCACTCTTATTCCAGGCAAGCGAGGCAGCTTCCCCGTTAAAGTTCAGTCTGCACACGATGGAGACAAACTGTATATGCGCTTTGAATGGGCAGACTCTAAACACACACCTGCTCCATTTGTTAAAGGCGGTAAAATGGATCCTGATAACAAGGTGAAGTTGGCTGTTATGTTTGCAACTGATGACGTTGAATATGCAGACCGTGCCGGTTGCTGGGGCACTTGTCATGCAGACTTACGCACTATGCCTTATGCGCCTGATCAGGCCGCTATTGCTAGCACATCACTTAAACATGCCAGCGACGGTGTAACCAAGTACATTAAATCAAGCCGCTCCAAAATCGAAATAAAGGGTCGCCGTGGTAAAGCATTAGGCGGCTGGGATAAGCTTAATGACGAAGCCGATATTAAAGCCGAGTTTGATGCCGGAAACTTTATGGACATAGTTCGCTATAAAGCAGGACAAAAAATTGTAGAAGATGGTCATGTCCTTAGTGAACGCGTAGCCGACGATGGCCATAACAAGGGAAGTGAATTTACAGCTAACCTGAACAACGGTATATGGACTGTTGAAATGTCACGTAAGCTATCTTCAGGCAAGCCGGGTGATATCAGTATGAATACAGGATCAGTATATAACTTTGGTTTCGCAATTCATGATGATTACACCAATGCACGTTATCACCATGTATCTATTGGCTACAAACTTGGCTTTGATAACGAAGAAGTTGAAATCAATTCCGTTAAAAAATGATCTTGCAGTTGCAACAGCAACAACAAGATCATTCTGAGCATAGTCGAAGGATCTAAAGCTTCACCAGGCAAGATCCCTCGGCTTTATCTCTCAGGGTGACATAACAGGCTCATGTAAGATACACTCCGCATCTTACATAAATAAATCCTCATGAAATGCACTGGGCAGAGGCACAACATGAAACTACATTTAATTATTATTCAGCTCACAGTTACAATATTTCTAATATTTGTATTCCCAATTTATTCATTTGCAAATAACAACACAATCACAGTAGACGTTAATAAAAAAATACCACAGGAAACAACTGGTACTGTACATGGCAAACCGTAAAGCATTAATTTCACTCGTGGGCGCAGGTCCTGGTGACCCTGATTTGCTGACACTTAAAGCATATAAGTTATTACAACAGGCAGATATTATTGTTTATGATCGTCTGGTCTCACAACCCATTCTGGATTTAATTCCCCACGGCACAAAAAGGATTTATGTGGGTAAAGCCTCTGGCAAACATCACATGAATCAGGATGAGATTAATCAGCTACTGGTTAATCTCGCAAAGCCCAGTCGAAAAATTGTTCGGTTAAAAGGTGGCGACCCATTTATTTTTGGTCGCGGCAGTGAAGAAGCACAATTTCTGGTTAAACATAATATAGATTTTGAGTATGTGCCCGGTATTACTTCTGCCTCTGCATGCAGCGCCTATGCGGGCATCCCTTTAACACACCGCGGTGTTGCCAGTAGTGTTCAATTAATAACGGGGCATTGTCGCGCAGATAAACCACTGGATCTTAACTGGAAAAAACTGGCCGATAAAAATACCACATTAGTTTTTTATATGGGGCTTTCCAGTCTTGTTCAATTAGGAAACGAATTAATTAAAGCAGGCTTACCCGCAAGCACTCCTGCTGCTGCAATTGAAAATGGCACAACGAATATTCAGCGCCGCTGCCTGTCAACACTGGAAAAATTAGCCTCAGATATTAAAACCATGTCCATACAGACTCCTGCATTAATTATTATTGGCAACGTCGTGAGTTTTGCTGAAGAACTGGACTGGTTCACCCCCGGAATAGAAAAAGATGCCGAAGAAAAACAGCAAGTGGCTGATGGTTAAACAGCAACGTGTTTAAATACCTGCTTATTTTATTATTAATATCGTCAAGCGCATTAGCTGAAATAACAGAAACGCGCAAACAGGAACTGCAACACCTGATCAAACATGATTGTGGCTCATGCCATGGCATGACTTTAAAAGGCGGTCTTGGCCCTTCCCTGTTACCTGAACCACTTAAAAACAAACCAGATGAGCTGCTTTTTATTACCATAAGAGAAGGCAGACCAAATACACCTATGCCAGCCTGGAAATCACTATTATCTGAAGATGATGTAAACTGGATCGTTAAATTTTTACGTAAAGATTAAAAAATTATGAATAAAATATTATTAGCCACACTGCTACTCACACTACTCAATGCCTGTAGCACTCAAAATCTACGCGGCACAGGCGATCTCGGAATTATTATTGAACGCGCTATAGGCAGTGTACAGGTTATTGAACACACGAATAATACTTCACTGGCAAAAATTAAAGGTCTTGGTGATTTATCTCACGCCTCTATTGTTTACTCACGTGATGAACGCTATGGCTATGTATTTGGTCGTGATGGTGGCTTAACAAAAATAGATATACTCAAACAGAAAATAGTTAAGCGTGTAATGCAGTCAGGTAACAGCATCGGTGGCGCAATTTCTCAGGATGGAAAGCTAATCGCTGTTTCAAATTACAAACCCGGTGGTGTAAAAATATTTAACAGCGATACATTAGAACTGGTTGCAAATATACCTGCCATTTACGGAAATAATAAACAATCAAAAACGGTTGGTTTAGTGGATGCTCCAGGACAACTTTTTGTTTTTAGTTTATATGATGCAGGTGAAATTTGGGTGGTCGATATGAAAAAACCAGCCACCCCAAAAATAACTAAATTTAGAAATATCGGCCTGCTTCCCTATGATGGTTTAATCACACCCGAGGGTCGTTATTACATAGCCGGATTATTTGGCGAAGATGGCCTGGCTATGCTAGACCTCTGGCACATGGAAAAAGGCGTGCAACGTATTATGGATCACTATGGCAAAGGCAGACAGAAATTACCCGTCTACAAAATGCCACACCTCGAAGGCTGGGCTATGGCCGGTGATAAAATACTGGTACCCGCTGTCGGCCAACATGAAGTACTGGTTATGAATAGCAAATGGGAAAAAATAAAAGCCATTCCAGTATATGGCCAACCCATTTTTGTAATGGCCAGCCCTGATCACCGACAAATGTGGGTTAATTTTGCACACCCAAGAAATGACACTATTCAGGTTATTGATACTGAAACTTTAAAAATAATAAAAACACTCAAACCGGGAAAAGCTGTTTTACATATGGAATTTAGCCCCAGAGGCGAACATGTATGGATGTCTGTAAGAGATGAGGATCGTGTTGATATTGTTGATACAGAAACTTTTAAAGTAGTGAAAAGTATTAAAGCCGATAAGCCCAGCGGCATATTCTTTACTAATCGCGCACATAAAATTGGACTTTAGGGTATCACTATTAATTTATGAACAGCTTAAAAGCCCTATTAGCCGGTTTTTTTAGTATTATTCTTTTAGGCCTGACATTTCAGCTTATTTTTATAATACTGGATGTTGGCTACAACCTGCTGATGAACAGTTATCCTGTTATAAAAGATTACAAACAAATTTTTTATTACATTATTAGTTTGCCTGGTTTTTTTCTTGTTATGGTAACAGGCGGCTATCTAACATCTTATTATGCTCGTAAAAACATTATCGTTCATGCCATATTAGTCGGCGCATCAACCTGTGGTCTAGCTCTGTATTCATCAATTAATGAAGACCAGTTAACACTGACAGGCATTATCTTTTTTATTACGGGTGTAATATTTACAGTTATTGGCAGCCTTTACTGGCAAAAAAATAATCCCAATAATAATTAGTTCGTTTTTGCATCACAACAGGCACAAATATAAATCATGGTTAACTTAAAATCTTTATTAACAGGCACTGTTGTCATTATAGTACTGGGGCTTATTCTAGAATTAATACTATTATTGCTGACCACAGGTTACACCGTGTTTATCAGGAGCTACCCAGAACTTAAATTTATTAGTCTGTTATTATCTTACGCCTTCGGTACTTTCTGCTATTTCATAGTGATGTCAATTGGCGGCTATATCACCTCTAATCTGGCTAAAAATAAAATCTATCTGCATTGTCTTATTGTTGGACTCCTGACCACGGGCATTTCATTATTCACCTCTGTTAGAGACAATGGATTTACCTTCAACAGTATTTTATTTATTTTATCAGGCACAGCCTTTACAATAATGGGCGGTTATATCTGGATAAAAAATGAATCCATCGAACGCGAAAAGAACAACGCCAAGCATAAACTCTAAAGCTAATTTTCTAAAAAAATAAGCATTATTTTATTACGGTTTCTTATCAACAAAGATCTGTTACATTCGCACTTACTAATCCAGATTTACGCCCATTGGAGATCATATGTCATCTGCCCCTCATTTTTCACTGACCTGCGTACGCTGCAAAGGCACGCTTAAATTAGATGATTTTGCCATTGATACATCCTGTCAGGGTAAGCATGTTTTTTTCTTCAAATGTTCAGACTGTGATGATTTTAGCGCTACCGCCATGAACAATATCCCTCAGCATCAATGGGGTAACTTTATCCCTGAAGAACAGCTCATAGAAATTGAAGCAAAATATGAAGCGGCAAAAAAACAGGACAAGAAACCATTTTAGGAAAAGCTTATAATTCAACAAGTTAACCTACATTTAAGCCACTACCCCTGCCCCTGTCTGACTGATTCAAACTTGCCCTAGATCAAAGCAAATCTATTACTAAAACTGTAATTTAAGAGTCCACTATGGGCAGTGGAGATTATCATGACGGTTGAGCCAATCGGTCATCATGACGCAATTCATAAACTAGAACTTACGCAGAACCTGCTGAATGAATTTCAGCATGATTTTCCGCTATCGCCCACACCTTATGCCGATATTGCAGAACGCCTTGGCGTTGATGAGCAGAGCATAATTAATCTCCTAAAAGATCTTAAAGAACAGGACATACTAAGTCGTGTTGGCCCCGTATTTCGCCCTAACCGCATAGGCGTTAGCACATTAGCCGCGATGGCCGTGCCTGAACACCGCCTGGAACAGGTTGCTGATATGATTAGTGCCTATTCAGCCGTTAACCATAACTACGAACGCGAACACCACTTTAATCTCTGGTTTGTCATCACTGCCGAAAACCATGAGCAATTAAATGAAATACTGGCCGATATGGAAGCTAAAACAGATATCCGCATCCTGTCTCTACCCATGGAAAAAGATTATCACATTGACCTTGGCTTTCCTCTAAAACTAATCCATGGAAGCTGCACATGATTGATGAGCGCAAACTGATTGCAGCACTTCAACAGGGCTTACCTCTGGTATCTCATCCCTATGCTGTCATTGCCGAAGAAATTAATAGCACCGAAAGCGAAGTTATTAATTACATTCAGCTAATGCAGGAAAAAGGCGATATCAAACGTTTTGGCGCTGTCGTTAAACACCGAAAACTGGGCTATACATCTAATGCCATGGTGGTATGGGATATAGCAGAAGACCGCGTTGATGAATTAGGCCAGTGTTTTGGTCAATTTGATTTTGTAACACTCAGCTATCGCCGCCCTCGTCATTTGCCGGACTGGCCTTATAATCTATTTTGCATGATCCATGGCCAGGATCGAGACGATGTATTAAAAAATCTACAGTTCATGATTAAAAACTGTCATGTGAAAGATATAAATCACGAAGTATTATTTAGCACTCGCTGTTTTAAACAGCGCGGCGCTATTTATATTCACGGCGAACAGAAAAAAGTTTCTGCTACATGAATCTGCATCCGCACGACAAAAAAATTATCAATCAGCTACAGGGCGGTTTTCCAATTTGCGAAAACCCATGGGATGAATTAGAAAAAACACTGGACATCCCTGCCGATGAAATCATCCATCGCATAGATCACATGCAATCAGAAGGTTTGCTCAGTCGTTTTGGCCCTATGTATCACGCAGAAAAAATGGGCGGCGGTTTAACACTGGCAGCAATGAAAGTTGATAAGCAACGCTATGATGAAGTCACTGAAATTGTAAATAGCTTTGATGAAGTTGCTCATAACTATGCACGTGATCATGAGCTAAATATGTGGTTTGTTATCGCGACTGAAACACCCGAACAGGTGGAAAGCGTTATTCAAAAAATTGAGCATAATACCGGCATCAAAGTCTATAATATGCCCAAGCAGCAAGAATTTTTTCTTGGACTTAAATTTGAAGTCTGATCTGTAAGAGCCCTCCATATATAATTATGTTAGCCATGCAACAAAAAACTAAAGACAACATCCTCGATGATACTGATCGAAAAATCATTGCCGCCACACAGCAAGGCCTGCCTTTAACTCGCCAGCCTTATCACGATGTAGCTAACCAAATTGATCTTGATGTTAAAGAAGTCATCACGCGAATGCAAAGCATGACTGATCGAGGCATCATTCGTCGTACGGGTGTTGTTCCTAATCATTACAAATTAGGCTTTAAAGCAAACGGAATGAGCGTATGGAATGTGCCAGAAGAAAAAATAAAACAACTGGGTGAAAAAATCGGCTCACTTGATTTTGTAAGTCACTGTTATCAACGACCTCGCTTTCTTCCTGAGTGGCCATACAATTTATTTGCCATGGTACACGGACAAACACGTGAAGAAGTTTATGAAAAAGTAAAAACCATTGCTGAACTATTAGCTGACGATAATCAGGGCCATCAGGTTTTATTCAGTACTAAAATCCTTAAAAAAACGGGTTTGAGAATTTAATAATGATATTCGACACAAAAAAATCAGGAGCATCCCCCCATGTTTAGAATGACCCAGTTTATAAAAACACTGGCCGAAGACACGCCCATAGCCCCTGCCCGAAAACCACCCGGCCCTGTTGTTATCTGGAATCTAATACGTCGATGTAATTTAACCTGTAAACATTGTTACTCTATTTCTACTGATAAAGATTTTCCAGGTGAACTTAACACCGAACAGGTTTTTAAAACCATGGATGATCTTAAACAGTTTAAAGTGCCTGTTTTAATTTTATCTGGCGGCGAACCTTTATTACGCTCTGATATTTATGACATCTCCCACCGTGCAAAAGAAATGGGATTCTATGTTGGCCTTTCTACCAATGGCACATTAATTACCAAAGATAATATTAAAAAAATCGCAGAAGTCGGTTATGACTATGTTGGCATCAGCATTGATGGCATGGAAAAAACACATGATTATTTTCGTCGCAGAGAAGGTGCGTTTAAAGAGTCAATGCAGGGTATAGATTTATGTAAAGAACACGACATTAAAGTCGGCATGCGTTTTACACTAACTCAGGACACTGCATCTGAATTACCCGATATTTTAAATTTAATGGATGAACGTGATATAGATAAATTTTATTTATCTCATCTAAATTATGCTGGCCGCGGCAATAAGAATCGTAAAGATGATGTCTTCCACAAGATGACTCGTGATGCCATGGATTTATTAATTGATACCTGCTGGCAACACGTTAAAAACGGTAAAGACAGAGAGTTTGTTACCGGCAATAATGATGCTGACGGCGTTTATCTTATGCAATGGGCACAGAAAATGTTTCCAGAAAAAGTTGCTGACCTTAAAACAAGACTTGAACAATGGGGCGGCAATTCTTCAGGAGTCAATATTTCAAACATTGATAATTTAGGCAATGTTCACCCTGATACATTCTGGTGGGATTACAATCTCGGCAATGTAAAAGAACGACCCTTCTCTGAAATATGGCAAGACACATCCGATCCACTGATGGCAGGTTTCAAGCAGGAACAGCGCCCGGTAAAAGGACGCTGCGCTGCCTGCCTGCATAAAGCAATCTGCGGTGGCAATACCCGAGTGAGAGCATATCAATTAACAGGAGATCCCTGGGAAGAAGATCCCGCCTGTTACTTAACCGATGAAGAAATTGGTGTAGAAGAATCTGATCGCCTTGAAAATCGACCTTATGATGGTCGATTAAAAGACATTCATATTTCTCAAACTTAAAAAACAATAAAGAATAAAGCAAAAGAAAACGCAAATGGTCACTTTAATACATCCATGTAGCCGCGACATTAGTGCATCCATGCACGTCAACGCAAATGAACGCAAATGCACGCGAAGAAAAAACTATAATCTCATTACGCCCTCAAACTTTCAGCCGAATACATTAAAGCATACATGTTTTTCATTTTTTTCTTATTTGCGTGCATTTGCGTTTTTTGCGTCATTAGCGTTTTCTTTTGCTTTGTTATTTTTTATCCCAGCAAACACAGCCCAGGCAAACAACACAAAACAAAATTTCAAAACCCATTGTTCAAGCTGTCACGGTGAAAATCGTCTCGGACTTATGGGGCCGGCACTATTACCTGAAAACCTTAAACGCCTACGAAAAAAAGCTGCACATAAAGTTATTACACAGGGTCGTGCAGCAACTCAAATGCCTTCATTTAAAGAAAAATTAAATAAAGCAGAAATTCAATCATTGGTTGACTACATTTATACACCGCTTGCAGAAATGCCAAAATGGGATATTAAAGACATCTGGACCAGCCAGATTATTTATTCAGACGCACAGAACTTACCTGCAAAACCTGTGTGGAATGCTGATCCTATGAATTTATTTTTAGTTGTTGAACTAGGTGATCATCACGTCACTCTTCTAAACGGTGATACGTTTGAACCTATTCATCGCTTCCCTTCTCGTTTTGCATTACATGGCGGCCCCAAATATTCACCCGATGGCCGCTATGTTTATTTTGGTTCACGGGATGGCTGGGTTACAAAATATGATATTTATAATTTAAAAGTTGTAGCTGAAATTCGTGTAGGCATCAATATGCGCAATGTCGCAGTTTCCAGCGATGGCCGTTACATTATTGCAGGCAATTATTTACCCCATACACTGGTCATATTATCTGCAACAGATTTATCGCCTCTAAAAATAATTCCTGTCTCTGATGAAAACGGCAATAGTTCACGTGTTAGCGCAGTTTATGATGCTGCACCACGCAAGACATTTATTGCTGCATTAAAAGATCTGAAAGAGATCTGGGAAATTTCTTATGAAGACAATCCACCTATGGGTTTTGGAAAGTGGATGCACGATTACCGGGAAGACTCAGGTGAAAATGCAGGTGATACTCAAAACAAAGAAAAATTCCCAATACGAAAAATAAAAATCGATGACTATCTGGATGATTTCTTTTTTAATCAGACATACGAACTTGTCATTGGTACTACACGAGACAAAAAAGGTCAGGTTATAGACCTTGACCTTGGTCGCGTCACCCATTCACTTGAGTCAATGGGGATGCCTCACTTAAGCTCTGGTATTACCTGGAAATATAAAGGAAAAACCATTCTGGCCACACCTAATATTAAAGAAAGTTTTGTCAGTATTATTGACATGGAAACATGGAAAACAATTAAAAAAATTAAAACACTGGGACCAGGTTTTTTTATGCGCAGCCACGAAAAGTCACCTTATGCCTGGGTTGATGTTTTCTTTGGGCCTAACAAAGATGCTGTACACATTATTGATAAAAGCACACTTGAAATTGTAAAAACACTCCGACCCGCTCCAGGAAAAACGGCTGCTCATGTTGAGTTTGATAAAACAGGTGAACATGCTCTGCTCAGTATCTGGGATATGGATGGCGCGGTAATTGTTTATGACGCTAAAACACTTAAAGAAATAAAACGCTTACCAATGAAGAAACCATCGGGTAAATATAATGTACACAATAAAATCACCCGATCAGCAGGAACGAGCCATTAGATTTCTGTTTACATCCTGAAACTGACCTTTAAGATCAAAAGATTTATAAGCAAAAGAAAACGCGAATGAACGCCAACAACGC